>JBBIUJ010000001.1:0-2744 GCA_037440345.1 Prolixibacter sp.
TCACCGGCAGCAATTATCAACTTCCAATTTCCAGTACTGTTTGAAAATGTAACCGATTCTGGCTTGGTAACTACAGTTTGAATCTTCCTTAATATGTCCCCAATTTTGCATACATATTCCCACCCTGTTCCCGAATATCGGTAAACCTTACCCATCTCTGTTATATCAGAAACATTCTGTATTACAACTAATTGACCCTTAAGAATTGGCTTTGAGTCATCGCCTATTGGATTTGTAACATCGGCATTCATGGCCGCTATGCTGGCATAAATCTTCCGGAGTGAAAGATTTGCATCAATATTGTTAGACATATCTTCCAATAAATCATCAATTGTCTTTGGAAGGATAGTCCAAACACCTCCAATACTGCAAATAATTTGTTTTGCCGTTACGGTAAGTCCCCAACATGTACCAGTAGAATCAACCAAATATGAATCTCCCTCGGATGGTGCAACAGGAACAATTGATGGATTTGCAAAGTCCTTCAGAACATATAAGGGAAATGCAAGTCTAAAAACTACATTTATCGAAGCAATCGTGGCTCCATCCATCGCCTGCCACGCTTCGCCGTTTGTTTGTGCTGTTGTGTAAATTTTCATAGCTATAAAAGATATTTTGGTTGTTGATCTGCAAATACACGTACTCCCGGAATAGCAGGATCGGTGCCAATTAATTCGGCGACATGGTCACTTCCGTCAGCTTGTCCACCAACACAATAGGCTTCAAGCAGGTGTAGATGGTCCGGAGCCAGGTATTTATTTAACACGGTTAAATCGGTAGCGTTAATAATTTCAAGGTTGGTGGCTTTATCGATGGTGGTATTCCAATCGATCCGGATCACCAAATTTCCGTCAGCATCGCCGGTCCCAATGTATTCACGAACATCGGTATCTGCCCATACTTCGGGATTAGTCTGAATAAATATTTCTCCGGCAGTGGTAGAACTTAGGTAATAATCAGCGCCGGGAGTATAATCACCCGGGAGTATTCCAGCACGGCGCACCCAAAAAGTATTTACATCGACTACTCTACATACCAATCCAATTGTCCTGGCATGTGCAGCTTCGTCGGCTTGTGCCGATACCCACAAACCGGATACAGAATCAACCTTTACCGGTTGGCCAATAATAAACCCGTGCGCTGTTTGGTGAATATTTTCGATGACATTATCGTCGTGCGTGTCGCGCCATAGCGATTCAATCAACGTTCGAAACATTCCATCAGACAAACCCCGGCGTTTTAAGTCGGAGAATATTGAAATCAGCGATGTTTTGCCGGTTATCATATCTTACCAACTTTTAGGTGAATCTTAAATTATGAGCTTCAAGCAATTCCAACTCAATTTCGTGGATATCGCTCATTGTGTCGCTCAATAGTTTATCACCATTGGCGAGTAAAACCGGAATAAGTTTATTGTCGATGTTTAGCCAAAGGTGACGTGCCAGACAAACATCTAACATCGCATTAATTTCTTCGAGCGATTTATAACCGGTGTTTATTTTCCATTTGCGGCGACCTGACCGGCTGGTTGCGACAATACTTCCAGTTTTGGCTGTAAATGCAGGTTGCAAGGGTTTAATGCCTTCGGTTCCCGAAACATCTACACTGAGTTCAACCTTTCCGGTTAACCAAATTACATCTACCGCCCCACCCAATGAGTTTGCCACATACAGATAATTGTTATTTTCCTTGTAATCGTTGTCAACGATAAAAGTCCGGCGCTCGGTAATGTCGCCGGCAATGGTTGAGAGCCAAAACGTGAAACTTGTAGCCCACTCTCCCGATGCAAATGTAAATCCTAAAAAATCAGGGTTAACGGAGAATTCAGCCAATCCGGTTGGTGACTCTGAATTCTGAAAACTGTAAAGATCTACTGCACCATATTTTGGGATATGGGCAATCTTAAGATTTGTTTCTATAGAACAGTTCCATTCTGCATTAACGGTATTAATAGATGGGCTTAGATACCAAAGTTTAACGATTTGCCCGGGTGATACTTTTTGGTTGTTTGGCTGATTGGTCAAAAACTTTCCGGCGCTGATCCATTCTTCAAAAAAGGTTGTGTTGGCGTCGTTGTATTCGCCAATGCGCAAATCGGATATTCCACCTTTTAAAACGATGATATGGTTTGTATTATCCGGATTCCATGAAACGACCAGAGTTCCACCAGAATCGAAGTACGTTTCGCCATATTGAATATTTATATTCCATGCTGCCCGGGGATTGGATGTTACAACTCCAACATTTGGAAACTGAAATTCGGGCATAAACGGTTGATCAACCAGACCACTGATGTCGAACAAAGCTTCGTTTGCAGCATCAGGAGCAATGGCATCGGGCGGCAAATTGCTTAACGAAGGTATGTTAGCGCTTGATAGTTTCAGAATTGCCTTATAATTGGTAGCCCCAACAGGCTTTGATAATCCTGCAATTTTTATGTAGATGGGATTGCCTGACAACTGAACGCCTCCTCCGGGTATGTTAATTGATAAAGCCATCGGAATAATTATTTATTATTGATGATTTATTATTGACGAATGTAGGAAGCGAGTAATGGCCGGGAAAGGACAAAAAAGAATGAACGATAGTCAATAGTCAATCATAAATAATAAAATCTACAACTTGTATCCTTTTATTTTTACCGTACTCATTTGCGATCCTTTGAAATCGCATTCCAGTTCTTCGATAATAAACCAGCCATGCCGGGTTGAGTAAGGTTGTGTAATGTTTGATGTTATATAGAT
>JBBIUJ010000001.1:2790-3053 GCA_037440345.1 Prolixibacter sp.
CCTTGACCGCCAGAATTGCGCCCATTTGCGCCATCGGCGTTCGAAAACTCCCTGGTCGCCGTCGAAAATGGTGTCGAAACCAGCATTTTCGCCGTTTGGCTGATACAGACATCTTAATTTAAAATCGCTCCACAAGCTTTTCATTGACTTGATATTACCGGTCTGGCGTACTGGTGTAACCAAAGGAGCAACCGAAGTTTTAATTTCTTCGATTTCGTCGGTTTCGCTTGTTCCGTAGAAAAATGGTTGCGGCATGATTGATG
>JBBIUJ010000001.1:3095-4699 GCA_037440345.1 Prolixibacter sp.
GCGTTCTTCCCAAGTTTCGGCAACCTGTATCAGGTCGGTTGCCCATGTGTATTCGTAAATACGGGCTTCGTCGCGTACAAGCCTTAATTCGCCCAACTCGCCTGTTAGCGCGTTTAATTGAACGAACGAATCGACAGGGGCTCCATAATCGTTACGTCGGTCGCTTAGGTCGTGCCAGTTTTCACCAAAATTCGCGTCATTACTGTCGATCTCCTGGGTAAATTTGAGGATTGTATCTTTCTTTTCGCCCATCACCCATGAACCGATAAAATAAGCATCGAGACTGTAAGCAGGACTCTCAACAATCGCGTTACGGTCGATCACCTTCACCTTGTTGTCTTTACCGAAAACAAAAATTATATTTTGCCAGTTTTGAATGCCCAAAACAAAATCTTTGAGCGATATTTTCGGTAATAATGAAGTGTATTCGAAGGTGCCCAGATACCACTGTGTGTCGGTGACTACTTTGCGTGAAATAAAAACCCACTGTTTTAACATGGGATCCCATTGTACATACGGACCTTCGATTGTGGTTGTAAAACTTTGCCACATCAGATTATAGGTGTTGTAAATCACCAACCGGTTCAAGGCGGCATTGGTCAGGAAATTTGCATCGGTATCGATAAAAAAACCGTTGGCATGCAGAATTTTGCGGATGGCAACCTGCAAAAATAAGAAGGGTGAAACCACCACCGAATAGCCTTCGGTATCAATCAACATTCCCAGTTCGCGATTTACATAGTTGTCTTTTTCATTTCTGAAATATTGGCTATGCCTGTAAACCAGCTCTTCTTTGCTTATAACTTTGCCACCGGGATCGGTGGTTGAAAACGTTTCTGGAACCTGAATGCCTTTGCCTTCCCAAAAATCGAGGTTTTTAATGGGCACACATGCATAATCGTCGGTTTCGGGCGAGTAGGCAAGCCATTGTTTGTTTACAAATGTTTGGTTAACAGGCAATGATTCTTCGATAATAAACTTATCGCGTTGTTTTGTACCAAGCGCACCCAATTCTGATTGAAGCCATCCTGAATAAGTTTCGGAGGTGGCATTGGTTATAACCAGTGTACCATACATGAAAAGCGCACCATTGAAACGAAGCGACATTCCAGAAAATTTACGGTCCTGGCTTGAAACAAATTTTTCAAACCTTTCGGGATTGCCGAAAGTGAGCCGGGTATGTTCGTTGACTGAAATTTCCAATCCTAAACCAACATCGCCCGGGATTTCGTTCATAAAACAGGCCGGATTAACGCATTTTATTTTTACCGAGAAGTTTTCGTCGGTGACAATGATTTGAGAATCTTTATCCAGGGTTAACATGTGATTGATTTATTGAAGGATTGATTTATAAACCACTGTTATTTTTAATATTTTCGAGCGTATCCAGATCCTTTTTGATCATTTCGGTAAAAACGATTAGTTTTTTATCGGCGAAACGGTTCAAAGCTTCAATCAACAGGGTTGCAGTATTGGAATCGAGGTATTGAGGGACTGGAGGATTGAAAAATTGAGTTGTGGACGTTGTTGGATTTGCATAACCACCTGATTGACGGCTTCCACCCTGAATCATACCCATTGAGGCCATTACTGCAGGAAGGTTA
>JBBIUJ010000002.1:0-57473 GCA_037440345.1 Prolixibacter sp.
GGCACCGCCGCAAGGAGAACTCCGGCGGGCTGTTCGTCCACAAGGCGACCCACCACTTCGACCTGATCAACTGGCTACTTGAGGCTGAACCAATTGATGTTCAGGCGATAGGAAAGCTTTCATATTACGGCCACAACAACAATTTTAGGGGCAGAAATTGCCGGGATTGTGCCTTTTCATCCAAATGCAAGTTCTACTGGGATATGACCAAAGATACCAGGATGATGACCTTGTACGGCAATTGCGAAGAGGTAGACGGTTACTACCGTGATGGCTGTGTTTGGGACAACGAAATTGACATTTATGATACCAGTTCCGTGCAGGTGAACTATGACAATGGCACACAGCTGACCTATACCATGAACACTTTCCTTCCTTACGAAGGTCAGCGTATCTCTTTTTCGTGCGAATTTGGAAGGCTTGATGTCAACCTCAATTACAGTCAGCCATGGAATGTTGAAGGAACCTATGAATTCCGCCTTACCAGGGACAAGAAGACGACCAAATATTGGATACTCAAAGCGGCTGAAGGCAGTCATGGTGGCGCTGATGAGCGTCTCAAAGAACTGATATTCAAGCCAGGATCCAAAGATCAGTTCAATAGTCGGGCCGATAGCAGGGCGGGCATCATGTCAAGCCTGATTGGAATCGCCGCACGGCAATCGATCGAAACTGGAAAAAAGGTCCAAATATCGGATCTGGTGAGGTTCCCGAAAGTCTGGCGCGGCTAAGAAAAGTGGGGGAGACTAGGCGAGGGGGAGAGGGGGCGAATGCTCCAATGAAACAGGGAACCGATGAAACGGAGAATGGTTCCCTGAGCGAAGTCGAAGGGTCAACAGAGTCCCAATTGTCCATCTTGCTGGATTCCCTCTGTGCTCCTCTATGCAACTCTGTGTAAATTAAAGACATACTACTAATGAAATTAACAATTTTTTTTTTGGGAGCTATCGCGCTCTCCACCACAATAATCGGTTGTAAACCATCTGTGCAGCCAATCAAAATCGTTCAGCTTACCAATGGCGCTTACAACCACGATCTGGATAACAACGACAATTTTTCGCCGGATGGGAAGTGGCTGGTATACGACACCAGGACCGGAATCGGAGGTATTGGTGGTTCCCCTTCAGTGGAGCGGGTCAATGTTGAATCAGGCAAAGTGGAAGAACTTTTTGTTGTGAAGGATAACCACTCATGGGGCCCTGGCGCGGGAGCCGTCAGCTATCATCCTACCGAAAACAGGGTGATTTTTATCCATGGACTGGCCTTTTGCAGTGAGAAAAATCCATATCAACAGTGGAAACGCACTGGTACAATGGTAGATGTAAATCATCCGAATGTTCCAATCTTCATGGATGCGAGGGACGTCACGCCGCCATTCACCCCAGGTGCATTGAGGGGCGGCACCCACCGTCACGAATGGAGCAAGGATGGCAAATGGGTCGGTTATACCTACAACGACGCTCTCATGAAAGCCCTTGAAGATTCAACAGGTATTACATGGAATCTTAGGACCGTTGGTGTCTCCACAAAACTCAAACCTGTAACTGTGGATCATAGCGGTGAAGGGGAAAATCTAAGCGGGGAGTGGTACAGCGTACTGGTAGTCAGGGTTGTTCCAAATCCTGTTCCCGGAAGCGACGAGATCAGTAACGCTGCCTCCGACAGTTGGGTGGGTACCGGCAGTTATGTGAAAAAGGATGGGAAAAGGCAGGTTGCAAGGGCATTTATCGGCAAAGTAAGGAGCAAGAACAATCAACCAGTCGACGAACTCTTTGTTGTGGACATTCCGGATTCCATCAACCAACCTGGGGAGTATGGTCCGCTGGAAGGTACCCCATCTACCTTCCCTATGCCACCCAAAGGAACAGTTCAGCGTAGGCTTACCTTTACTGCGGAAACAGCCCATCCCGGATGTGGGGGAGTGGTACGCTCATCCTCAGATGGCAAATGGATTGCTTATCTGGCTGCAGATGCCAATGGAAAACAGCAAATATTTATTATTTCGCCTGACGGCGGAAGTTCACGGCAGGTAACAAATCATCCGGCAGGCGTTCAAAGTTGTGCGAGATGGAGTCCGGACAACCTTTCTATCTGTTACCAGTCGGAAAACAGCATTCTCACATGCAAAATCTCTGATGAGCCCTTTGAGAAGAGATTTCAACGGATGACACCCGTTACCAAGGAGGAGCTCTCCAACATTGTCTGGTCGCCCGACGGGAAAACAATAGCCTTCAACAGACCTGTCAAGGCGGAGAGGGTGAAAGATGTATGGAAACAGATTTTTGTGATAAAACTGAAGTAGCAGCAGCTGACAATTTTTATTTTTGCCAGTCAGAATTGAGCCATACAACTTTTAGTTCTGATTGATGATTTTGTCCGATAATATCCCGGTACAACTCGGGACGTCTGGCATTAATATACCGATATCCTCCGGCTTGAGTCAATTTTTCAGGCGTAATGGTTGCCGTTGCATAGCTGTTATCAAATGTTCTGCACTCGGCCAGGATATCCCCAAAGGGGTCCAGAATCATTGAACAACCATTTTTTAGTTGGTCATCATCCATCCCGATAGGATTGGAGAAAATCACATAAATCGCATTGTCATAAGCTCTTGCCGGTAGCCATTTCATTAACCAATCCCTTCCTTTCATACTGTCAAATTCCAAACGCAGGAAAGTAGGATCATTTTCCCTGTTTTCCCATAATTTCGGATCAACAAATCCCGCACCCGGGCGGGTTGAAGGGGTGCACATGGTCACATGCGGCATAAAAATTATATTCGCTCCCAAAAGAGTTGTAGCCCTCACATTTTCAATTATGTTGTTGTCATAGCAAATTAAAATTCCACATTTCCAACCATACAGATTAAATACACAATATTTGTCTCCCGGAGTAAGGTTTGGATTTATGAATGGGTGTAACTTTCTGTATTTTGCAACGAGTCCGTTTTTGTCAACACATACGTAAGACTTGAATAAATTATCGTACTCGTCCTTCTCAAAAAGTCCGGCCAGTATTGCAATATTATTTCTCTTTGCTACTTCAATGAGCTTAATAATACTTGGTCCTTGAGGAATAAATTCAGCTAAGTCAAGCATTTGCTTTTTCGAAAGGTATCGGGCAAATGTGTAACCCGTAATTGAGCATTCATGAAATGAAATTACATTCGTACCCTCTTTTGATGCTTGTTTTGCAAGTGTCTCAATAATGGATAAATTATACTCTTTGTCGCCGCTTCTATTCTCAAACTGAGCGGTCGAAATTATTAGTTTGTCCATATAAAGTGTGTTTAAATTATCACCAATGGCACACAGCTAGTTGCTGAACAGGTGTTTCCTGATGTATATCCTATGAAGAACTGCTTTTCAAACCAATTTTACGCTACAAATAAATTTCTCTAAACCCGCTCCTGCTCCTTTTGCAATCACCTGCACCTTTTTGGGCAAGTCGAAAGGTGGATTGGGATCTATCAGGTAAACAGGGCAGCCATAGGGGGCATAATGCAGTAATCCGGCTGCAGGATAGACATTCAGTGAAGTTCCGATGATACACAGAATATCTGCTGATTCAACGATTTTCACTGCTTCCTCCATGGCCGGAACCTCCTCTCCAAACCAAACGATATAGGGCCTTAGCTGGCTTCCTTTTTCACATTTGTCGCCGGGATTTATTGCTTTGTTGCCAATGTCATAGATAAGGTTTGGATCTATCGAACTTCTGGCTTTGGAAAGTTCGCCATGCAAATGAAGAACATGCGTCGATCCGGCCCTTTCGTGCAGATTGTCAACATTTTGTGTAACTATCCGCACATCGAAATCCTTCTCCATTTCGGCAAGGAGCATGTGACCCTTGTTTGGTTCACATTCATACATCTGCTTGCGCCGTTCGTTGTAGAAGCGGAGCATAAGATTGGGGTTCCTGCGCCATCCTTCGATACTGGCTACCTCCATCACATCGTACTCTTCCCACAATCCGTTCGAATCGCGAAAAGTACGGATTCCGCTTTCAGCAGACATCCCGGCTCCGGTTAAAACTACAATCTGCTTCATAAATATTCCTTAACCGTAATCCATTCAACATAGTGATTGATTATTTCGAGCATACACACTACCTTATTTTACTGATATTTAACAGGCAGGGAAAATATGAAATCGCTTCCTTTCCCTAATTCGCTTTCCACCCAAATCTTTCCACCATGTTTTTCAACAAATTCCTTACAAAGTAATAAACCCAAACCTGTACCTTTTTCATTATTCGTACCCAGGGAGGTTATTTTTTCGCTAATTTTAAATAGTTTATGAATATTATTTTCACTGATACCAATGCCGGTATCACTGACATGAACCAGAATTTCAGTCCTTTCCTGTACTACTTTTACATTAATTTCGCCGTTTGTTTCGGTGAATTTTATGGCATTAGTAATTAAATTCCTCAAAATTGTATTGATCATATTTTGGTCAGCAAACACCTTGAGGTTTTTAGCTATTTGGTAATTTATTGTGATATTTTTTTGATTTGAAAAGTTCTCCAAAAGACTTACTACATCTTTTAATAGTTTATCAAACATAAATTGATCCGGATGAAAATCAATTTTACCAGTTTGAGCCTTCGACCATTCCAATAAATTCTCCAATAAATTAAATGCATGTTGAGAAGAATCGCGAATCATTTTAATCATTGGCATTTTTTCTTCGTAAGTAAATGATTGCCAGGATGAAACTAATAATTCAGAGATTCCTAGAATTCCGTTAAAGGGATTTCTCAAGTCATGCGCTATGATACCAAAAAATTTATCCTTTGTAGCATTGAGTTCATGCAGCTGTTCATTTTGAGTTTGAATTGCAATTTTTTGTCGTGAAATTTCTTCATTGTACTCTTTCAAAAGCCGATTTGTTTTCGCGGTATATTTGTAATTTCTGAAGACAAAAAAAGTGATTATGCTTATTATAATTAGGAGAATGACAAGACCATAAGACAATAGTTGCTGCTTGTATATGTGGGTTTCGTACAATGCTTTCTTTTTGAGATCATCAATTTCTTTTTGTTTGGACTGCTGTTCAAAAGCGTAGTTTAGTTCGAGGGTAGTAATCTTCTTTATGTATTCAGATTTGCGAAGGGTTTCATTACCTTCCCGGGCTAGGGTTTGCGTTTCGTATGCCTTTTTATAATTTTTCAATGAGAAATAGACATTGTGCAATACTTCGTTTGCCTTTTGTATATTCATAGGGCTCCTCATCAGCCGGGCCTTTGCAATGGCCTCTTCCAAATAATTGATGGCCTTTTGATACTCTTTTTTGGCGGCATAATATTTGCCAAGACTGATGTAACTTTGGCCGTAATTAGTAAAGCCTGCCTTATCGTAATACTCAATTCCCTTTTTGTAATAGACCAAGGCGCTATCGGGTAAATTTAATTCAAGACAACAATCGCCAATGTGCACGAAGGAGGTTGCAGCTCCTGAAATATCCCCAATACTTATGCGAAGCGTCAATCCCATTTTGTAGTAAACTAAAGCATTTTTCCACTCCTTTTTATTTTCATAAATACTGCCTTTCATGTTTAAGTTATAGGCAATACCTGTTTTGTTATCCACCGACCGGAACAACGGCAATGCCTTGTCTGTAAATTCGATCGCCTTATCATATTTTTCAAGTCTGGAATAAATATCTGCTATGTTATTATTGGCATAAGCGATCTCGAGATTGCACAAAGGAATCTCAGCTATGGAGAGTATTTTATAAAAGTCATCCAGGGCTGCTGAATATTCCCCGAGGTTTCGTTTATTGATACCTAACTTATTCAGAACATTGCACTGTTTTAAGATATTTTTCTGCTTTACATAAATACTCAGCGCCATTGTACCGTAATCGTATCCTAATTTTGGTGAATCAACCCTGTAATTCCAACACAAATTGTTGTAAATGTCGGCTCTGGCGGAATCAGATTGGGTTATTTTAAGTTGCTTGAGGAGGCTGTCTATGATAGCTGCATTCTGGGCAAACCCGGAGAGAGCTGCGATTAGTAAGAAAAATAAAAGAAGTATTTTTTTAGGAGTCATCATAAATTCACGATAGAAGGTTGAGAATTTGGAATTACTCTTTCTTAACAGGGATGGAGAACTTGAAATTGCTCCCTTTTCCAGATTCACTTTCCACCCATAGCTTTCCATCATGCTTGGTGACAAAATCATGGCAGAGTATCAACCCTAAGCCGGTACCCTTCTCATTTTGTGTGCCCAGGGTCGATGGATTTTCATCCAGATGGAACAATTTCTGAATTCTCTCGCCAGATAATCCAATACCGGAATCCTTTACAGAGATCACCAGGTCATTTGAATGTTGTTCCGCTGAAATAATGATTTCACTTGAAGGATATGAGAACTTTATGGCATTGGATATCAAATTTCTAAGTATTGTATTCATCATGGCTTCATCTGCATAAACCGGGAGAGGGGCTGGCAAAACCAATTTTAAGGCAATTGCTTTTTGCTCGGCAATATCATCGAATAAGTGTGCGTTTTTTTCGATCATGCCAGCCATATCAAAGGTATTGGGTTGATATACAATCCTTCCTGTTTGGGACTGAGACCATTCCATCAGATTTTTCAGCAACTCCATGGCGCGAATGGATGATTCATATATAATTTCGCTATACTTTTCAATGTTGGCGTAATCTCTTGCTTTTACCTGTTCGCTGAGGAAACTGCTGAATCCCATGATAGAGTTAAATGGGCTTTTCAAGTCATGGGCGATGATGGAGAAGAATTTATCCTTTTCTGCATTCATCTTTTGAAGCTCGTCGTTCTTATCCTTTAGTTTTTTTTCTGCCAGATTGCGTTCACTGATGTCACGAATGATCATGGCCGTTCTCTCCAATCCTCCTGAAATATGAAAAACTGTTGAGTCAATTTCAGCTGGGAAAACTTCACCATTTTTCCTGAGCATGTTGAGTTCTCCATTAAACTTTCCAACTCTTCTTCTTTCTTCAATCGCAGGGATCAAACGGGGATCGGTCAGATCACAAATACCATTTCTTCCGACTTCACAAATCTCCATTTCACTCATGCCAAAAATCTCGCATGCTTTTGGATTAGCAGAATAAATGGTCCCGTCGGGTCTCGTATAGAGTATAGCCTCGCCACTGTTATAAAATAACAACCGGTAGTTCAATTCTTCTTCGGGAGTTGCGACTCTATCTATATCCTTTCGATAAATTGACCTGATCGAACTGTTATCCTTATGAAGTAATTCGATCTCCTGTATTAGCTGTTCTCTGGATAAAGCCTGGTACTCCATAAAAGAATAATTGGTAGGTAAGTAAATGCTTTTCGGAAGGCCCTCCATCTTTGGGGTTAATGCAATGGCAACAATTATTTCTAATTCAGGGTATCACTAACAAAACTAATGAAAAATCTTATTTTGCAACTGCATTGATAACAATTTATGATGATAAGTTGTTTATTTGGGGTAAAAATAAGGGTCCTGGTTGATCAGATCAGGTTGGCCGCCGAAATCCTGGTTGGTCTTAAAAGCCCGGGTGACAAGGATTATTTTACGTTCTTTTCGAAGAAATCCCCCATCACTTTCTTTGTGTAATTGTTTACACGCTGAACGATATCCATGGTGTGGGGCCATCCGGGTACGGGACAATAGACATTCACAACTCCAAGGCTATCCAATTTGTGCTTCAGTAACTCTGCCTGACTGATGGGGACCAGCATGTCGCGGGTACCGTGAAGGATCAGCGTGGTTGGGGACTCTTTGGTTACATAGGTAATTGGGGATGCTTCGACGTAGAGTTGCGGGGCTTCCTGGTAAGAGTGGGCTATAAAACTTGTGATGGTATGATGGTTACGGGCATATTCGGTCGTAAAATCCGTGGGACCATAGATTTCGACTACCGCTTTGATTTTGTGTTTTTCCACAACCTGCCTGATCGTGTCGGAAGGAGAGGGCTGTTTTTTCCAGCCATATGCTGCCAGCATGGCCAGGTGAGAGCCTGCTGAGCCGCCAATCAGACAAATCCTGTCGGGATCGTAGTTGTATTTTTCGCCATTTTGAAAAATGAAATGTACCGCATCCATGATATCATTGACGCAAGCGGGATATGGTGCCTCTTTCACAAAGCGGTAGGAAACGGTTGCCGTAACATAACCCAATCCGGCAAAGTGCGTCAGGTAGACCAGGTAATCGGCCCGATCGCCACCGCTCCATCCGCCGCCATGGATAAAAACGAGCAGTGGCGCCGGTTTGGTCATTCCCTTCGGACGGTAGAAATCCATTTGAAGGGATCTGCCGTTGATATTTTTGTATTCGACATTCTTAAAAGCTTCAACATTTTCAGGAATATCCGGTGTCTTGTTGATCAATGTTTCCAATCCTGTGAAAATGGCTGCAACGGTTGGCGGATAGTAATAATACCCTATTGGCGCCTTTTGGGGATTTATGGCGGACCAAATCCGCGGAATCAACATCAAAAATATCAGCGTAGCGAGAAGAAGCAAAAATCCTTTCAGAACCTTTTTCAAAATCTTCATAATCCGAATATTTATGTGATTGATAATCAAAAATACTAAGAAACATTGTCAATTTCTCATGGTAAATTTACTGGATCACTTTAAGGTAGCGTGCCATCCAGTAGGGTAGAAGGTATTCGTCGCCGGCCAATCGGGAGCTCCTGCCATCGTTGCAGTCCAGGGCAAATGGATTGGTATTGTGACGGATCATTGGCCGTTCGCCAGAAGTAAGCAGCTCTTTCGTGATTTGTTCCCTGAAATTCTCAGGAATGCGGACCAGGTCTTTTCTGTGCGAGTTTTTGGTGGAGTAGCGATCCAGATCAGGCGTGTACTCCCTGAGGTACCAAATGGTCGAATTAAGGTCGATATCACCGCTTATGCCATAAGTAATTATATTCCATAGTCCGTCTTTTTCGGGTTTCTCTATCTCCCAATGGTCCCGTGCAACCCACTCATATTTTTTCTTTAGCGATTCATTGAAAGGATATTTATGTAGTACCCAATAGGTTAGAAAAGACATTTCGTCGTCCGAGTGGTTCCAGGTATCACCCATCACTTCACCCTTATGGACAAACTCTGTTGTTTGCATCATGGTTTTCATGGGGATCATGATATTATCCAGGTAACCGTATTTGTCCATCATTTTGTAGGCCTCAGATTTGTACTTTTCTTTGCCGGTAAGCGAGTAGGCCAATTGCAGGCCGGCAATCAGGTGTGCGCTGTTTAATTTTCTGTCGTCCACATATTTGGCATAGGAATTCACGTATTCAGGATTCCATCTTCCCCAACGGGTTGGTTGGCCATCGACATCAATGAAATAGTAGTTGTTGTCGATGATGTGGGTCATGATTGCATCAATGAAATCTGCGACCCGCTTCTTTTCCGGAGAAGTTTTGGCTATAAACTGATCCATCACAGTAGCGACGAAAAGGTAGCCGATGTATTCATCCGTGCTGGTGGTTCCCTTCCAGTCCCATTCGGGATTTTGGGACGGTCGCCAGGCCAATGTATCGTGAATGATTCCTTTGCGCTCGAAGGTCCGGGATGGAAACCCTTTCAACGGATTGACTGTCAGCAAACGCTCAAAGGCTTCAAACGACTCCCATGCGTAACGTTTGGCAATTTCCTCGCCTGTTGTGGCAAATCTGAATGCCTGACTGCTAAGGTATAACGTTGTCCACAGACCATCGTTGTCATTATCTACTGCCTGGGCAGTTGTTAAATCTCCTGGTTTTCCATAGTTGATTTCGCAAACAAAGCCATAACGCATATGGTATTTTCGGATGTCGTCCTGGATCTTATTGGCCTTAGCTGCCAGGGTTGTTGGAGAGAATGCAATTTTGCTAAGGCCGGTGGGAGATAGAAGATAAATATTTCCTTCAGTATCTGCCTTCATGTCAATTATTTCGTTGTTTACCAACCAGCGTTCTCCCTGAAAGTAGCGGTATTTTCCATTCTCTTCCCTAAAAGCACCGTCTGAAGTAGAAAACCAGGTTTGGTTGTTGACGACAAGCAGATCGTTGATTGAAACAACAGGTAACTCCTTTTTTAATGGTTGTATAACCTTTCCATTTAAAGGATTTAGGACCAGATACCCATCCTTTGTTCCCACAATTAATTTGCCGGTTGAAAATGTCATGCTGGTTAGATTATCTCCCTGGTAAATGGTTTTCCAGTCATTTTGTACCAATGTTTTGATACTGTTTCGCGACAAGGCATAAAAATTTTCCTTATCGACATACCATCGCAATGGTTGATTTCCAGGTGATTTAAGGTCAGAAATCTTTTCCTGGCCTTTGTAAAGGGACACTTTCTCAAGTCCGGCGAGCATCACAATGCCAGATTGGTTGACAAGGATGGTTTGGTAGCTGTTTTCCGGTATTTTGGCGAAAATAGTACCTGCATGTGCATTGGTCAGAAACCTGTCTGCGTAAAGGTAATAGAGGTATCCGGAACCCTCCTGGGTGGTGATATCCACCGGATTCATATCCGAAAGTTTTCTGTAGAGCAGGTCTTTTGAGATTTTCGATCCGTAGAAATCGCGGTAGAGTCCTTTGTCGGTCAGCACATAGACATTGTTGTTGTAATCAACTTCCAGTTTGAGAAGTTTTGCCATTTTCAACTCTGGTGCGACCTCATATTTTACTGAGGTGGCCTGGGGATAGGGTTCATCTTTAATCTGTCCGAATGAGAAAAGCGGAAATAGGAGAGTGGGGATCAAAACCCTCAATTGATTTTTAAACCTCATTGCCATAAATTAGTAGTAGTAATTGAAATAGATTCGATGCAAATTGGCATTAATTTGTCAATTTAATTTCAGTTTTCAATACCAATACTTATGAAATATTACCCCAATTCAAGTCAGGGAAAGTCCAAAAATCAGGCAAATTTTGATCAATTGACGGGGTGACTCTGAGTCACCCCGTCAATTGATTAAAAAAACTATAACTTCCACACTGTAACACAGGCAGTTAGAAGCTCTTTTTTGCCGATCAAAATTTGCGCTGAATCGGGGATATTTAAGGTGTATGGTTTGTCCGAATAATTAACGGCAATGCCCAATCCATCACGATATTCGACAGAGACCCCATCAGGGAAGTTCTCAATCCGAATAGACAATTTAGCATAGAGCTTTTTCAGCACTTCTTTTTCAATCAAGCCGTCATTGCTGTCGATACCAACATAAGTTACAGTTCCTTTACCGAGTTTTCTGCTGATTACGGCAGGTTTTCCGGCATAAAAATCGCCCTGATAGGTACCAAGTACTTTGGTTTCAGTCCTTGGTTTTATAATCTCTCCCCAGGTTTTCCAGGCATATTTTCTTGTATCCATTACAACTGAGTCCTGCGAATGGGGCATGGGGAGATCGTAAAACTCAATTTCAGCGCCAATCAGATCGTAAATAGGAGCAGCAAATTTGGCTTCCCACAAATGGCCTTCGCGGTCCTTGTGACCTGTACGGCAGGAGAGTACTAAATTACCTCCAGCCACAACATATCGGGTTAATTTATTGATTAACTCTTTGTCGATCTGCTGATAAGCCGGAGCTATCACAACAGGATATTTTGAGAAATCTGTCTGATCATTGATGAAATCAACCGGCGCCCCGAATGATTTTAGAGGATTGTAGTATTTGGATACATGGTTCATTGAGTTCCATTGCGCGGTTTGTTTGTTCATCTCCATTCCCCAGATATTCTCATTGTTGAAGAGTATCGCCGTTTTTCTTGCAAGATAGTCGGCCGGGAGAGATGTAGCAGGTTGGTATAATTTTCTAAGCTGACTAATTTCTTGAATAAATTTCTGGTACTCCAATCCGCCAGGGGTAGGAGTGACACCATCTGGACCGACAATCCCATAATGGTATTGCTCATAACCGACCAGAGGGGCCCTGTACCGGTAGGTGCATACCAGGCTGCTTCCACCTGCAAACTGATGCCACAACCATAATCTGACAGAACCAGGAAGTGGCTGCGAATTGATGGTCCCCCAGTTTACCTGACCCGGTTGCAGTTCCATGACTCCATAAATCGGAGTTTTTGGTCTAAAAAAATCGTTGGCCATTGCAATTCTCAAAGGATCGCCCAATCGGTATCCCTTTTTTCCGATACCCAAAGATTCGCCATAAACCATGTACCTGGTGTAGGTGATAAAATCAAGTTCCTTGCTTTGGCCTATGTAACCGCTATCGTAGTTAGGTATGTAATTGGTTGTTACCCATTGTTTGTTGGAGGCATATTTTTTTATTTCGACAGCTTGCTCATCCAGAAATGTGGCTGTTTCACTTGCCGCAAAACGGTAATGATCAAGCCTTTGGTTAAGGTTCATACCCCATTGCTTGTGAAGTGGGATATTGATCTGGGAAAAGTCGCTGTAGGTATTGCTCCAGAACAGGGTGCCCCAGGTGGTGTTGAGCGCATCGATCGATTGGTATTTTTTCTTTAGCCAGTCCCGAAACCGTTGCTGTGCATCGGGATTGTAATCAAAAAATGTTCCGGGTTCATTGTCGACCTGCCATCCAACTATTCGTGGATCGTTGCCATAGTGACGAGCCAGTTGTTCAATCATTTTGAGCGAATAACTCCTATAATAAGTGCTTGAAAAGGAGGCATGTTGCCGGGACCCATGATCCATTCTCTGGCCATTTTCGTTCATCGACAGAATCTCAGGATGCTTTCTCGATAGCCAAACTGGCGGCGTACAGGTTGAGGTGCACATGATAACGGGCAGTTTGTACTTAGCAGCGATGGCCACTGCTTTGTCGAGCCAGGCAAAGTCATATTTTCCCTCCTCCGGTTCAAGCTGAGCCCAGGCAAACTCTGCAAAATGGGTGAATTCGAATCCCATTGCAGCGATGTTCTTAAGATCCCTGTCCCATTGAGTGGAGTCCCAATGCTCAGGATAATAATAAACGCCAGTAGTTATCAGTCTGTTTTTTGGAAAAGAATTATCAATCTTTTGGCCATTTGTAATAAGTGCAAGAAAGATGAAAAGTAGAGTCAACCTAAATTTTCTCATAAGAATTAATGTTTGTCAGTCCGAAAATGGAAAGCATGTATCCCGGTAATGGCAATAAAAGTATTAATGCATTTATCGACTATTGCATGGATATGAACAAAAATAGACATTTTTGGAAGGGGGAATCGCCGTATAATCATTCAATTTCAAAGAAATATTGCCAAATTTTGGTGTAAATATTGGAGGAGAATGAAAACTTTTTGCATTTACCCGCCGTTTAAATGGTTTAAAACGAAATTTTTGCATAAATTGTAACCGTGTAGTCAGACTAAAAAAGTGTGGTTTTCTAAAATTGTTATGAAACCAAAAAATATTGTTTGTAATTTTATCCCAATTGTTAAACCATTCGAATTTGTTGATTTTAGTTAAGGTAATATCTTTTCAACTAACAAAATTTCAACAATTTATATAATATAATCAGGTTAAATATTCCAATATGAACAGTGAGAAATTAAATACTGATAAAGGTAATTCGATCAAAGCACAGGATAGTGCAGATTCAAGACGTTCATTTTTTAAACGATTTGGGTTGGTCGGTGCAGCAGCTGCCGCGGGTGGAGCGGCTATCTATTCCGGATATAATTATGAAGAGACCAAACCCAACCGCGATATGGTGAAGGTCTTAACAGCAGATAACAAGTTGGTTGAGGTTCCCCGTGATCAGATCAAGGATGTGAAGTTTGACGTTGCCCGGTTGACAAAGCTGGGAAGGGAAGGCTTGGCAGGACGTCGCTTTGTGATGGTAATCGATTTGGCCAAGTGCCGCAATGCCCGTAAATGTATACAGGCCTGTCAGAGTGCGCATCACTTGCGTCCTTATGAATACCATATAAATACGCTGACCATGCAGGAGTCTGAGAATACCGCCCCTTACTTCATGCCGAAACCCTGTCAACATTGCGACAATCCACCTTGTGTGGCAGTTTGTCCGGTGGATGCTACCTTTAAAAGGCAGGATGGAATTGTTCTGATCGACAATGAGCGCTGCATTGGTTGCAGGTTTTGTGTGGCTGCATGCCCCTATTCTGCAAGGATGTTTCATTGGGAAGAGCCATTGGCCGTTGAAGGTGACAAGGGCAAAGAATACAACATAGAACTCAATGTTCCCCAGAAAAAAGGGACTGTTTCAAAATGTCTTTTCAGCGCCGACAGGCTTAGGGAAGGGAAATTGCCCTATTGTGTATCTTCTTGTCCCAATGGTGTTTATTATTTTGGCGACGAAAATCAGGATGCAGTAACCAATGGAACCACCAAGGAGACAGTCAGGTTGAGCGAATTGCTAAAGACCAATGGAGGTTATCATTTAATGCCTGAACTGGGCACCAAACCGCGGGTCTATTATTTGCCTGCAAAAAACAGGTTGTTTGAAGGACCCGTTGCAAACGAAAAGGTATAAAATTTCTTACCAGGAAACTGATAGACAAACACATGAAGCGAATTTCTTTATTGCTTTACATATTATCATTCTTTGCTTTTGCTGGTTCAGCGCAGGAATGGATCGTTCCAGCCGAAAACGGGGCCAAACTGAGTCCTTTCGCCTTCACAGATTCAACGCGGAAAGCAGGTGGCGATCTGTTTAACCTGAATTGCAAATCTTGTCATGGGGATCCTGGGAAAAACAATTCGGTAAAGCTTGTTCCACCTCCTCCTGATCCCGCTTCGGAAAAGATGCAGAAGAATTCGGATGGCGCTTTCTTTTATAAAGTTGCGGAAGGTCGCGGATTGATGCCCTCCTTTAAAAACACCCTTTCGGCTTCCGATACGTGGAAAATCATCTCTTATCTGAGAGGTTTCAACGATAAATATGTTCAGGAGGTTGCCAGGCAACTTGCTCCAGGTATTGCACTGGAACAAGTTAACATGCTCATGGACTGGAACAATGAAAAGAAACAGGTTCAAGTGGCTGTTTCATCCATAAAAGAAGGAATTAGACAGCCGGTTGCAGGAGCAGAACTAAAACTTTTTGCGCGGAGGTATTTTGGCAATCTCCAGGTTGATGAGCCCAGGACGACTGATAGCAAGGGAGTAGCGCTTTTCAATTTTTCAACAACCCTGCCTGGTGATTCAACCGGAATGGTGCAGCTTATGGTGAAACCGACCGATGAAACCGCGTTTGGCGAGACCAAGGTGGAGGCTTCCCTGAAAATTGGAGTGGCGACCTATCGGCCTCCGCTCAATGAGCGAAGGGCTTTGTGGAATGTAAATCGGAAAACACCCATATGGCTGTTGTTAACCTATACCTTTTCGGTTTTGGCAGTATGGGCGATGATCCTCTATGTGATGCTGCAACTGAGATTGTTGTTCAAATCAGGAGAAGATAATCATCCTGAATAACAGATATTTAATTATTAATATGAGAAAAGTATATGTGTTGGGTTTGCTCTTTCTCCTTGCTTACGAAACCCATTCACAGGCAGTTGTTAGCAAAGAGATCGAAATTGGTATCGTAGAGAAGTTGGGTCAGACGATTCCGCTTGACCTCAAATTCTACAATGAGAAGAATGATACGGTCACCTTGCGGAGTATGATCAATAAACCTACGGTGCTCTCGTTTGTCTATTTCGATTGTCCCAATTTGTGCAGTCCTTTGCAGGATGGTATTGCGGATGTGATCGGAAAAACAGAAATGGTGCTTGGGAAAGATTATGATGTAATTACCATCAGTTTTAACACGAAAGATACTCCTGAAAAGGCCAGGGAGAAAAAGAAAAATTTTGTTCAGAAAATTAAGGAGGATCAACGGGGAAGCTGGAGTTACCTAACCGGTGAACTGGAGAATATTCAAAAAATCACTGAATCTGTTGGTTTCAGGTACAAACCTACCGGGATGGATTTTGCGCACCCTTCTACCATCATCATTCTTAGTCCGCAAGGCAAAATTACCCGTTATCTCTATGGTGTTACCTTCCTGCCGTTTGAACTGAAAATGGCTATTGTGGAGGCGCAAAAGGGAAAGGTTGAGCCGTCAAGCAACAAACTTTACGATTATTGTTTTGCCTACGATCCGCAATCCAAGACTTACACGCTGCAGTTTACCAGACTGTTGGGGAGTTTTGTTCTTGTGATCGGATTGTTCTTTGTCCTCTATTTGTACATCAGTTCTAGAAAAAAATCAAATAAAACACCAAAATAATGACAAATTCATCTACCAGTGTACCACTCAACTACCTGAATCACAAGACAGGACTTTGGTCGTGGCTAACATCAACTGATCACAAAAGGATCGGTCTGATGTACATGTATACCATTACCATCTTCTTTTGCGTAGCGGCAATATTGGGACTTTTGATGAGGATTGAGAAGATGGCCCCCGGCCAGACCATCATGACTGCCCAGACCTACAACGGAATGTTCACTATTCATGGAATCATCATGATTTTTATTGTGGTCATTCCCGGCCTGGCCGCGGTATTTGGGAACATTTTCTTACCGATTATGATTGGAGCCAAGGATGTAGCTTTTCTGAAACTCAACCTCTTCTCCTGGTATGTTTTCATCACCGGAGCCCTCCTTGGACTCTACTCACAATTTGCCAATGGTAACTCACCTGATACGGGCTGGACATTCTATGTTCCATACAGTGCTGCAGCTTCATCCAATGTGGTGATTGCGTTAACAGCAGCCTTTGTTTTGGGGTTTGCCTCCATTCTCACGGGTCTCAATTTTATCGTGACCATTCACCGAATGCGGGCGCCCGGCATGACCTGGTTCAGAATGCCTTTGTTCCCATGGTCGCTCTATGCCACAGCATGGATACAGCTTCTGGCTACTCCAATCGTGGGTATTACGCTGCTTATGGTTATTGCAGAGCGAACGTTGCATATAGGTTTCTTCGATCCTGCCCTTGGTGGAGACCCGGTATTGTACCAGCACCTGTTCTGGATCTATTCACATCCTGCCGTTTATGTCATGATATTGCCCGCGATGGGGGTCGTGACGGAAATCTTCCCGACATTCAGCCAGAAGCCGGTTTTCGGATATGTGCCCATCGTCTTTTCCAGCATGGCCATTGCCCTGGTTGGCTATTTTGTGTGGGGACACCACATGTTCACATCCGGTATCAGCTATGAATCCAGATGGTTTTTCTCTTTCCTTACTTTTTTGGTTGCTATCCCTAGCGCCATCAAAGTATTTAACTGGCTTTCCACCATGTATGGCGGATCGGTTGACCTGAAACCACCACTTCTTTTTGCAATCTCCTTTATTTTTCTCTTTACGATCGGAGGATTCACAGGATTGACGCTTGGATCGCTTGCAACAAACATTCAGCTTCATAATACCGATTTTGTAGTAGCGCACTTTCACTATATTATTTTCGGTGGTATGGGTTTTGCCTTCTTTGCGGCCATACATTACTGGTTTCCAAAAATTTATGGCAGGATGTACAATTTCAAATGGGCTAATATCGCATGGGGATTTCTTTTTGTGGGCTTTAATCTGCTCTATTTCCCATTGTTCGTGATTGGAATCCAGGGAATGCCGAGGCGTTACTTCGATTATGATCCAAAATTTCAGACAGGCGAGATGCTGTCGACTATTGGCGCTTTTATCCTCATCACCGGACTGATATTAATGATCTCCAATTTGGTATACCATAGCCGTCGCGGGGCCATTGCACCAGCCAATCCCTGGCATGGCGTAACACTCGAGTGGCAAATACCATCTCCCCCTCCACACGAAAATTTCGATGAAATACCAGTGATTACGCATGAACCATACCGGTTTGATAACCCTCACACCAATTAAAACGAATATTCTATGTCGACAACCGAACACAGCGAATTAATTGATAGCGATACCGGGAAACTTGGGATGTGGCTATTTCTTTTTACCGAGCTTTTTCTTTTTGGAGGATTGTTTATCGTCTATTCAGTTATGCGCTCGAAATATGCAGCCGATTTTCACCACGCAGCTATTGAGTTGAATGCTTTTGTTGGCGCCACAAATACTGTTGTCTTACTAGTAAGTAGTATGACGGTTGCCATGTCATTGACAGCAATTCAGCATAAGCGGGGTGGCAAGGCGATGGGTTTACTCTTTATTACCCTATTATTGGCAGGTGTATTCATGGTGAACAAATACTTTGAGTGGGGACATAAATTTGGACTCCATCTCTATCCTGGTTCAGATGTCATGAAAAGCCTTCCGCATGGCGAAATCATGTTCTTTGGTCTCTATTTCATGATGACCGGGCTGCATGCTTTGCATGTGATTATCGGTGGCGTTTTGCTTACCATCGTGATATTCAAGATAAAATCGGGTAAAATCAGTTCTGAACACTACCTGTTGCAGGAAAACAGCGCCCTTTACTGGCACCTGGTCGATTTGATCTGGATTTTCCTCTTTCCGTTACTTTATCTGATCACCTAGAAGTTTCTGTTGGAACCCCGAATGCTGATTTCAGACTACTTGAGGGTGATTAGCGTCAGGGTTGCCAAATTTGTTTTTAAAGAAGTCTCATATCAAAGATATTACGAATGAAGAACCATGAAAATCACGTTTCCAGCGACTCTCTGAATTGGAAAATACTAGTTATTTTGTTGATTTTAACTACAATATCGATTTTGGCCATCAAAATTCATTTGGGTGCGTTTACCGTGGCATTGGCGCTGACCCTGGCATCGATAAAAGTTACGATTGTGCTGACTTATTTTATGCACCTTAAATTCGAAAATTTTCTACTGCGATTGATGGTTGGTTGTGTTTTCCTCCTTTTTGCCGTTGTCATCGCGATCACATTTATTGACTATTATTTCAGATAATTCCCAAAACTATGGAAACACTATTCAACGAAGGTTCGAACCTGGCCGGAGCTGTCGATAGGGCTTTTATTTTCATCTTTACCATCTCGTTTATTTTTACGATTGGGATTACTGCTTTAATGATCTATATTCTGATCCATTTTTCGCGGAAGAGAAATAAAAATCCCCAACAATTTTCCCACAACACGAAACTGGAGGTAATCTGGACAGTTATCCCACTGATCATCGTTTTGGTGATGTTTTATTATGGTTGGGCCGGATTTGCCCCCATGCGGCAGGTTCCGAAAGATGCGATGCCTGTCACCGTGATCGGAAAGATGTGGAGTTGGGAATTTGACTACGGAAACGGTAAGTTATCCAAAGAACTTGTGGTTCCGTATAACAAGAATGTAAAATTGAACCTGGTATCGGTAGATGTCAACCATAGCCTGTTTATTCCTGCCTTCAGGGTAAAGGAGGATGTGATACCGGGTTACAAAAACTATCTCTGGTTCAGACCGATCATGAAAGGGACTTTTGATGTCTATTGCACCGAATATTGCGGACTTGCCCACTCGGCCATGACGGCAAAAGCGGTAGTTGTGGATAGCCTTGAGTTCAATAAATGGCTTGCCGACCTGAAAGTCACAGGAAATGTGCCAGACCATCCCGGGCTTGCCATCATCAAGGCCAATGCCTGCCTAACCTGCCATTCAATGGACGGATCAAAAATCATTGGCCCCTCCTTTAAGGGATTGTTTGGTCGAAAGACAGTGGTGGTGACTGATTCTGGTGAGAAGGAGATTGAAGCGAATGGTGATTACATTAAGAAATCAATCATCGACCCCAATGCGGATGTTGTGAAAGGTTTTAACAAAGGGCTCATGCAATCGTATAAAGAGAAAATTTCAGCAGAAGATCTGGATAAAATTGTAGATTATTTCAAAACAGCCGGTGATACAAAGTAAGTACAAATCCGTTTTTTCTATTTTTAGCAGGTTGATCAGGGCCCGTCTCTCTATGATGGTTACCTTTTCGGCGCTGACAGGTTATTTTATGTCGGGCAGCAGGCCTGATGTATCGCTGGTTTTTCTGTTTTTCGGAATTTTCTTCCTTTCATCGGGGGCATCTGTCTTGAACCAGGTACAGGAATACAAGCAAGATGCGCTAATGAAGCGCACTGGGAAACGTCCCATTCCTGCCGGTGAAATTTCAGTCATGAATGCCTTCTTACTCTCTGTTTTTCTGATTGTTACCGGCTCTTTCTTTCTCTTGTACAATGGTTGGGTCCCGGTAATCCTGGGTCTTTTAAATGTCGTTTTTTACAACATGATTTATACCCCGCTGAAGACCAGAAGCTGGATTGCCATCCTGCCAGGCGCCTTGGTCGGAGGAGTTCCTCCGTTAATGGGCTGGACATCGGCCGGACATTATCTCTTTCATCCAAATGCCATCTTTCTTTTTATCTTCGTTTGTCTGTGGCAGGTACCCCATTTTTGGCTCCTGATGATCAAATACGGTAAGGAGTATGAAAGGGCTGGATTCTCATCTATTTCAAAGATATTAAGCGAATTACAGATAAAGCAGGTGGTCTTTCTCTGGGGATTGATTACCTCATTGTTTCTTCTTCTTTTCCCGTTGTTCGGTTTTGTACTTCGCCCTGTTTTGATTGGTACACTGATCTTGACCAACATATATTTCATCCGCCAATTTTACAAATATCTGTTCCGGGAAACTGAAACAGGCACCATTCGCAAAGCTTTTATTTTGATCAACATGTACGCGATGGTAGTTTTCATCCAACTGGCAATCAATGCATTGATATCATGACAAGAGTAGCCTTTAAAATGAAACTCAAGCCCGGGTTTCTGGAAGAATACAAGAAACGTCACGACAAAATCTGGCCAGCCTTGGCTTTGGAGTTGTCAAAAGCAGGAGTAACAGATTATTCCATCTTTTTCGATGAGGAGACCAACGCACTATTTGCCGTCCAGAAACAGTCGGAAAATAGCACGGCCGATCTACTCCCGCAAACTGAAATCGTGAAAAAATGGTGGAAGTATATGGCTGAAATCATGGAGGTTAATCCGGATAATTCGCCGGTTTCGCTTCCATTAACTGAGGTTTTTCATCAGGATTAAAATTCTCCCTTTCTATTTTGCTTCCTTAATGTACTTCCTGATAACCAGGTATTTTAACTCCTTGTTGGTGGCATTGCTGATGCCGTGTTCACTGCCAACGGGACAGTAAAAGGTTGTATTCGGACCCCCGGTTGTGGTTTTGCCATCCAGGTAAAATTGGGCTGTGCCTTCCAGAACATAGAATATTTCGTCACCGGGATGTTTGTGTGGAGCATGAGTCGCCTGATTTGGGCCGACTACACTCATCTTTACAGTTAATCCATCCGGCAGGAAATTCTGATCGATGAACCAATACTGGTATCCGACTGAGGTTTTGATGGTTTTATCCATGTTAAACTTGTTGATACAGTTTTCGATGGTGTAATTGTTGCTCTCCGGGGTACTCTTTTTTGCGGTTTCCTGTGCAGTTGAAAGGTTGATAAAGAACAATGTACATAACAGAACAAGGGACATTTTTTGTTTCATAAATCGAAAATTAATTTGGGATTGAAAATACTTTTTATCTGAACATAATTCCAGCCAGGTCGATTGAAGCCCGGCAGATTCAAAAGTTTCAACTTTCTGATACTCCTCCTATTTTTGAACTTTCATCCAAACATTCATTTCACCTTTACCTCTGTTTGCCCAGGAGTAGTAGGGGATGGCAGTGACGGATTGGTTGGTATTCCCGGTTTTTACTCCGGAGTCTATACCGCTGGTTTTGATGACGGTAATACCATTCAAAAGGTTCGGAAGAAAATCTGTTTGGTAACTGTTTTTGTTGTTTAGTAAGAGGTTTTGTATGTTAACATTCTTGTTGTCAGGCCATTCGAAGCAGTAGACCAATGGCCCCCGTTGAATGGCAACCCTACCGGAGTCCTGCTTGATTTCGGGATGGGCAATGAGTTCTCTTACAGGCATGGGCAGGTTCAAAACAAGCTGATCACCCTGCTTCCATTCCTTTGATATCACCGCATACCCTTTTTTGAGATGAAAAGAAGTGTTGGTTCCGTTCACGCTGATGGTTGCCCTGGTCTTTTCCAGGTCTCTAAAACGGTATAAATCTGAAGGAAGAGGCTGGTTTTGCGCCCAACCGGGTATTCTTACCAGGAGGTTGAATTTTCTATGCTTACCAGGATGGATCTTCATGGTAATTCTTCCGGACCAGGGATAGTCTGTCACCTGTTCGATGGAGAGCTGATCACCGTGAAGATTGACAGTTGCCGTGTTATTCATATACAGGTTGACATACAAAGAATCATCTTTTTGGGCATAGACATATCCGGGTACGGAAGGGATAAAGCGACAGATATTGCTTGGGCAGCATGCACAGCCAAACCAGGCGCTTCGCTGATTTTTACCATGGGATTCGAGCGGGTTGGGGTAGAAAAACCGGTCAGCGCTCAGCGAAATCCCGGATAAAAGGGCATTGTAAAGCGTCCGTTCCAGTACATCAAAATATTTGGCATCCCCTTCCAGAAGGAACATGCGGTAGTTCCAGAAAACATTGCTGATGGAGGCGCAAGTCTCACAATATGCGGTAAGGTTTGGCAAAGAATAGGGATCGCTGAACCCTTCGTTTTTTCCAGCCGAACCAATTCCGCCTGTGACATACAATTTGGTTTGCAGCAGATCGTTCCAAATCTTATCGATGGCATTTTGATAAGAAACATCACCCGTCAGGGCAGATACATCGGCCATTCCGGCATACATATAGGTTGCCCGCACAGCATGGCCCACGATTTTATCCTGCTCAATCACTGGTATATGGGCCTGGTTGTACTCATTGCCATTTTTCCTGCAGTCGAGGAAGAATTTGGCCAGTTTGAGGTAGCGCGCCTCACCGGTAATCCGGTATAGTTTTGCAAGACCCATTTCAATAACTTGATGACCCGGATAATAGGAGAGTTTGCCCGGGCCGAAATCATGATCTACCAGGTTGGCGCTCCTGATGGCAACATCCAGAAGGGTGCGCTTTCCGGTAGCCAGAAAATGGGCGTAGGCTGCTTCGTAGAGATGTCCAAGGTTATATAGTTCATGACTCAGTTCAGGATCCTTTTCCCACCTGTTTTTTCCGACCCAAGGATGCATGTGGAGCGAATCGATGGTACGGTTGGTGAAGAGGTAGCCGTCTGGTTCCTGGGCAAGTGTAATGTAATGAATCACAGAGTCGATGCGGCTTTCCAGTATCGGATTTGGATTTGTTTGCAGGGAATAGCTGGCCCCTTCTATAATTTTATAGAGATCTGAATCATCGAAGGGATATTCGGATTGAAATTTTCCTTTGGTCAGTTTCCCGGCAATCTTGAAATTCTCGACACGACCAGTTTTGTAACACTGGTCCAAAGCGATCGGAATGGTTACTTTCTGGTTCAATTCGATACGCGGTGCCCAGAAGTGGTCATTCACTTTCACTTTCGTAAAATTAACAGGCTGAATGGGATAGTCTTTCAGTGGTTGTTTCTGGGCATAGACGCCAGGTACAGAAATTGTTAGAATTCCACTCAGAACAAGTATTTTCAATGTCATTAGGGATCTCTTTTCCATCGTTTTGCTTTAAGTGAGAAATCTTTTTACAAAATTTTATGCTAAAATAGCTTATACTTTTTAGAATTGACTAATCAACAAATGTACTTTGGAAAAATTGAGTAATTTTAACCCCCGAATCGTTTATTTTTAACTACTACTGCACAATGAGAAAGCTATTTTACCTTCTGACATTTGTTGGAGGATTGTTTTTGTGCTCCTTTTCACCTGTGAAGGAGACTAAAGAAAAGCAACCAGTATACAAGGATACTCCGTTTCTTGAGGAGTACAGCATAAAATTTTATGCAAAATCGGACACCATTCATCTTTTAAAAGTGGGATGTGACAGGAATGGTGATATTAAAATTTTAACCTCCTCAGGTCTTTACAAACCCTACGGAGGAGCATTTCAGTACGCCGGAACACTGGAAAAGGATCAATCCTACAGGCCCATGGTAAAGAAGAACCTGACCAATCTGATGGTTTACAAAGATCAGTTTGTGTACCTGGATGATCAGGCCGTATTAAGCAACAGTTGGGCCGGGAAACTTTTCTCAAGGCATTTACTGTCCGATGCAACTCAGTTTGAAGCCGGTGCCGACTTTACTTTCCTGGTTTCAAACGGGAAAGAGATTAAGTTGGTCAAAGATTCAAAAGTGGAATGGACGGGTAGCTTCCCGGGTACAAAGGTACTTTCCATTAGGTTTGACTCATCCCGCAATCTGTATTGGCTGATGGGAGCCAATGAACTATGTACCTTCGATCCTCAGGGCAAGGCGATAAAGAGTGTTTTTAAGGCCGCTAATCTGACTTGTTTTGACCTGACGGCAGATAAAAAGAGGATATTGATAGGTACAGGCAACGGATATCTGAAGTTCGATCCTATCGCCATGAAGCAAATTGGTGAAATCGTCCAAAGAGTTCCTTCCACCAACATTACTGCGTTGAAAGAGGTAAATGGCCAAATGTGGTTTGGATCTACAGAAGGGGCATTTCAACTGAGATCCGATGGAAAATACAATTTCTACAACGGCGAAAGATGGTTACCGGGTAACGTCGTTGTTGATTTTGCAAGAGGAGAAGGTAATACCGTACTGATCCTGACGGATAAAGGTTTGACCAAGATGGAATACAATGACTGGACTTTGGCCGATAAAGCCGAATTCTACGAAAAGCAGGTTAGGCTGAGGCACATCAGGAATGGATTCAACTCCTCATTCGACAGCATGGAAAAGGGAAATCTGGCAAGCGGCAGGCTGGTTGATTCGGATAATGATGGTCTGTGGACCTCTATGTACCTCGCTGGCGAGGTATTCCGGTATGCGGTAACCAAGTCGGAAGATGCATTGCAAAATTGCAGGGAATCACTGGATGCCATGGAGAGGCTCTATTCGATCAATGGGTTAAAGGGCTTTCCTTCAAGATCTTTCGAGCGGAGCGGCTGGATGAAACACCTTTCTGATCCAGACAGATGGAAAAATGCCTCAGATCCTGAATGGGACTGGAAGGCCACCACCAGCAGCGATGAGGCCATCGGCCATATTTTTGTATTGGGCGCTATGGCTGAACTTATCGGCGATCCTGACCTGACGAAACGTTCAATTCACCTGATTGACATTTTGATGACGCACATTGTCGAACACGACATGTATTTGATAGATTTCGATGGAAAACCAACTCTTTGGGGGAAATGGAATCCGGATTATGTGAATGCCAGGCCAAAAAATGTGGGTGACAGGAAAATTAACTCCTCCAACATCATCGCAATGCTTCAAACAGGATATCACTTTACACACAAGGAGATATTCAAGCAAAAAGCTTTCGATTTGATGAATAATTATGGCTATTATGAAAATCTGATGCAAAAAATGGCCAATATTGGTAAAGCCGATCCGGGAGCAGACCAGCTCAGCAGGGAGCTTTCCGAAGACTGGAACCATTCGGATGACGAAATGTATTTTTGCGGTTATTGGGGTTTGTACAGGTATGCTTTCAACGATACTTTAAAATCAAGTTTTAAGGCTTCAATCCTGGACCACTGGCAGATCGAAAGGCCAGAAAAAGAGGGAGCCTGGAATATTTTCACAGCCCTGACAGGAACCGCCAATTTTGATCTGAAAGAAGCTGCCTGGTGGCTGAAAAATTATCCGATGGATATGATAGAATGGGTGATCATCAATAGCAACAGAAAAGATATTGATAAAATTGCGCCAAACTTTAGAAATCAAACCACCAAAGAGGTGCTTCCTCCTGAGGAAAGGCCGATCCATCGTCACAACGGAAACATGTTCAGTCTTGACCGCACGCATGGAAATGGTAATTCAGAAAGCAGCGCCGGGGATATTTGGTTGCTGCCTTATTGGATGGGAAGGTATTTGGGGGTGATCAGCGCTCCGGTGAAGAATTAAAATTAAAAATTACGAATTACAAATTACGAATGATAGGGACTCCGGGGGTTTGGTTCCCGAGTTGCGTCTAAAGCGTTGCAATTGAGTGGTTTAATTTTTTGAGAAACAAATATATAAATAGTATGAGAAAAATTTCAGTTATTTTATTGTTTGCCTTTCTGTCGGGTTATGCTATTCAATTGCAAGCTCAGGGCGCCGCAAATATCTTGACCAAAGATGAGTTAAAGCAGGGGTGGAAACTTTTGTTTGATGGCCATCATCCATCCCTTTGGCGCAGTGCAAACAAAACAGATTTTCCGACACAGGGATGGCAGATCAAAGAAGGCTGCATGATCTCTGGTGGTGGCGGAAATCTTGTTTCAAAAGAGGAATTTGGCAATTTTGACCTGGTTTGGGATTGGAAGATGATTGATGCAGGCGGCAACAGCGGCGTTAAATATTTTGTCAAGGAGGCCAACAACGATGCACTTGGAATTGAATACCAGATGCTGGATGATGCAGGACATCCCTGGATGAAAGACGGCAGGATGCATCCCAACGATTTTCATACCGTTGGCGCCATCTATGAGTTGTATCCAACAACTGCCAACAAAGTGACAAAACCAGTTGGAGAGTGGAATACCAGCCGGGTCCTTTGCTTAGGCAAACACATTGAGCATTGGTTGAATGGTGTGAAAGTCGCGGAATGTGAGCGCGGTAGTGCTGATTTTAATGCACGAATTGCCGCAAGCAAATTCAAGGATATTCCGAATTTCGGACTTCACGAAAAGGGATTGATCCTGTTGCAGGATCACGGTAGTGTGGTCTGGTTTAGGAATATAAAGATTAGAAAAATTTGAAAATTGGGAAATTGGAAAATGTGTAAATGGGCCGAGTGGACGACTGGGACGACTAGGACGAGACAAGCACCGGTCCCTGAGCGAAGTCGAAGGGTCACATTTTCACATTTCCCAATTTTCACATTTGTAATTACTTTCCTTCAATCCACTTGATAATCTTCTCTTCATCGGGAAGCTCCTTCGGAAAGGCTACATCTGCCAGTTGACCGTTCTCGTTGATCAGGAACTTTTGGAAATTCCATTGCACCGGGGCATCAATGACCCCATTTTGAGTTTTGCTTGTTAACCAGGCATAAAGCGGATCAATGTCAGCGCCTTTGACCGAAATTTTCGACATCATTGGAAAAGTAACGCCATAATTTTGGGTGCAAAAGGTCTTAATCTCCGCATTGGTGCCGGGTTCCTGAGAAGCAAAATTATTGGCTGGAAAACCGATGATAACAAAATTCTGGTCCTTGTATTTTTCGTAAAGCTTCTCAAGCAGGGCATATTGAGGTGTCAATCCGCATTTGGAAGCCGTATTGACCACCATAATTTTCTTACCCTTCAGCGAGGATAAATCGAAATTCTGACCGTCTAGCGTAGTGGCCTTGAAATTGTACAAAACCTTGTTTTGTGCGGATAACCCGGCTACTGATACTACCATGGCAAGTGCGATAATTATCTTTTTCATTTTTATTGTAATTAAAATTGGAATGATATCAATTTTATACGATTAAAATAAATTGTTGTTACCATTAATCAATTTTCGTTATTTTCCGCCATTCCGTCCGAAATTAATTGAACATCAATTCTTTACATGTTACCACGGACGGCAGATGATCATTCATTTCCATTCCCGGGATTTCGCAAGCTTCATCCCGGGTTACAATATCGGTCGTCCCTGACGGGACTTCACCGGTGTTCTGTGTTGCTTGGGAACTGGTCTCATCCCCTGTATCGTCCCAGTCGTCCCAGTCCTCCCTGTCGTCCCATTCCTTCTGTCGTCACATCTTCACATTTTCACATTTTCTCATTTTCCCTGGTTGATAACTTCTTTCTCCACCCGGTTGGGAACATCCATTTTTCTCTTATTTTTGGAGTTCGTTAAGTGAAATGATTGCATGGAACATTACATCGTATCAGCCCGCAAATATCGCCCGGATACCTTTACAACTGTGGTGGGGCAACCCTCCATTACCTCTACCCTTAAGAATGCAATCAGGAGCAACCACCTGGCACATGCATATTTGTTTTGCGGTCCGAGGGGAGTCGGAAAGACCACTTCTGCCCGGATCTTTGCCAAGACTATCAACTGTTTGAACCTGACTGCCGATACTGAGCCATGCCAACAGTGTGAATCGTGCATCTCATTTGGTGAAAACCGCTCCTATAACATCCACGAACTTGATGCAGCCTCCAACAATTCGGTTGAGGACATCAGATCATTGGTAGACAAAGTTAGGATACCACCCCAAATCGGAAAGTACAGTGTCTATATCATCGATGAGGTCCACATGCTCTCTTCCCAGGCCTTCAATGCTTTCTTGAAAACGCTTGAAGAACCGCCTGCACATGCCATTTTTATCCTTGCAACGACCGAAAAGCAGAAAATCATCCCAACCATCCTCTCAAGATGCCAGATTTATGATTTTAACCGGATCAGTATAGCTGACATTGAAAAACATCTGCTGGAGGTGGCCGGAAAAGAGAAGGTAACCATTGAGGCTGAAGCGCTGAACGTCATTGCCCAAAAGGCCGATGGCGCTATGCGCGATGCGCTTTCCATCTTCGATCAGATAGTAAGTTTTTGTGGCGATACTGTTACATATAAGGATACGATTTCCAATCTGAACGTGCTCGACTACGATTACTACTTCAAATTGACGGAAGGATTTATTAAAGGGGATGTTTCTGGCAATCTGATGATATTTAATGAGATATTGTCCAAGGGATTTAATGCCCATCACTTTATTGTTGGATTGTCCCAGCACTTCCGTGATTTGCTGATCAGCCGCGATGCAGTTACTTTACCATTGCTCGAAGTGGGAGGGGAGATCAAGGAGCGTTACAGAAAGCAGGCATCTCAATGTTCCGAAGACTTTTTAACTGCTGCGCTGATCCTGGCTTCAGATTGTGACATTCAGTACAAAAGTTCGTCCAACCAACGTTTTCTAGTTGAATTGACTTTAATCAGAAGTGCTCAGCTTATTGAGCAATTAAAAAAAAAACAGTTGACGAATCAATAGCCTGTCTCTATCTGTTACCTCTTTTTGACGCACTTGTTGCGCCTGTAACACCAACAAAAGAGAGTGTTACTCCGGTTAAATCAGTTGAACCTGTAAAATCTGCAGAAACAGCACCAGAGGAAGTTATCCGTCCACTTGTCGACAGGCCTTCCGGCAAAGAGCAAAAAAACAGGTACAAGCATACCGAAAATCTTTCGACTCCATCCATCTCGGGCATGCTCAAAGGTGCGTCTGGTGTGTCAGAACTGCATGAGGATCGTCTGAAAACCAATACAAATCCGAAAGAGAGACCTTTTGATGTATCACAGCTCGTAGAAGCATGGAAAAAATTTGCAGAAGGTGTTGACGCTGCTCAGCTCAGATCAGCCCTTTCTGTCAGGGAACCTGTTTTCACCGAAGATTACATTATTGTATACAATCTGGATAATGAAGTTCAGCGTCAACGCATTACATTGGATTTGAAACCCAAATTGCTTGCACATTTGCATGCTGCCTTGCACAATGAAAAAATTACAGTGGAATTCAATGTTACAGAAAACAAGGAGGAGATTCAGAACAGGCCATACACCAATCAGGAAAAGTTCAATGTTCTTGCAGCGAAGTATCCCGTACTTGGCAGTATGAAACAAAAATTCGGACTGGATTTTGATTAAGATATCCAAAATCGCGTTTTTGGAGGTGTAAACCTTGTTACTCAACCATTATTTTGTACTTTTAGCGCTCTAAAATCGAAAGTAGAAATTTTTTCAAAAAGAATAGCAAATGCAGAAAATTAAAGTATTAAACCCTGTCGTAGAGCTTGATGGGGACGAGATGACCAGAATAATCTGGAAAATGATCAGGGAAAAATTGATTCTCCCTTTCGTGGATGTTGATATCAAATATTTCGACCTAGGAATAGAATACAGGGATGAAACAAATGATCAGGTGACCATTGATGCAGCCAATGCCATCAAAAAGTACAAAGTTGGCATCAAATGTGCGACCATTACTCCTGATGAGGCGCGTGTCAAAGAGTTTGGACTTAAAAAAATGTGGAAGTCACCCAATGGAACCATTCGTAACATTCTGGACGGTACAATTTTCCGTGAACCCATCGTTGTAGAAAATGTACCTCGCCTGGTTCCCCAGTGGACCGCCCCTATCATGATCGGACGGCATGCTTTCGGAGATCAATACAGGGCAACAGATATAGTAGTAGATCGCCCTGGGAAGCTTACGCTCTGTTTTAAGGCTGACGATGGCTCGGAACAAGAGGTTCATGACGTCTATCATTTTGATGGTCCGGGAGTTGCCCTGGCCATGTACAACACTGAAGAGTCTATCCGGGGATTTGCCCATAGTTGCTTTAAGATGGCTTTGACCAAAAAATGGCCGCTTTACCTCTCAACGAAAAATACCATTTTGAAGAAGTACGATGGCTTTTTCAAGGATATTTTCGAAGAGATTTTCCTAAGCGATTACAAAGCGGATTTCGACAAAGCGGGAATTATCTATGAACACCGTTTGATTGATGACATGGTAGCTTCAGCCTTGAAATGGAATGGCAATTTCATCTGGGCATGCAAAAATTATGATGGTGATGTTCAGTCAGATACTGTTGCCCAAGGCTTTGGGTCTCTTGGTTTAATGACTTCCGTTTTACTCACTCCGGACGGAGGTACCATGGAAGCTGAGGCTGCCCATGGAACTGTAACCCGACACTACCGTGAACATCAAAAAGGCCGTCCAACTTCTACCAACCCGATCGCTTCCATTTTTGCCTGGACGCGCGGACTCGATTTCAGGGGAAAACTGGACGGAAACCAGCCACTGCGCGATTTTGCCGCGCTGCTAGAAAAAGTATGCATTGATACAGTGGAGTCGGGAAAGATGACCAAAGACCTCGCCCTCTCTATTTACGGTGATAAGCTTACAAGCGACAATTACCTCACCACTGAGAAATTTATGGATGCCTTGGTAGCAGAGCTTAACAAGAGGATGAATTGACCAATTTGTTAAACAACAATCAGAAATTTGTGCCATGTTAAAAAAATCGATAGAAGTTGCATTAAATCAGCAAATTAATGCTGAATTTCATTCTGCATATCTTTATCTGTCCATGTCTTCTTACCTCCAGTCGATCGGTATGTCCGGATGCGCAAACTGGATGAAGGTACAATACCAGGAAGAATTGGCACATGCAACCCATTTTTTTGATTATGTTGTGGAACGCGGAGGACGCGTTGAATTGTCTCCAATTGGAGCGGTTACGGTCAATTTTAAAAATGTGCTGGATGTCTTTGAGGAGACCTTAAAACATGAAGTTTCGATAACAGGATTGATCAATAACCTAATGGATATTTGTATCAAAGAGAGTGACCATGCTTCCAAAAGCTTCTTGCAATGGTTTGTTGATGAGCAAGTTGAAGAAGAGGCAAATGTAGAACAAATACTTCATAACCTGAAGCTGATCAATGGTGAAGGCCAGGGGTTGCTGATGATGGACCGCGAGATGCAATCCAGGGTCTTCGTCAATCCATTTCCTGCCAAAGCATAGTTATTTTGCTTAAGAACGCTTGTACCTGAACGAAGCCAAAGGGTCGAAGGGGAGAAAGAGGAATCCACAAATATTTGGTATAGTATTTGTGGATTCACTTTTTGGGAAGTACTGACATCTTTCGGTAGATGTTAACATATTCTCATTGGTATTTCATTCGTTGCAACATTTCAATTACCTTTGTTGTGCATTAAAAAGGATTAAATTAGAAACACTCCATACCACATTATATGTCAATTATTGGAAATTTATTAAAGGGTCTTTTAGGCAATAAATCAGACAGGGACATTAAGGAAGTTATGCCGGTCATTGCCCTGATTAAAGAGGAATACAGTCGCATCACAGGTTTTAGCAATGATCAGTTGCGTGCTGAAACGCTTCGGATCAAAGCGATTGTAAAAGATTACATAAAGGCAGAAGAGGATGAGATTGTTGCATTAAAGGAGCGTGCCGAGAGCGGTGAAATTCCAATTGGAGAGGGCGAAAAATTATATGATCGTGTCGATAAACTCGAAGAGATCATCACAAAAAAAATTGAAGAGGTACTAAAGACCATACTTCCGACTGCATTTGCTATCGTGAAAGATACGGCCCGCCGCTTTTTCGAAAACGAGGAAATTGTCGTATCTGTTTCTGATTTTGATCGTGAACTTGCTGCTACAAAGGATTTTGTAACTATTGACGGGGATAAGGCCATCTTCAAAAATAGTTGGGTTGCCGGAGGTACACTACAGACCTGGAACATGGTACACTACGATGTTCAGTTGATCGGAGGATATGTTTTGCATACTGGTAAGATATCGGAGATGGCTACCGGTGAGGGCAAAACCCTTGTGGCTACGCTTCCGGTATTCCTGAACGCGCTTGCCGGTAGGGGTGTTCACATTGTGACGGTCAACGACTACCTGGCCAAACGTGACTCTGAGTGGATGGGACCAATCTATCAGTTTCATGGTATCTCGGTAGATTGTATAGATAAGCACCAACCCAACTCTGTTGAACGCAGGAAGGCATACAATGCTGATATTACATTTGGAACCAACAACGAATTTGGTTTTGACTACCTGCGTGACAATATGGCAACCGAGCCTGCCGATCTGGTACAGCGCAAGCACCATTATGCCATCGTGGATGAGGTCGACTCGGTATTGATCGATGATGCGCGTACCCCTTTGATCATCTCCGGTCCGGTTCCCAAAGGTGAAAATCAACTTTTTGATGTACTGAAATCTCCCATCGAACAGTTGGTGAAAACGCAGAGGGAGTTGGTGAACCAACTTCTGGTTGAGGCCAAGAAAAAAATTAACTCAAGTAACAAGGATGAAGCCGAAGAGGGCGCCATGGCGCTTCTTCGTGCCTACAAAGGTTTACCCAAATATAAGCCAACCATCCGTTTCCTTAGTGAAGAGGGAAACAAGGCCAAGATGATGAAGACTGAGAACTTCTACATGCAGGACAATAGTAAAAATATGCACATTGTCACCGATGAGCTATATTTTATCATTGAAGAGAAACAAAATTCCGTTGAGCTTACAGATAAGGGTATTGACATTCTTTCGCACAATAACTCGGATTCAAGCTTCTTTATCCTACCGGATGTAGGTGCAAAAATTGCTGATATACAGAATGATAAAGGTCTTTCTGATGCTGATAGAGTTGAAAAGAAGGATCTTTTGATGCAGGATTTTGCCATTAAGTCGGAAAGAATACATACAGTCAATCAGTTACTTAAGGCTTACACCATGTTCGAAAAAGACATCGAATATGTAGTGATTGAAAACAAAGTTAAAATTGTAGACGAGCAGACAGGCCGTATTATGGAGGGTCGTCGTTATTCTGACGGATTGCACCAGGCAATTGAGGCCAAGGAAAGAGTTGTAGTGGAAGCCGCCACTCAGACCTTTGCCACCATTACCCTGCAAAATTATTTCAGGATGTACCACAAACTTGCCGGTATGACCGGTACTGCTGAAACGGAGGCAGGTGAGTTATGGGATATATACAAATTGGAAGTAGTTGTGGTGCCCACCAATCAGCCAATCGCCAGAAAAGATTACGAAGATCTTGTTTACAAATCCAAAAATGAAAAATACAAGGCAATTATCGAAGAGATTGTCCGTCTGAACAAGATTGGACGACCGATGCTGGTAGGTACAACTTCTGTCGAAATTTCAGAATTGCTTAGCAGGATGTTGCAGATGAGGGGTATTAAGCACCAGGTCCTGAATGCCAAACTACACCAGCGCGAAGCCGATATCGTGGCCGAGGCAGGTAAATTGGGAACAGTTACCATTGCCACCAACATGGCCGGCCGTGGTACTGACATTAAATTGACTCCCGAAACCCGGGCCCTGGGCGGTCTTGCCATCATTGGCACAGAACGGCACGACTCCCGGCGTGTCGACCGCCAGTTGCGTGGTCGTGCCGGTCGTCAGGGTGACCCCGGAACTTCCCAGTTCTTTGTCTCCCTGGAGGATGACCTGATGCGTCTGTTCTCTTCCGACCGTATTGTTGGTATCATGGACCGTCTTGGCTTAAAGGAGGGAGAGGTCATCCAGCATTCGATGATCTCCAAATCAATCGAACGTGCCCAGAAAAAAGTAGAAGAGAACAATTTTGGAATACGTAAGCGTTTGCTGGAATACGATGATGTAATGAATTCGCAGCGTGAAGTCATATACAAGAAAAGGCGTCACGCCCTCTTTGGAGAACGGATTGAGGTAGATATTCTCAACATGATCTTCGATATGGGCGAACTGCTCAGTACCGAGCATCAACCAAATGGTAGGGAAGGATACGAAGATTTCCGCCTCGATCTGATTAAAGCGCTGTCTCTGGATTCTCCGGTGGATGAGGAGGAATTTTCCAAGATCAATATTGACCAGCTTACGGATAAAATTTACCACAATTCGATCGAGAATTTTACCAGAAAATCGCAGGCCATCTCCCGTCAGGCCTGGCCAGTCGTTAAAAATGTTTATGAGACCAAGTCGCATATTTACAACAATATAGTTGTGCCAATTACCGATGGACACCGCCTGTTTAACATTGTTACAAACCTTGAGAAGGCATACAAAACTCAGGGGGTTGATCTGGTGAAATCCTACGAAAAACAGGTTATTCTCGCTACCATTGATGAGCATTGGAAAGAGAACCTCAGAGAACTGGATGAACTGAGAACCTCGGTACAGAATGCCTCTTATGAGCAAAAAGATCCGCTTCTTATCTATAAACTAGAGTCGTTTAACCTGTTTAAAGCCATGATGGAGCAAATCAACAGGGGAGTGGTTTCTACGCTAATGAAAGGACAGATTCCCATCAGTGAGGCCGACGAAGTGAAAGAAGCACCAATTGCCAGACGTTCGCAGGATCGTTCACAATACCGTGAAGAGAAGATGGAGGCATCCAATCATCCCGGAGAGCACCAGGAAGAGCACAGGGCCCCTCAGCCGATTCGGCATGCGCCAAAAGTAGGCCGCAATGAGCCTTGTCCTTGCGGAAGCGGAAAGAAATTTAAAAATTGCCACGGACACGAATAAATAAATAGTTATGAGTTATAAGTGATGAATTATTGTAGGTTATTGTAATTCAATTGATTATATGACTAAAACACATAACTTATAATTCATAACTTTTTGTAGGTTGTACCTATTTAAATACAATACAATTCATGATAATGAGCACTTTATTATCCATTCATTGGAATGTTAGTCCTGAACTTTTTAGTCTTGGCCCTATCTCTGTCCGCTGGTATGGATTAATGTTTGCATTGGGCTTCCTGGTAGGTTATCAGATTATGTTCAAAATGTTTAAGTTTGAAAAATCGGACACCGAATGGCTGGATAAGTTATTTATTTACACGATTGTAGCAACCATTGTTGGTGCACGGCTGGGACATGTATTCTTCTATGGATGGAGTTATTATTCCCAACATCTTCTCGAGATTGTCCTGCCCATTGCAAAAGGAGAGACAGGTTATAAATTTGTGGGATATCAGGGTTTGGCCAGTCATGGTGGAGCTTTGGGTATCGTTTTAGCTATCTACTTCTATTCGAAGAGGGTGACCAAACGATCCATCTATTGGACGCTTGACCGCCTGATTATTCCAACTGCGCTGGTGGCGGCCATGATCCGTACCGGAAATTTAATGAACTCCGAGATTTATGGCGTTGCCACGAACATGCCATGGGGGTTTATTTTTGAGCGTAACCATGAAGTTGTAGCCAAACATCCTACCCAAATATATGAAGCATTGGGATATCTGATCGTTTTTGTGACCTCGTTGTGGATGTTCTTCAAGGCCAAAGATCTGAAAGACCGCCCGGGATTTATCATCGGTTATGGCTTTGCCGGAATATTCCTAACCCGATTTTTTGTCGAGTTTATCAAGGAAAACCAGGAGGCCTTCGAAGCAGGTATGGCGCTGAATATGGGCCAAATTTTAAGTATCCCATTTATATTGGCGGGTGGCTATTTAATGTACCGCGCACTTAAGAATCCTCCGGTAAAATACAAAGCGTGAATTGGGATTTTCTGGATTATTGGTTTGCTGGATTATTTATAGTGAAGGGATAGTATTGGGCATCTTATTTTTGGGATGCCTTAATCTTTTTATTCCGGGGCTTCCAGCGCCAAAGTTGAGGAGCATAATCTTATAAGTTAGCTCATCGTCAATCTTTTCATTTTCCATTCGTTGTAAAAGTTATAATGATAATGTGGCAAACTCATTTTTGATGAATAAGTTACAGAATTTCAAAGACAAAAACGAATATTGATTATGTTATTATCATGTTGACAGCCCATAAAATTTTTTCAATTACTACAATAATTAATCCAACAATCCCCAAATCCCCCGAATCCACATGCAGACAATTGGCACATAATCAACTATATAAAATACAGATGTTTAAATATGCAACACTGTATAAAATATATACACTATTTTTAATAATCTAATATACAGCATTATACGATAAATTCGAATATTTACTGTTGAATAAATCAACACATGCTGTGTTTAAAATTCGAACAAAATTTTTTTAAATACCTCATAGACAATTAGATACGACATAGAAATTTTCATGGCACACTTATTGAAATAGTCTTATAGGATGTTCATTTCAATCAGGGAACAAATCAGGGATTTTATCATTACCTATAATTTCAGCCATGAAAACAATTTCATTTTTCACCATTGGGTTGTCACTTTTGATCTCAAATCAAACGGCCTTTGCGGCAAGCGGGCCGGACAATCCTTCTGTATCTGCCGCGGTTCAATCGATGACAAATACAGCGAAGATCTCCAGTTCCCCCGAATTGTATAATCTGGCGCAGAATTGGGCCAAGGATTACAATGCAGCCAATCCGTCTTCCATGATCACTGTGGGACAGGCTGTTACGGGGAATACAGTGCAAGCTGAAACTTTATTTTTAGCTTCGGATGAAAATACTCCCGTGCTATCCAATCCTTCGAATTGGAAAATGGTGGTTGGTAGGGATGTAATCGTTCCAATTATTTCTGCAAAGAATCCGATGCTCAGTCAGTTGGCTCAAGTCGGGTTATCTGCCGAAAAATTTGCCATGCTTTTTAAGGGTACTGAAATAAAGAAATGGTCAACGTATGTTCCGAATGGTCAGAATGTTCCAGTACAGATCTATTTACCCGACAACCGGAATCTGCTGACTAGCCTGGAAGCTTTTACCAATTCCTCAATAGCCACAACCAGCGTAAAAAGCTTGAACTCTGCTGATGAGCTCATCTCCGCCGTTCAAAATGACATGTTTTCTATCGGTTTTTGTAAGCTAAGTGACTTAAAATCCTTGAATGTTTATAGTGAGGCAGAAAAGATCAGACTTCTGCCGATCGACAAAAACGGCAATGGACGGCTGGACAATTTTGAAAATATTTATGGGAGCCTTGAGGAATTTACCCATGGGGTATGGATCGGTAAATACCCAAATGCTTTGTGTAATAATATCTATGCTGTTTCAGTAATAAAACCTACGCAAAAAAGCGAGGTGGCTTTCCTTTCCTGGATACTAAATGACGGACAGAAATTATTGAATTCTAACGGATTTTGTGATTTGACGAGCAGTGAGAAGGAGTCAAACTTGGCCTCATTGGTGGGAGCAGGTGCTGATCATCCAAATTTAACTTCAATTGTTGCCTCTCCAAAAACCTGGCCGGTAATGCTGACAATCGCCGGGTTGGTCGGATTATTCCTGATTCTCTTTTTCTATAGCAAAGGCAGTACTGCTTCAGCCCCCATAGATCCACATATCCAACTTGCACCACTCATGGTTGAAAAGATTATGGATGTACCCAAAGGCCTCTACTTTGACAAAACCCACACATGGGCTTTCATGGAGCAGGATGGTAATGTCAGGGTTGGTATAGACGATTTTCTACAGCACATAACCGGGAAATTGACCAAAATTAAAATGAGGGAAGCAGGTGAGCAAGTGCGGAAAGGTGAAACAATCATGACGATCATTCAGGAAGGCAAGCAATTGAATATCTATGCTCCAATTTCCGGAACAATTCTGGAACAGAACGGATCTCTGCTCACAGACACCGGCATTATCAATACATCACCTTTCTTCAAAGGATGGGTCTACCAGATCGAACCTAAGAATTGGTTGAGAGAGGTTCAGTTCATGTTTATGGGGGATAAATATGCCGAGTGGCTCAAAGATGAATTTACCAGACTCAAGGATTTCATTGCCGCAACTGTCCGAACCAATAACCTGGTCTATGCACATGTTGTGCTTCAGGATGGGGGAGAATTAACCGACAACGTACTTGCTGAAATGGATCCAAAAGTTTGGGAAGATTTTCAGACACAATTCATTGATTCTTCCAGGTAACAAGAACACAACACTTTTACTAACAGCAGACTAATTTATATCGTATGAATTTTGATCGACGTAATTTCTTTAAGACCGTTTGTGTTGCCGGCGCAACACTCGCAGTGGGAAACAGTTTTGGAGCTTCGAAACCGGATGGAAATACCATAGAATTTCAAGGTGTCCTGTACGACTCAACCCGCTGCCTGGGCTGCCGGGCGTGCGAAAGGGTTTGTGCCAAGGCGCATGAACTCCCTGAACCTAAAGATGAACTAAAAGCCGGTGTTATTCGGAAAACCAGTGAAAAACAGCGCTCAGTGATCAACAACTATGTCACTTCAAAGGGCGAAGTCTACATCAAAAAACAGTGCATGCATTGCAACGAGCCAGCTTGTGCAGCTGCCTGTCTTACCCAGGCCATGTACAAAACCAAAGAGGGTCCTGTTGTCTGGAGAGGCAACAAATGCATGGGATGCCGGTTTTGCATGGTCTCTTGTCCGTTTGATGTGCCAAAATTTGAGTACCACAGCGCAAATCCAAAAATTGAAAAGTGCGATATGTGCTATGAACGAATAAAAGCAGGAAAAATCCCTGCTTGTTCCGAAGCATGTCCTGGTGATGCCCTGACTTTCGGAACGAGAAGGGAGTTGATAGCCGAAGCCAGAAAGAGAATTTTTGAAAACCCCAAAGATTATGTAGATCAAATATGGGGAGAACAGGTTGCAGGAGGAACCGGCTGGCTCTACCTTTCATCTGCCCCTTTCAATGAAGTGGGATTCAATACCAAACTGCAAAACTCCTCATATCCCGAATTGTCCAAGGGATTTCTCTATGCCGTTCCTTCAGTATTTGTACTGTTACCCCCACTTTTGCTGGGTATCCACGAAGCCACAAAAAATAGAAACCACGCTAATGACGAAGAAAATGAATAAGCAAGCTCAAACCATAGCGAAAGACAACGATGGGAGTTCCATCATTAAATTTATTTTGAGTGAATTGAAGCCCAAAGGTAGGATATTGACTCCTTTCAACATCATTGCAATCCCAATCATCCTGCTTGGTATTGTGTTGATTGTTATAAGGTTCATGAACGGGATCGGATCCATTACCAACTTGTCACAAGAGACTCCCTGGGGTTTGTGGATCGGATTTGATGTTGTGACAGGTGTTGCTTTTGCTGGCGGCGCTTATGTTCTCACTTTCATGGTCTATATCCTGAAGATGGAAAAATACCGTTCCATCGTTAGAGTCACGGTTCTGAATGGTTTTCTTGCCTATCTGTTTTATGCCGGCGCATTGCTGCTGGATCTTGGAAGGCCATGGAATGTGGTCAATCCAATCATCGGCAACAGTTTTGGTACCAGTTCGGTCCTGTTTCTGGTGGCATGGCATTTCTTACTTTACATGATCGCCGAGCTTATCGAGTTTTCACCTGCCATCGCCGAATGGCTGGGCACCAGAAGGGCCCGTAAAATTCTTTCAGGATTGACCATGGGCGCCGTTATTTTTGGTATCACCTTGTCTACTTTGCATCAATCAGGACTGGGGGCCCTATTTTTGATGGCCAAGGATAAAATCCATCCACTGTGGTATTCCGAATTTATCCCCATCATGTTTCTGGTATCCAGTATTTTTGCAGGATTATCGATGGTCATTTTTGAGGGTTCCATTAGTCACAAAGTATTCTTCAATCAGATCAGCGAGAAAAACCACAAGGCTCAGGGGGGGATACTTCAGGGATTGGCCAAGATCTGTGCCGGGGCCATGTTTGCCTACTTCTTTCTGCAACTGCTGGTTTTTATACACAGCAAAAATTGGGATCTTATAAATACACCAATGGGTTATTGGTTCCTTTTCGAAATGATAGGTTTTGTCCTGGTCCCAATGCTGCTTTACCTGTATAGCTACCGTACCCGGAATATTCTCCTGATACGAGTGGCAGCCATCCTGACCATGTTGGGAATCATATTGAACAGGCTGAATATTTCAGTGATAGGTTTCAAATGGGATGCACCCGTTCATTACTATCCATCGTGGATGGAAATTGTCGTCACCCTCACTGTAATTTTTACGGAGATATTAATATTCAGATGGATCATTCACCGCATGCCTGTGTTGAGGGACTCACCAGCCTGGGTGGAAGAGGAACATTAATGAAAATTGATAAAGTCACAAATTAAATATTGTAAACTTTAATAAGCTTCACCATGGACGGATTTACTTACCACAACATTTTTGAAACGAAGGGGATAGAATATCTGGCAATTATCGCCTTCTTCGCCATCCTGATTCCATTCTGGATTATCCTGAACAGACAGGTAAGGATGACCAAACAACTACAAAAAAAATTAGGAATTCTGACTGCCAGTATGTTAAGGATCCCGCAAGGCATTTATTTTAGCAAAAATCACATGTGGACACATCTCGACAGCAAAGGGATTGCCAAAGTCGGGGTGGATGATCTGTTGCTACACCTTACGGGAGAAGTAAAATTTAGCAGACTCAGGAAACCAGGAGAAATTGTTAAAAAGGAGGATCTGCTCGCCGTGATCAATCACGATGGTAAACAATTAAAAATAGTATCACCCATTTCTGGGGAAATCATTTCGGCCAATACTGTGCTTCAGGATAATCCTGAAATACTCAATGAAGATCCTTACCAAAAAGGTTGGATGTACAAAATCAAGCCATCCAGATGGATAGCCGAAACGAGTACCTGCTATCTAGCTGAAGAAGCAACCGGTTGGTCGGTCAAGGAGTTGGAAAGATTCAAGGATTTTCTTGCTACTTCTGTGGAAAGATATACTCCGGAACCTTCCAATATTATATTGCAAGATGGTGGTGAATTGATTGATCAGCCTCTTTCTGTACTACCAGAGGAAGTTTGGAAAGATTTCGAGCATAGCTTTCTTGGGACAAAACCAACTTACCCACATTTCCGCGGATTGGAGAAGAGCGGTTACGAACCCGAGTATTTTCAATAGATGCGCTTTGCTTATCAAGTCAATGTAAGTTTTTGTTTAATAGATTTTTAGCGACAGAAGCGATGTGCATGCCACATCGCTTCATTTTTATTAGGCATTTATTCAATTCGCTCTTTAGAATGCAAACAAATATGCAAGAAAATTGAATATTTGAACCATTTTTTAAATTTTTGAGATTAACTTAGCATACAGTAACACCATATCTTTCAGGCACTTTAGCAACTTTTGAAAATGCAAGTACGCTGGTCACTTCCAAACAAAGGTTAATTGTCTGACGATTGAGTTAACATTCATTGCTACAATGAGTTGGATACATAGAATATCGAAAGGTAACAAAGTTGGGGCCCCCATCTTAAACAGTTATGTGAAATTTCGTTCCTCCATTTATGGAAGGGTAGTTGTAATAATTACTATCTCCTCCTTTTTTCTCTTTTTGTCGTTTGGCGTTATCTTCCGCTCAGTCAATGAGAATTACATGAAGTCTGTCATTCGGGAGAGCGGGAACAACATCGGAGTCCTGGTGGAAGGCGCTTTATATCGGTCGATGCTGGAAAATGACAGGACTGCCTTGCAGGGTACGCTGGATATCATCAATACCATGTCGGGGATCGATGATGTAAACATGTACGACAACAAAAATAACCTGGTTTACTCCTCCATTGCAAACGATACTACCAATCACAGCGATCCTGATTGTATATCCTGTCACAAAAATTTTGCAACCATGTTCTCTTCCACTGATAAATCCTACAAAATTATCGGGATTGACAGTGAATGCAGCATGAACCATAACAACAACAATTGCAGGCATCTGTTGATAAAATCACCGATTCGCAATGACAAATCGTGCTATACCAGTGCCTGTCATGCTCATAGTGAAAACGACAAAGTTCTTGGTTCATTGATTATTAAGATTCCTCTTTCAGGTTTGGACGCTGCTTTGCAGAAATCCACCACCGATTATTTTTTTCTGGCTGCATTGCTTACCTTTTTGTTAATTCTCTTTTTAATATTCTTTACCCGAAAGAAAATTAAGAATCCGTTGAATGCAATTATTAAAGCAAGTTTGGCTGTTGCCGGAGGCGACAGGAGTACCAGGCTCGAAGTTAAACCCCACCAGTTATCAGATATGAGAATGGTGTCGGTTGCTTTCAATGAGATGCTTGACAACCTGCAGACAGCCACCAATGAGTTGCAAAACTGGTCGCAACAACTCGAATATAAAGTGCAGAAGAAGTCTGAGGAGCTTGGGCAGGCACAAAATGAACTTATCAATGTCGAAAGGATCGCTTCGCTGGGCAAATTGTCACTTTCCGTAGCGCACGAAATCAACAATCCCCTTTCCGGAATATTGATTTATGCAAAATTGGTGTACGAACAACTTGGTAACCAGGATATTGATCCGGCTAAAAAGGAATTGATGCTCAAACATCTGAAACTCATTGAAAATGAGACCAAGCGGTGTGGTGATATCGTCAAGGGGTTGCTTGATTTTTCGAGAAAAAACCAGGATGGTTTCGAGCAAAAACACCTTCATGAAATATTGAATGAAACCTTTGAATTGATGTCACATCCGATGAAGATTGCCAATGTCCATTTCATTTCGGATTTTTCGGCCAAACCGGATCTGATCTATTGTAGTCCTAACCAGATCAAGCAGGCCTGTATTGGGATTTTGGTCAATGCATCGGAAGCTGTTTCTGAGAACGGGGAAGTTCTCTTCAGGACGCTGAACCCGGATGCAGATCATATCCGCATTGAGATATCCGACAATGGTGTGGGAATCAATGAGGAGGATATTTCCCATATTTTTGAACCGTTCTTTTCTACCAAACAGAATGCCAGCGGTATAGGTCTTGGATTGGCAATCGTTCATGGAATCGTTCAGAACCACAAAGGAAAAGCAGATGTAAAATCAGAAAGAGGCAAGGGTACGACAATTTCACTGACACTACCTCTTATCAGGAATTAATGTTTATATAGTATGGCCAAAAAAATTTCAATTTTAATTGTTGACGATGAGGAATCGGTAAGGGATTCGTTGTACAACTGGTTCATAGAAGATGGTTATTATGTCGAATGTGCCGAAAATGCAAAAAAAGCCCTCACAATTCTTCAGTCCGACAGCTTCAACATCGTACTGGCAGACATCAAAATGCCCGGTATGGATGGCCTGGAAATGTTAAAACGCATCAAGGCCTTGAAAAGCGACGCCATTGTCATTATCATGACCGCCTTCGCTACGGTAGATACAGCAGTGCAGGCCCTAAAAGACGGTGCATATGACTATGTGACGAAGCCGTTCGATCCGGACGATCTTTCCCATTTGATCAGGAATGCCTCCAAGCAAATATCCCTGATCGAAGAGAATGAGATTTTGAAAGACAAAGTTATTTCGCTCGAAAATGTGGAAGATATGGTGGGCCACAGCGAAGCCATGCTGGAGGTATTCAGGCAAATTGAGAGTGTAGCGCAATCCAATGCTTCCGTGATTATCACCGGCGAAAGCGGTACTGGTAAAGAGCTTGTAGCGAAAGCCATACACGCCAATTCACCGCGCAAATTCTTTCCGATGGTAAGCGTTCATTGTGGTGCATTGACTGAAAGTCTACTCGAAAGTGAACTGTTCGGACATGAAAAGGGGGCATTTACAGGTGCCGTCTACAACAGAAAAGGCCGGTTCGAAATGGCCGACAGCGGTACAATTTTTTTGGATGAAATTGCCACCATCTCTCCAAAAATGCAGGTGGAACTTTTGCGTGTGCTGGAGACGAAAAGCTTTGTCAGGGTTGGCGGAAACAAGGAGATTAGTTCCGATTTCAGGGTACTGTGTGCCACCAACAGGGATTTAAAGGGTTTGGTTGAGAAAGGTTTGTTCCGTGAAGACCTTTTTTATCGGCTCAATGTGGTAAATATCAATATACCACCATTGCGGGAACGGGTGGAGGATATTCCTTTGCTGATCGATTATTTTATCAAGAAGTATTGCAGTTCAATGAACAGGCCCATTGTCACCATTGAACCTGCTGCGTTGCATCGCATGGAGACATATACCTATCCCGGGAATATCCGTGAACTCGAAAATATGATCGAGCGCGCCATTGTTATTGGAAATGGAAAGAAGATCATGCTGAGGGATCTTCCACTGATGAAGGAGCGAAGCCAACCAACCTTTGAGAGCCTGGATGACCTTGGCAAAAAGCACATTCTTCAGATACTTAACAAATACAGCTGGAACATAACAGTTTCGGCCAAGGCATTGAAACTCGACAGGGTTACACTGTACAACAAGATTAAGAAATATGGTCTGACGCCACCAAAATGATAGACGATAGGACTGGGAGAGTGGGGGACCATGGGAGCTGAACCCTGCTATAAATGGAAAGAAACTGAGTAACTGTAACGGAGTCCGATCCATGAGCATAGTCGAAGGGACTGATGGTCATAATAGCTTGACAGTCCTGCGAGTCTTGTAAATTGCAATTAGAATAAAAGAAAAGATGCAGAATCAAACTCCCAACAATTGAGCAAAACCTACCTTTGAATGAAGCTGGAAAAAATCAAATTGATCTCCTTTGGATATTTTGAGAAGGGCCTTCTTGATAAAGTAGTTAAGAATGTGGAACATGAATTTCAACTTCCTGTCAAAACAAAGGAGGGTCATCTGGATCTCAGCCTATTTTATGATCCTGCCCGACGGCAGTATGATGGATTCAGGTTACTGAAAGAGATCGATTCCGGTTTTGCCAAAGAGACAAACAAAACCCTCGGACTTTTCAATGTTGATCTCTATATTCCCATATTAACCTACATATTTGGGCAGGCATATCTGAACGGTCGAACCGGAATCGCTTCGATCTACCGATTGAGAAACGAACGGTATGGTATCTTCAAAGACGAGAAAATACTGGTGGAACGATTTCGAAAAGAGGTCATACACGAGCTAGGCCATACCTTTGGATTGATCCACTGCCATGACCCTTCGTGTGTGATGCGGTCGAGCACCTATGTTGAAGACATCGATCAAAAAGAACATCAGTTATGCCGCCATTGCAAAGAGAAACTGACCATTCACACCTGAAAGGTTTCCAAAACCTTTCAGGTGATGATCGCTGATCAGGGCATCCTGCTCAATCCTTCCCATTTGACTTTCCAGCTTCCATCTTTGGGAATTCCGGGATTCTCCGTTTCACAGCCGTCGTAACCGGCACACATCATGGCTATAGCGGCCAGGACACCACCATTTCCAGGCAAGTATAGTCTTAACCGCTTGTCCTGGTAGTTGTGCCCATTGGCCAGGTAGGTGTTGGTAGGGATATTCATAAACAACGCATCGATGGCCTTGTCGGGACGTCCCAAACGGGTAGCGGTCATGGCTACCAGCGGAAAATCCCAACCCCATGTCTTTTTCCAGTTCCAGTGGTCCCAGACGTAATCGAAAGTGCTGTTCATCGTCTTTTTATTGACTACTCTCGATTCGGGCATGAAACCCAGTGCACCCAAGACAGCCGGATGGTCAGAGTGGAAAGGCAGATTGATATACGAATCAGGGGCGCTCTCTGCGGAAAGGTAAAGTCCATTCTTTTGTGCCAGAACAGCAATCTTTTCAATGATATCGTCCCACTGACGGTTGCGATTCATTCCCAACCTGACCCGCCATTGTTGCGCAATACTCAGACCCCAGTGCCAGTAAGCCAGTTCATAGGGGGAATTGTAGGTTACCTCGGGGCTCAACGATTCCTGAGCTGGAATGATTCCAACCAAATTGTAGCGGTTCTTATCAGGATCCCAGGAGGCAAACGAGGCCATGAAATCGGCAGTTTGAAAAACCAATTCCTTGTATTTTTCCAACATATCGTTGGTGTGGTAGTTTCGGTAACAGAGCTCCGCAAAATAGATGATATGGGGTTGCTGCCATATCAAAAATGAGCCAACCGATGAGGGGGCTTCAATCCCTGTTGTATCAGTCATTTTCATCCATCTGGCACCTTTATATCCTTGACGTTGAGCGAGTTTTTGCGCCATTGGCAATACGTCACGGTACCAACCGAGGCTCTTTTCCAGCAAATCGATGCGGTTCCAGAGGGCAAAATGGGCTGCATGCCACCAATGCATCTCCAGGTGAAATTTTCCGTACCAACTGTTGTAGGTCAGTCCGGTTTCCTGCGGTGGCACTGTTCCTGCACACTGTATGGCCATCAGGTATTGTGAGAGGACGACCCTGCGCTCCAGTTCGGTAGCCCGTGGATCGCTGCTGCCGGCAAAATCAACGGCTCCCCCGCGATTCCAGAAGTAACTCCATTTTGCGTCATTGGCATGTGAAGTTTGATTAAAGTTTGCCAGTTGAAGAGATCTCTTCTCCTTTGAAAAGAGGCAACTGATTTCGATGCTTTGGCCTTTGGGCGATAATTCAAAATGGTGCGCCTGCTTTTCTTCCATTCTGGCAAAGCCTACCCAGTCTACTTTTGCAAAATAGGTGGTGGCATCAATCAGGCGTTCGAAAATCACCGAATTTTCGGCGACAGGGTTGGATATTGTTTTGTGTTTATCGGGACTTTTCCAGTCGCAGCCACCATCCATGTGATTCCCGGTAGGGTAGGGGAAATCAAATTTAATCTTTAGTCTTCCGGCATCTATCAGGGGTGAGGTGATTTTGGAAGAGAGCATGTCAAGATCAGGATGGCAGATGGTGGTCACCTCTACCGGAATCCCTTCAATCTTGAAAGTGCTGTGAATCTCTCCTTTCCAAAGGTTGAGCTCTTCCTTGAGATCAGTTAAATCAGTGATGGCGATGTCTGAACCGTCTTTCTTTTTTATCTTCAATCCGATGATTCCCAGGTGCAGGCGGTGCGCATTGGCCCTGAAATAGTTTCCGGCTTCAGCTCCTCTTTGCGGATTCTTCAACTGAACAGAATAAGACTCCGGCCTACCGTGAAAGTTGAAATCTTTCAGGCTCTCTTCGGGTTTATATCCTGAAGTATTGGGGAAACTGTGCCATCCCCACTGCGATTGGGTGCCTAGCGGTATGCCTCCCTCATAGGTGTTTGGAAAGGTCTGTAAACCGGTAGCATCCGCCGTAAAGGCAAAATTACCATTGCCAACTGTTAGGGAAGCGAGGGTATCAACCTTCTCAATTTCGACATTGTGCCTGTTTACCAACGCCTTCCTGTCAACGTTACCACGAAAATTTGTTTTGAAAGAGACGTTCCTATTTAAATATTTTGCAAAGGGCAATTTTTGATTTTTGATCTCCTGAACAGCGAGTTCAGCAACTTTGAAAGCTCCCAACGGATTTAGGTGGGTATTGTCGGTTTTGCCGAAAGGATCCAGTTTGCTTACCCCCGGTTCGAAGATCATGTAAAGCGCTTTCGATCCTTCCACACCCATTTCGTTGATGAGCCTTTCTGTGGATGCATTAAGGTCAATGACTGGTACATCAAGCTCTTTACCAACCTGCATGGTCACTGCCGGATATTCGCCTAATGTATTGATTGCTTTTCCATCCGCATCGAACGAACGTCTCACGATGGAGGTGAATAAGATTGGAATTGCCCCTTTTTCGCGGCTTTCCCGAATGTATCTGACGAGGTTGTCATGATAGGTGGTATGCGAATCCGTTTTACGTGCAACATCGGGTTTTGAATCGTTGTGACCGAACTGGATAAAAACATAATCGCCTTTTTGAATCACATCCAAAACACCCTGCCACAACCCCTCATCGCGGAAACTTTTCGAACTTCTTCCGTTTTTGGCACGATTGTCTACAACAAGTTGGTTTTCATTGAAAAACACCGGAAGTACCTGACACCATCCCCGTTCAGGATTGCTCCTTGTCGTATCCTTGTTGGCCATCGTGGAGTCACCGATGGTGTAAATTGTGACTTTCTTTTTAATAGGCGAAAATCCTGTCAAGGTTAAAATCAGCGCAATAATGAGTAGCAATCTTGTTTTTTTCATGGTTCTGCTATTGTGGTTCAATGTCGATTAGCCATAACGAAATCCTTTGTGTTTCCTTTGTGATTAGTTAAAAGAACTGTCAGCATTTCGGAGCTCTTTCCATAACTTTTGCTAAGATAGTACCAATCAAGTTAGTATTCAACATGATCAAAAAATTCCTAAATTTGCTCAATCTAAAAACTTTGGATGTTTAAGTTTACAACGGATTTGGTGAAGTAAATAACCTTTGGTATTCAGCCTCAGGTTATCCCATATTAAAACTCAGGTATATGCTTACCCGAGTTATTTTCATATCCATACATTTTATAACGGTTTTAGATTTGGCAAAGTATCCATTGTAAGCTTGTGCCATTGTCCATAAAATAAATTTAAACATCATGAAAAATGAAAATAATTCAATTCACGAATTTGACTTCAATTTAATCTGTGAATATTTCTCAAACTTAGAACGTCAAGGGCCCGGTAGCCCTGAAGTAACCATTAACGCATTGAGTTTTATCGGTAATCTTACAAGCGAATTCCAAATTGCCGATATTGGTTGCGGAACAGGTGGTCAGACGATGGTGCTGGCACAGCATGCGCCAGGAATTATTACCGGAATCGATTTGTTTTCCAATTTTATAGAGCTGTTCAACGCTAACGCTGAAAAGCTAAATCTTCAAAACAGGGTAAAGGGCATCGTCTGTTCTATGGATAACCTTCCTTTTCAAAAGGAAGAATTGGACCTGATCTGGTCGGAAGGGGCAATTTATAATATTGGTTTTGATCAGGGCTTGAACGAGTGGTGGAAATTTTTGAAAATTGGTGGATATGTCGCCGTCACAGAGGCATCGTGGTTTACGGAAGAAAGGCCTGCCGAAATCAATGAATTTTGGATGGATGCCTACCCTGAGATTGATACCATTCCCAATAAGGTAGCCCAGATGCAAAAAGCCGGATATATTCCCGTTGCGACCTTTATCCTGCCGGAAAACTGCTGGACAGAAAATTTCTATGCCTTACAGGTTCCGGTCCAGGAGGCATTTTTGAAGAAATATGCAGGAAATAAATCAGCCGAAGATTTTGTCGAATGCGAAAGGCACGAAGCGCAATTGTATGACAAGTACAAATCGTATTATGGCTATGTCTTCTACATCGGGAAGAAGATTTAAGTAATGAAAAAAGAAGGATTGTCCCTCTCTTTCGGGACAATTCTTCTTTCTTACAAAAACGCTATAACCCTTTATAACGCCGCGTAATTTTTCTTTGGATTAAAATTCCGATGTAAAATGAAATTTGATCTTCGGAAAGTCCCTTTGCGCCATGTCCAGAATAAAGGCTGAATCTGCCAGAAATACATCTCTGCCTTGCTTGTCAGTGGCCATTTTGTTGTATTTCCGTTTCTTGAAATCATCCAAAACTGCTTTCTCCTCACAGTCGATCCAGCAGGCTTTGTAGAGTGAGATGGACTCCCAACGGCATTTGGCGTTGTACTCATGTTCGAGCCTGTATTCGATCACCTCGAACTGCAGGGCGCCAACAGTTCCAATGATCTTGCGACCATTTAACTGACTTGTAAAAAGTTGTGCGACACCTTCGTCCATTAATTGATCTACCCCTTTTGCCAATTGCTTGGAACGCATGGGATCCGCATTCTCAATGTAACGGAAAATTTCGGGCGAAAAGGATGGGATCCCTTTGTAATGGAGGATTTCACCCTCGGTTACTGTATCGCCAATCACAAAATTTCCGGTATCGGGCAGACCGATGATATCGCCCGGAAAGGCATTCTCAATCACCTCTTTTTTATCTGCCATAAAGGCTGTCGGACTGGAATATTTGAAGCTCTTGGCAAGGCGGATATGCCTGTAATTCTTGTTGCGTTCGAACATTCCCGAACATATTTTGACGAAGGCAATCCTGCTACGGTGGTTGGGATCTATGTTCGCATGAATTTTAAAGACAAATCCGGTAAAGGCCTCTTCAATAGGATCGACCATTCGTTCTTCTGATTTCTTGGGTCGGGGAGAGGGAGCCAGTTTGACAAAGGTATCGAGCAGTTCCCTTACCCCGAAATTGTAGAGGGCGCTTCCAAAAAAGACGGGGGCCAATTCTCCTGCAAGGTAAGCATGATGGTCAAAAACCGGATAGATGCCTTCTACCATTTCGAGGTCTTCGCGAAGCACAATGGCGTCATTTCCAATTAATTGATCCAACGTTGGGTCGTTAAGGTTTTCGAAATTGATTCCCTTTTCGATATCCGTAATACTCGGATTGAACAGACTCAGGCTACTGTCATATATATTGTACACCCCTTTGAATTCGGGGCCATTGTTGATGGGCCAGCTCAAAGGCCTGACCTTGATCATCAATTGTTTCTCAATATCGTCAAGTAAATCAAACGTATCACCAGATGGCCGGTCCATCTTGTTGATAAAGACGATAACCGGTGTCTTGCGCATGCGACAAACACCCATCAGTTTCTCAGTTTGAGGCTCCACCCCTTTGGCGGCATCAATTACGATGATCACGCTGTCGACGGCTGTCAGGGTACGAAAAGTATCCTCCTGAAAATCCTGGTGGCCGGGTGTATCCAGAATATTGATTTTGTATCCGCTGTATTCAAAACCCATCACGGAAGTGGCGACGGAAATTCCGCGTTGCCGCTCAATCTCCATAAAGTCGGAGGTTGCCCCCTTTTTGATTTTATTGCTTTTTACTGCCCCGGCCACATGAATGGCGCCGCCAAAAAGCAGCAATTTTTCCGTAAGTGTGGTTTTTCCCGCATCGGGGTGACTGACAATACCAAAAGTTCTCCGACGCAGAATCTCTTCTTTTAAACCCATTGTATCATATTTGGGGGGCAAATTTAGTTTAAAATCGCGAAAAAACTGACTAATTCCTTATCAGATCTCCCCTCGCTGACGCGGGTCTGCGACCTGTGCTCTCACAATTGATGTCCTATACAATTAAATACCAATTATTTAGTTCAACCTGATCCTTTCCACTGGCTCTTGAATGAAGGCTCTTCTCCTGTCGATGCGGATTATGCCCGATAGAAAGGTATGCTGGACAATGTCAATGTTATTCGTATATTTCCTTTCTGTCGCCAGCCTCAATAACGGTAACGGTAAGGACTTTATCGTTAATCTCGTAGATAACCCGGTAACTCCCTTCCCTGATCCTGTAACCTGGCCGGCCTTTAAGCTTTTTGCATCCGGATGGACGTGGGTTGTTTGCCAGGGCGGCGATGGATGCCATTATTTTCCGGTAATCCTTTTCCGGGATATTTTTGAGCTGCTTAAACACAGCTTTCTCAATGAACAGCTTATACACGGCCATTGCGCAAAAGTTCTATTTCCTTTATGGCCTGTTCAAAAGGTATTGGTTCACTTTTGCGGGTTTTGGCACGGTCGTAGGCTTTAATATCTTCCAGTTCTTCGAGTCCTTCCATCATTTTCTCATATTCCCGGATAGGCAGGATAACGCCCATTTTTTTGCCAGAGGTATCGGTGATGTATTGTGTTTTCATTTGTGGATAATTTGTTTTTTAATTGCCGGAGGTAATTGCGACCAGTTTTTCTCTTATAGGAAGGGGCTTATTTTGCCCCCAATGCTTAATGTAATACTCGCATGAAGCAATATTTACAATGTAAAGACAAATATAAGAGAACTCTGTTGCATAAAAAAGTAAGGTGTTATTTTTCTTAACAAATCCTCACGCTGGCACAGATTATTCAAAAATCTAAGAATCTATAAAAACATAAGAGGCTGAAAGTCTTACATACACTTTCAGCCTCTTTAATTAATGCGAAAATTTAAACCTTAACCCTTCGACAGGCTTCAGGGAGATGTAATCCACAATTGTTTTATGCTTCGATGATCACAATTTTCTCAATCTTATCTCCCTGACGGATAGCATCGATCACTTCAAGTCCCTCATAAACTTTTCCGAAACAGGTATGGTTCCGGTCGAGGTGGGCAGTATTTCTTCTGCTGTGGCAGATAAAGAATTGTGATCCGCCTGTGTTTCTGCCGGCATGGGCCATTGACAAAACACCACGATCATGGTATTGGTTCTCACCGTCCAATTCACATTTGATGGTGTAACCAGGACCACCAACGCCGGTACCTTTTGGACAACCACCCTGGATAACAAAATCAGGAATAACCCGGTGAAAAGTAAGTCCGTCATAGAATCCCTCTTTGGAGAGTTTAACGAAATTTGCAACTGTTCCGGGAGCGTCTTCATCGTAAAAATTTACTTTCATGACGCCCTTTGCTGTATGAATCTCTGCTTGTGACATAATTTGTTTTTTTGTTTTTGCAAAGATACCTCTTTCCCAAAGAATTTTCTTCCAATTACCCTATATTTGTCCGACATTCTTGCTGATAGCATAGAATAATTTGATTGAAGTAGCTTTCACCATATTTAAACCGATCAAAAAAACAGGATGATCCGTGCATTTGGATCCATAATTACTCTTATTTTCTTGCTCATTTTGAGCGAGGGATGCACTGTTTCCCACCAGGCCAGATTGGCCGCAACAACGTTCGACAATGGCGAATATTTCAAAAGTATAGCTGCCTACCGGAAGATTTATACCAAAACGAAAGGGAGGGAGAACAAGGCTGCCATTCAGCTGAAGATTGCGGAGGCCTTCTACAAAATTGGTCAGTATCGGCAGGCTGAAAGCTATTTCAAGAGCGCCATTTTCAAAGATCCATCTGATGCCACTATCCTGCTAAGGTATGCCGAGGTACTCCGATCCAACGGCAAATATGACGAAGCGATCAAAAATTACCAGAAATTTCTGGTCCATCTTCCCAAAGATGAACGTGCCTTGAATGGAATTATTTCCTGCAACACAAGCAAGGAATTGATGGGTAGACAGACACAGTATAAAATAGAGAACCTGAAGGAGCTAAATTCGCGCTTCTCAGATTATGGTGCGGTATATCCGGGCCTCATTGTGACAGAGCTTGTTTTCTCCTCCTCCAGGGACGATGCAACCGGGAAAAAGAAGAATCCAGTAACCGGGGAGTTTAATGCCGATATTTATCGGTCGGTCTACAATGCAGAACAAAAAAAGTGGGACAATCCAAAGCGTATTGATGAATCGATGATGATCAATACGGTCGATGAGGAGGGGGCCCCGGCATTCGACAAAAGCGGAAATACCATCTATTTTACGCGTTCTATCTCTGAGAAAGGGGTAGATGCGAAAGTTGGTATTTTTGAATCTACACTCGTCAGCGGAAGCTGGAGCCGACCGGTAAAACTCTCCATCGGCAACGATAGCTTGTTGGCCGCTCATCCATCGGTATCCCGCGACGGCAACAAAATCTATTTTGTATCCAACAGGCCGGGAGGGTTTGGTGGAAATGATATTTGGGTTGCTGAAAAAGTAGGGGAGAGCAAATGGGGTGAAGCCCGGAATCTTGGTCCGCAAATTAATACTGCAGGTAATGAAATGTTCCCTTTTATTCGCGACAACGGGGAGCTCTATTTCTCTTCCGATTCGCATGTTGGTTTAGGTGGATTGGATATTTTCAGGGCAACGCCCATTGATAAAGAGAGATGGAAAGTCGAAAATATGGGTGTTCCGATTAATTCGACTGGAGATGATTTTGCAATTTCTTTCTATCCTGGTGAAGAAAAGGGTCTTTTTACAAGTTACCGCGAAGGAAGTCGCGGGGATGATATCTACTCTTTTGTTCTGCCACCGAAAAGTTATGGCGTGGAAGGCGGGTTGTACAACAAGGAGACGGGTGCCCAGGTTGAAGGGGCTTCGGTTCGCCTAATTGGTACGGATGGAACGCAACTGCGTATGAAAGCTGACAATGCCTCTTTCCGTTTTCAACTTAAACCGGGTGTTGAATACCTGATCACTGCGTTTAAAAAAGGATTTTTGAATGCCAAGGCCTCGCTCTCTACGGTCGGAATGGATCAAGGCAAGGCATTTTCTGTAAGGATGGATTTAGTGCCTGTAGACCAGCCGATTAAAATTGATAATATTTTCTATGAAGTCGGTAAGTGGAATCTTTTGCCTGAATCGATAGCATCCCTCGATACGCTTGTCTCACTTTTGAAGGAGAACCCCACAGTAACCATCGAATTGATGGCCCACACCGATTGTCGTGGGAATGATGCTGATAACCTCATCCTATCACAAAAAAGGGCCCAATCGGTAGTTGATTATCTGATTTCCAAAAGTATTCAGCCGGAAAGGCTCTCAGCCAAAGGATATGGGGAGAAGGTTTCCAAAACTGTTGATGCCAGAATGGTCAAGGCAAATGCATTTCTGAAAAAAGGAGAGGTACTTAGTTGTCAGTTTATCGAAGCGCTTAAAAAGGAGGAAGAACGTGAAATATGCCACCAACTCAATCGACGCACCGAATTCAAGGTAACTTCCTCGGAGTACAGGGAAAAGTTCAAGGGGCAGTAAGGATAAAGGAAAAAGTAAAAAGGATAAAGTGAAGACGCTCTTATCTTGAGTTGGTATAATTCAGGAATATTAAAAACATAAGGACTAATTAACTCAAGATAAATTGCACGGGGCCCACTTTATCCTTTTTACTTTATCCTTTATCCTTTCTGTCCTGTTCTCCATTGGGAAAAAGTTGCTATTTTTGCGCCAGTTATGGATTCCAATCAAAGATACATTCGCAGGGGGGTTTCTGCATCCAAAGAGGATGTGCACAATGCCATCAAAAATATTGATAGAGGGTTGTTTCCAAAGGCATTTTGTAAAATTGTGCCGGATATTCTGGGCAACGATCCGCTCTTTTGCAATGTGATGCATGCCGACGGCGCCGGTACAAAATCTGCTTTGGCGTATATGTACTGGAAGGAAACAGGCGATCTTTCGGTATGGAAAGGCATCGCTCAGGATGCCATCGTAATGAACCTGGACGATCTAATCTGCGTTGGCGCGATCGAAAATATCCTCCTCTCTTCGACCATCGGACGCAACAAGCAGTTGATCCCCGGAGAGGTCCTTTCAGCCATTATCCAGGGTACTGAAGAGTTTTGCAGTGAAATGCGCGACCTGGGCATTTCGATCTATCCCACCGGAGGTGAAACAGCCGATGTGGGCGATTTGGTAAGGACCATCATTGTTGATTCGACCGTTACTTGCCGTATGAAAAGATCGGATGTCATCTCCGCAGATGCCATTCGTCCGGGCAATGTGATCATTGGCCTGGCCTCGTTCGGTCAGGCTACATACGAGACCTCTTACAACGGAGGCATGGGCAGCAATGGCCTTACCTCAGCCCGGCACGATGTTTTTTCCAAATACCTCGCGGCCAAATATCCTGAAAGTTTTGACGCTTCAGTGCCTGAAGAGCTTGTTTATTCGGGTGGACTTCGTCTGACAGATATGATCGCTTCCATTGGCGTGGATGCCGGGAAAATGGTGCTCTCCCCAACCCGCACCTATGCCCCAATTGTAAAAAAAGTTTTGGATAGCTGCCGAAAAAATATTTTTGGCATGGTACATTGTTCCGGAGGCGCCCAAACCAAAGTACTTCATTTTGTGGAAGATGTGCATGTGATCAAAGACAGGCTTTTCGATATTCCCGAACTTTTCAAGGTCATTCAGCAACAAAGCGGAACCGACTGGCACGAGATGTACAAGGTTTTTAATATGGGACACCGGTTTGAAATCTATGCTGACGCAGAGGCAGCAGGGGAGATCATCTCCATCTCAAAATCTTTCGGCATTGATGCTCAGATCATTGGCCGTGTAGAACCATTTACAGGTAAAAAAGTGACCATCGAAAGTCCATTCGGCACCTTCGAATATTAGCTCCCCCAACTTTAGGCACTTTAGTTCACTTTAGTCACTCTAGTCACTTTTTTCTTTCTCAACTTTAAAATACAATAATAGCATGTCAGATAATTCACTTCTCGAAAAATACGAAGGCATCAAGATACGTTTTGATGAAGTAAGCCAGCAGATATCGGATCCTGAAATCATGAAGGATATGAAGCGATACGTCAAACTCAACCAAGAGTACAAACAACTGGATGCTTTGGTGCAATCCTTTACCCGGTACAGAAATTATCTGCAGAATATTGCGGATGCCAGGGAGATTCTCGAAAATGAGACCGACGAGGATTTGCGGGAAATGGCAAGGGAAGAGCTGGAAGAGGGCTCCCAGAAGGTGACTGCCTTCGAGGATGAAATCAAACTGTTGCTGGTACCGGCCGATCCCGAGGATAGCAAGAACGCCATTCTGGAAATACGAGGCGGGACCGGTGGCGATGAAGCAGCCATCTTTGCCGGCGACCTCTTCAGGATGTATTCCAAATTTTGCGATCAGATGGGATGGAAACTGGAAGTGACCAATACTTCTGAAGGAACTTCGGGCGGTTACAAAGAGTTGGTTGCCAAGGTAACAGGGAAAGATGTATATGGAATATTGAAATACGAATCAGGAGTGCACCGCGTACAGCGAGTGCCCCAGACCGAAACACAGGGTCGTATCCATACTTCCGCCTCAACTGTGGCGGTATTGCCTGAAGCTGAAGAGTTTGATATCGAACTGAAGGAAACAGACATCCGTAAAGATACATATTGTTCTTCCGGCCCTGGTGGACAGAGCGTCAATACAACATACTCTGCCATCAGGTTGACGCATATGCCAACCGGGATTGTCGTAACTTGTCAGGATGAGAAATCACAGATCAAGAACCTGGCCAAGGCGATGTCGGAACTTCGTACCCGGATTTACAATATGGAACACCAGAAATACCTGGATGAGATCGCCTCCAAGCGTAAAACCATGGTTTCGACCGGCGACCGTTCGGCTAAAATTAGAACGTACAACTATCCCCAGGGAAGAGTGACCGACCATCGTATTGGGTTGACACTCTACAATTTGCCGGCAATTATGGATGGAGATATTGGCGAAATCATCGACAAGTTACGGTACGAGGAGAATGTAGAAAGATTAAAAGAAACTGAATTATAAGTTATGAGATATAAGATATGAGTTGGCAGCAATGTAAGGGGATTGACACTATACCAATAAGTCTGATTTAAAGCAGCAAAACAGCAACGATTTGGAACGAATAGAAAGGAGAAAAAAGGGGGAAAGATCTCACTTAAAGTTACAGAAAAAAGTGAAAAAAAGAAGGCTGATTATTAGTATTTTATAATTTAAAGAGCGCGAAGCGTCAACCAACAAATTCCTTTGAGACAAAAAGCTGTTTGAGCGAAGCCGAAGGCGGAGTGAGTTCTTTTTGTCAGGTCTTTTTTGGTT
>JBBIUJ010000003.1:0-47761 GCA_037440345.1 Prolixibacter sp.
GCAAAGGAAACACAAAGAATTTCATTGTTCATTGGTTTCAAACGGTGAAGCCGGTAATCCTTCTGCATTGTACAAATTTGCACCTTCAGGATTATCCGCCCAAGCATAACGCACTGCAACCGGATTCGGAATTGCCTCATTCCAAACAATCACTTTTTTACCTAAAATTTTGGCTTGCGCCCACTGGAACTTTTTGTCAGTTCCTGCGAGAGCAAACTGTTTTAATGCTTTACCATCTTTTGCAATTAAGCCGCTTCCGCAATTTGAAAAGGTAAGTTCAACTTTATTGCCTTTGATGCTCATCGACTTGTAGATTGGTCCCGAAGCCACCATGCTCTTTTGGTTAATGGCTAATCTCTCTGCTGCAATTGCCAATCGCTTACCAACATCTTCTTTGTTTTGCGGATGGACGTCGTTCCATTCGCCCAGATCAATATTGACCGTGATTGCAGTTCTGACAACAGTTTGGGCGGTTTTCAACTGTGAATTTCTGAATGAAGCCCAACTGCTTTCCGATGGTTGATCTTTTACATCCATGTAGTTGGGAAGTTGTGCAATGATAAACGGGAAATTCCCCTGAGCGTGTTTCAACCGCCAATCGGTGATTAAAGCTGTTAACAATTTCTGATATTCCTGAAACCGTCCGGCATTTGATTCGCCTTGATACCAAACAGCCCCTTTGATCGCATAACTGTTTGCCGGAGCCAACATACCGTTGTACAATCCCGTGGGTTTCCAATTCACAAATGTTTGTCCCGGAGCAAGATTCATGGTACATCCCAATTGATACTGCCAGTTTCCGGTTAGCTTTATTGTATCGGTCTCATTAAAAAGTTGGTATGGTTTCCCTTTGACAAAACCACCACGACCTGAATTACTGATGACCCTCACTATGATCGTGTTTTTTCCTGCCTGAAGCACACCTGCGGGAACACGATAATTTCGTTGAGGATATTGATAACCTGTTGCTCCAACAAATTTTCCGTTGATGAAGACCGAATCGGCATCGACAATGCGCCCCATGAACAATCGGACAGGTTTTCCAATCATCGAAGCAAGTACCTCAATTTCCTTTCGGAACCAAACCACTCCATTGACTTCGCCCAAACCATGATCGGCCCAATAAGCAGGAACAGGCATTGTTGGCCAGGAAGTTGCATCGGAAGCAGGGTCTTTCCATGATGGATTCGATGCCAGACCTTTGTCGGTTTGGTTCAACTTAGCGTACCATTCGTTGCTTGCTTTGCGTTCACTGGCCTGGATTTGACCAATGTACGACTGGTTTTTAAACTTTTCGGCTTCGGCCAGATAGTTGGGAAATTCTTTTAATGCTTCAGCGCTCATCCATGCTTCAGCCGGCGAACCGCCCACACTGGCATTGATAATCCCGATAGGTATGTGATATTTTTTGTACAAATCGCGCGCAAAAAAATAGGCTACCGCAGAATAATCAAGTATTGATTTTGGTGTTACTGCCACCCAACTTCCAGAGGGATAATCATCTTGAGATGAGCTGAAATTATATGTCTGCGGCACTTTGAATTGACGAATGTAATTGCATTCACACTTAGTAATGACATCGGCATACTTATCGGTAAGCCGGTTCATAGGATATTCCATGTTCGACTGTCCCGAGCAAAGCCACACATCACCAAACAAGATATCTTTTAGCGAAATGCGATTGCCTGCAACGATTTCCATGGTGAAAGGACCGCCAGCCTTTTGGGCCGGAAGGTTAATTTGCCACTTTCCATCATTATTGGTAATGGCATCAAACGATTGGCCCTTGAATTGAATTACCACCTTTCCCCCGGCCGATGCCCAACCCCATATTTTTACCGGTGTTTCGCGCTGCAGGATCATCCCATCCTGAATCAGTCGCGGCAGTTTTAACTGGCCAAAAGAGGAGAAGGAAAGGAGAAAAAGAAACGCACAAAGTAACATAACGATGTGGTTTGAACTTTCTGTAAATTTTTTCTTTTCAGCTTTTGAAGTCTGTTGCATTATTATCGGGGATTAAATAAATTAGTCAGTTCCATCAATTGTTTGTATGGTTCCGTCGGCATTGTATTTAAGCTCTGCAACTTTTACACTGCGAAGCCATGTTTTCCCGCCAGAAGGTTTGCTGTCGTGATAGAACAAGTACCATTTCCCTTTAAATTCAATGATGGAATGATGAGAGGTCCAACCAACAACCGGCGTCAGGATCACTCCCTGATAAGCAAACGGTCCATAAGGATTATTGCCGGTAGCGTAACACAACTTGTGCGTATCGCCGGTTGAATAGGAAAAATAATATTTGCCATTGTATTTGTGCATCCACGAAGCCTCAAAAAAGCGTTTGTCATTGTCGCCCGATTTGAACGGTTTGCCATCCGCTCCAAGAATCTCAATATTTTTAGCGCTTTCACCAAACTGTAGCATATCTTTGCTCATCATGGCAACCTGTGGACTCAGGGCTGGTTTATCTGCAGCCGGTTGAGCCCCGCATTCAATCGCTTTTCCATTGCGGTAACGTTGCAGTTGTCCACCCCATATACCTCCAAAATACATATAGCTTTTCCCATCGGTATCGGTGAATACTGCCGGGTCGATACTGAAACTTCCGATTATTGGGTTGGCCTCGGGTTTGAATGGACCTTCAGGTTTATCGCTTACGGCAACGCCAATCCTAAAAATATCCGTTTTATCTTTTGCCGGGAAATAGAGGTAATATTTGCCATTTTTAAAGGCAGCATCAGGCGCCCACATTTGCCTGCCAACCCATGGAACCTGTTTTGCATCAAGAACCACACCATGATCAGTTACTTTTCCATCAATATTTTCCATCGAAAATACATGATAATCGCGCATGTCAAAATGGTCGCCATTGTCATTCTCCGGAATTCCTGATTCAATATCGTGAGATGGATAAACGTAGATTTTCCCATTGAAGGGATGGGCGGAAGGATCGGCAATATAAAGGTCCTTTACCAAATATCTTGGCTTCTGTTTCATTTGACCATTTGCCGTGGTAATTGTCATCGCCATCAAAATAATAGCAAGGAGGTAAATCCTTTTCATTAAAATACTTTTCATTTTAATCTATTTTATTGGTTTATATCTTCTTCGATTCCAATGGACCCAAATAGGAAGGTTTTAATCCACCGCAGTCGATAAGGATACGCTGAAGCACAATCCCAGGATCGATCATCCAGATTTTAATGGTGTGTTTCCCGGCCTTTTCAATGGTATGCTTCGTTCTCATTTCTACTATGTTGCGGCGAACCGATTCTTGCCAATCCTGAATGTTTTTCCCTTTGTGAATATTAACAATTTGTGGTCGTTCATTATCGATCGAGACGGCAAAACAGAGTCCTTCGTTGTTATAGATATTCAAAGTAGGAGAAATCAATGTTGATAATGTAACTTCTCCTGACCTATTTAAAAGAACATCGTATTCGAGCCGCGGTGAGCTTTGATCCAATGCCACAGAGGGCGAATTCACTGGAATTGGCATCATGGCCGACAAGGTTCTCCCCATACCTGGAACCTTTTGCCAACCGGTTGCGCCCTTGTTTACCATGTTCGAAAAATGCTCCGCCTCGATGGCCACGTAACCGTTACTTTCTGCAAAACCATGTTCTTTTCGGTTGATATTTGGCAAAGGATTCAGTACAGCAACCACCTCAACCGTTTTCCCTGCCCCGGTAATGGCGATTGGGACTTCCGTAACTGTTTTTGGCATTTTCTTCCAGTCGCCTTTCACCCAAATACGCAACTCCTTGTCAATCTTGACCCTGGAGGCTGAAACTTTTACCTGTTTCGAGGCAGACTTAATGTCAACATCGAAAGGTAATGAGCCACGGTTGAAAATATCGATGTAGAACACCTGGTTCTGAACAGGATCAAGCTGCGGAAGTACGGCTTTTTCATTACATTCCGGCCACCATTTATCTGATCCTTCAATGGCAATACCCATTTCAGCTCCATCTTTCACCGCGATGATTTCAACTTTTGGCATCGAATTTTTAATGGGCTGTTGCCAGTAAGTATAGCCAATGTGGGTTTGATCCATCATGTGGTTCCACTTTCCATTGGCGATTTTATGATTGTACCGATCAGAAATAATTGAATCATTTCTATATAATTTTTTGGCATCCTGAGACAGCTCATTGGTGGAAGCCCTGCCTTGCGCTGCATACAACCTGTTTTTGCCAACGGTAACATACATATCATTCAGATTGGCACAGGCAGTAACGGGATGTAAAACCAATTCAAAGAAAGCATCTTTGTAGTTATCCGGCATTTTTTCATAGAGAGACTGAGCCTTTTTGGCCAATTCATTGTATTCATTTACAACGCGTTCGGCTTCTCTATAATGAATAAGACTATAAGTGGTTGGCTCCATTAATTCGGGTTTCCGGCGGCTATTGAAACGGGTATAATCATCAATCAGCGAACCAATTTCGGTTGAAAATTTTGAACCAAACTGATTTTCGGCCCATCTGCGGGAATACTCAGACATTTTGTCGACAGGCCAATGATCGGGATTCCATGCAAAATCGAGGAAGAATTCGATGGGAAATTCCATTGGTTTCAGATCGCCCACATTTACCACCCAGATTCGGTCAACACCATGTCGGTAGGCCATGTTCATCTGCTCCCATGTACGTTGGATTTGAGTCGTGTTGAGCCATTTGTAGTTACGTGGATCACCCACATAATCAAAATGGTAATAAATTCCATATCCACCGGCCCGTTTTGCTTCATCGGGTTTTGGAAGTTTACGGATATTCCCCCAATTGTCGTCGCAAAGCAGTAATGTAATGTCGTCAGGAACGCGCATTCCATTGTCGTAATAATCCTGTACTTCTTTGTATAGCGCCCAAACCTGTGGCGTTTCAGTAATTGGCTTTCCTGTGACTTCAGTAATGATTTTCCTCTGATCCTCAACAATTCGCTGAAGCAATGCAACATTGGTGTTGGCCGACATTGCCATATCGCCATCGCCGCGCATGGCAAGGGTCACAATTGTTTCAACATTTTTGGTACGTTCAATACCTTCTGTCCAAAATTTCCGCAATTGTTCAGGATTTTTCTCGTAGTTCCAATCTTTACCTCCAAATGGTCTCCATTCGGCATGGGCCCGGTTCATCGGTTCGTGGTGCGATGTTCCCATCACAATTCCCATGTCATCAGCCAATTGGGTGTTTTTCGGATCGTTGCTATTGAAAGCTCCCCACCACATGGCCGGCCACACGAAATTCGATTTCATTCGCAGTACAAGTTCAAACAGTTTTTCGTAGAACTGGCTGTTAAACCCTCCGAATTTTTCAACAGCCCAGCGACCAAGGGCCGGTTCTTCGTCGTTCAGGAAAATGCCACGGTATTTTACCGCCGGTTCGCCCAATGTAAAGCGTTGCGGTTTCACATAAACATTTGATTGAGTTTCGACAGGGACATCGGCCCACCAATACCAGGGCGAAACACCCATTTGTTTCGACAGTTCAAAGATTCCGAAAATAGTTCCGCGCTTGTCACTTCCGGCTATTACCAATGCGTTTTCTATTCCCGGAAACGGATTTTCAACCACCTGAATGATGAATTGTTCTAATTTACCGTTCAACTGGCTTAAATCAATCTTCTTTTCACTGACCAGCTGATCAATTAGCCTGCTATGCCCAAGAGTTCCGGCAATAACCAGTTGTGATCCAACAGGAAGTGAATCTACAGCAAGTAATGGTTCGCTTCCTGAAACCATTTTTAGGTCTGACTTGAAGTAATTCATCGCCTTTGCAACACCTGCAAAATCGTTGGAAGAGTATGTCAGTACTGAGGGTTTACCGTTTGATATCAGTGAAAAAGATCCTTTATCAGGAGTTTTGGATAATTGGGGACCTAGGTTCCGACCCAATTCGCTGGCCAACAATTTACTGGTATTAAAGACAATTGTGACCATCGCTAAAAATACAAACAACGACTTGATGAAAACCTGAAACCGGGCAGCTATCAAGAATATTTTGGGTCGGGTAGACATTTTTATTTCGTTTTTATGGAATTGCAATTTATAGGTTATTATTGGATTTAAAGAAAGGGACCCGTACGATTGGTCATCGTACGATATCCCTCTCTGCATTTTCACTTGCTACAAGCTTTCTATTAATTTACGTATTTAATCTCAGCAGATATCCTAAAAACAATCCTGCAAATCAATATCCGGGATTTTGATAAGCGGCTTTTTCTGTGTCGCTCATGTCTAGTCTATCAATTTGTCCTTGAGGAATAGGACGTAGATAATGAACCGCCTTGTTGATAGTACGGGTAAACGTTTTGGGAGAATGGCTTCCTGCATCAGCGATTTCATACGTACCGGCAATTTCTTCCCACTTTTGTGTACGCACCAAGTCGAACCAGCGATAGCCTTCGCCAAAAAATTCGCGTGAACGTTCAGCCAGAACATAATTAATATCTATCGTTGCCGGAGTGGCCGCAATCATTGCAGCGCTATGGTCTTCTACTTTTGCCTTATTTTCAGCATTACTAAAGCTCCATTTCCCGGCCCTTGCACGGAGAACATTGATCAGTTCCCTTGCACTTTGCCCGGTTTTAGTTGTTGCACCCTTAACTGCTGCTTCGGCAGCTACCAGGTAGAGTTCAGAGAATTTGGCGATATCAAACGGACGACAGGTACTACCATTAGGAGTTCCTAATCCGGTGCCATTGTCGGTACGATATGTTCCAAGTTTCCATAATCCCGGATAATACTGTCGGTTTATAGCTCGCGGAGAGATTACATAATCGGCTCTTCCTGGAATTTGACCAGCACCAATATTGCCAAGTCCAGCAGGGTATGTAGTAGAACCAGCCAGTGTTTCATCCGGTAAGAAAGACAATATGGCATCTCCTACGTATACTGGCATTTTGTTGGCATTATACATGACATTAATTGAGGCAGTACTTGCACTCTTATTCCAATTCCCACGGTAAACGCTTGTAAAAGTACCGTCATAACGCGAGTCGTTGGTCTTATCAGCAAACGTATTTGAAAAGACGCCAATAGGCGGAGCCATACGTGTCCAGGGACGACCACCCCATTGCGCTGCTTCTCGTGGGACAGAACTTGTAGCTCCCGTTCCATCTGGATTCTTCGCACTTCTTAGATTCTCCATCTGTGGTGTCACCATCCAGGATGCAAAGTTATCCGGCGCTTCTCCGTTTCCGTACGAAAAACTGATTCCGCCATTATATTGTTCGCTTGCATTGGTATGGTCGGCAAGTAACAAGATTTCGTTGTTACGGTCATTCTGCGCTAAGTGGACTCTGTAGTATGAAGGCTGTAAGCCAAAAGTCCCAGGACTGGCGATCGCTGTGGTAGCTATATCATAAGCTTGTTGGAAATACCAGGCTGCATCATGTCCATCGGGGTCGGTACGAGCAGCTGTTGGATACGTCGGAGCATTATTGGGATTCTGCAACCACCATGCGTAAGTCAGGTAAGCCTTGGCCAAATAAAGGCGAGCAACTGTTTTCGTGGCAGCCCCAACAATACGGGGAGCGTCAGGAAGATCAATTACAGCTTGTTTCAAGTCCGGAAATATACCCTTTGTATAAACTTCTGGCACGGTATTGCGTACGGATGTTCTCACAGTAGATTTGTTGAATTTCAGAATACCCCCACCCAAATCAAGAGGTACTCCACCGAAGGTTTGGACCAACTGAAAATAGTCGAATGCACGAAAAAAGCGGGCTTCAGCTATCAAAGAAGGAGCCAAACCTACCGCTTCTGCATTTTCGATTACACCACTTGCGGTGTTGATATTGGGGAATGCCGCATTCCAAAGCACATCGGAACGTGAGGTGGATGGCGTCATTGTTCCGCCACTGGTCATGTCTGCATCTTTAAAGTTTGCATCGGCGCTTGCCGCCCAGGTATATTCGTCGGTACCGGTAAGGGTAATATTATAGTAATAGCCTTGCCCATAGATGTAACGCAAGTGAGCGTACATAGAGGTCAGTCCGCTCTGAACACCTTCCTTGGTTGTGAAAAAACCGGGTTCATAAGTAGCTCGCGGCTGTTCTTTCAAGATATCGCTACAAGCCGACAGGAACAACATCATCAGCGCTCCTATCAAAACTTTGATATTTATCTTTTTCATATGTTATCTTTATTTAGAAGTTTTTAAAATGTTAAACTAACGCCTAACATGTAGTTGCGCGTAGAAGGTGAGTTGGTGCCTATGGTCAGGATACGATTGTTAACCAAACCTGTCGTTGCCGTATTTTCATTGCCATAGGAGTTAGTTTCGGGATCCATGCCTGTTTCTTTTGTGTAAGGTGCGAACAACACAAATGGATTCTGAACAGTAGCATAAAACCGCAGATTTTGAACCCCAAGATCTTTAACTATTTTTTTACTTAGATTATATCCCAAAGTAATGGTTCGTACTTTCATAAACGAAGCATCAAAGAGAGCCAGGGTATTACCGTATTTCGGATTGTCACCACTCAATAAGCCACCTGGTTTCGGATATTTTGCCCCAGTATTTTCGGGTGTCCAATAGTCTACATTCACTTGTCCTCTCCGCCCTGTCAACATATTGAGGTAACCGCTGGCGCCATAAAGTGAACTGACTAGCGTGCCGCCGCTTTTGAAGGCGCCAATCACGGTCAGGTCAAATCCCTTGTACGCCACAGAGGTGTTGAAACCACCTTGAAAGTTGGGATCTACTTCAAGAACCTGGCGGTCCTTACCTCCTCCATCTATTGCTCTTACAGGGTCTCCTACTTGTCTGCCTGTCGGTATATTATCACCTGCTTTGTAATAGTCGCCGAGATATTCTACTTTAATCATACCTAAGTTTCCGCCCGGCTCAAGGATAGCCATATAGGGGTCACCTTGTTGCCAAAGCCCTATCTTCTTGGGGGCATAGATTACATTGATGGAGTGGCCAACGAACCATGCGTTACCCTCGTCCTTAAGGTTTCCTGATGCAAGGGATACAATTTTGTTGTGGTTAGAATACAAGTTAATACCGGCAGTCCATGTCCAACCATTGAGGTTGTCCAATATAGTGCCATTGAGCGAAAATTCATAACCTTTGTTTTGAGTCTCGCCTACATTTGCCATGTAACTACCTACACCCGATGTTTGAGGAAGGTTTACACTCAGCAAAAGATCTTTGGTGTTGGTTACATAATATTCAAATGTACCGGACAGACGATTATGCAGCAGGGAGAAATCCGCACCATAGTTCCAGGTTTTGGAATATTCCCATCCTAATGCGGGGTTAGGCAATGTACTTACATAAGTACCTGTTACAAAATTAGCGCTTGCATCACCGAAGTTATAAGGTCGGGTACTCAAACCACCCAGTGTGGCGTAAGGAGCGACGGCCTGATTGGAGGTTTCTCCATAGCCTACTCTCAGTTTTAGATTGTCAAGCCAATTGACATTCTCCATGAATTTTTCTTTTTTGACATTCCATCCCATAGATACGGCTGGATAAGTATGCCATTTATGTCCGGTGGCCAATCTTGAGGAGCCATCGGAGCGAACGGTAGCCGAAATCATATAACGGCTGTCGTACGAATACATTACACGACCCATATACGACATCAAGCCACTTTTCTGGTATTGTTGGTCTCCGGGGAGAATAGACCTTTCACCATCTGTCATACCCAAATTATACCATTGGAAATTTTCGGCAACACCCTTTGCAGTCATCCGTGACTGATTGTACAGGGTTTCCTCGGCGGAATACATCGCTACGGCATTTATTTGATGCTTAGCGGCAAAGGTGCGGTCGTAGGTAAGTAAATTTTCAATTGCCCAATTAGTTCTCAACGAGTTAGTGACTGACGCTGAAGAAGGATTGGTTGCTGAAGCATTATTTATTCCTTGTCCGGTGTAGCTACCTCCGGTTGAGGTACGAAAGTTCAAACCTACGTTGATACGATATTTCAAACCTTCAACACCTGGTATTTTCACCTCGCCATAAACTGTATTGTAAGCCCCGAAGCCTTTAGTTTGGCTAAGCATACGATCTTTATTGGCCTGTAAAACATCTCTCGTATAGACCCATATACCTTTATCTGCCGGCATATCTACGGTTCTTTTCCAGGTGCCATCAGCATTATAAGGGTAGAGAAGCGGGTCATTCTGTAATACCTGATACAGTCCTCCCGAACTTGCTCCTTCTGTCACATTGTAGTTGCTGTTGGTGGTGAAACCGATGCGGACGAATTTACCTACTTCCTGATCAATGCTGCCATGCATTGAAATACGACTAAACACTTCCAGGGGTACAACCCCTTCATTTTTATAATAGCCAATCCCAAAGGTATAAGCGCCGCGTTCTGTTCCACCCGAAATGCCTACATCGTGGCTTTGTACAGCACCTGTTTTAAAAAACAAGCCTTGCCAATCGGTATTAGTTCCCTGAATTTCATCCGCTGTATTATTTACGTACGCAGGCATATTGGCATAAGCCCGCATCGCAGCAAACTTCTCTCCGTCCATCATGTCAAACTTGGAAAATGCCTTGCTTGCACCATAGTAGCCATTATAGGTTATCCTCGCTTTCTGACCGCTTTGTCCCCTGTTGGTTGTTACCAGGAGTACACCGTTAGCGCCACGAGATCCGTAGATAGCAGTTGCCGATGCATCTTTCAGAATATCAATACTCTTGATCTCATTCGGGTTGATGTCACTGATGTTTCCAGCAAAAGGGATACCGTCGAGTACCACCAACGGATCATTGCTGGCAGTTAGCGAACGTGTGCCGCGAATACGGATTTGCATTTCAGCGCCCGGTTTAGTTGAGGTTTGCGACATTTCAACTCCTGCAACGCGACCTTGTAAAGCCTGCGTAATATTAGACGAAGGCATATCGCGAATTACCTCTCCTTTCATTGAAGCAACTGAACCTGTAACAGCTTCTTTCCTCTGCGTTCCATATCCCACAACCACTACTTCATCCACCTGTAAATTGTCCGGGAGGAGTTTGATGTTGATCTCCTTACGGTTCGCTACTAGAATGTCCTGGGCTGTATACCCAATAAAAGAGAAAGAAAGTGTTGATTTGGAATCGGTATCAATCTGATACTTTCCATTGGCATCAGTAACGATACCAATAGTTGTTCCTTTGATTATTACATTTACTCCCACCATGGGGTTTCTGCCTTCGTCGGTTACCGTACCCTTCACCCGAACGGATTGGGCATAGGTCCAATACGACAATAGCATCATAGGTAGCATAATGATTGCTACCCGTACTAACATGCATTTTTTCATAGATATAATTTTAGTCAATTATGTGTGTAATAAAAGTACTAAGGGCCTCGGGTGAAGACTTTCAATAATAGATATTTGATTGTTGATTTTGGATAAATAATATCCGATTGGATGGCCACTGAAGATGCATAACAATCCTGTTGTCACCTAATAAGGCATGGCACCGGCAGTTTCTAGATCAATTAGACTTACTGGTTATGTACCTGAAACTATGCGCTTATTCCAAAATTTCAGATGGCGATTTCCCGAAATGTTTACTGAAAACGGTGCTGAAATATCCCAAACTGGTAAAACCACAAAGTTCGCTTACTTCAGTAACTGAATAGTTTCCTGAACGCAACAATTCCACCGCATGATTGAGCCTGATGGTTTTGATAAAATCGGTTGGGGATTGATCGGTAAATGACTTAATCTTTTTATAAAGCAAAGACGAACTAACATTCATTGCCGAGGCAAATTCTTCCTTGCCGAATTCTGTATTGGCAATGTTGGTCCTGGCAACCTCCAGCATTTTCTTCACAAATTTGTCGTTGAGTTCGTTCGTCAGAATATGTTCGTTTGAATCGCCATTTATCAGCTTTAACGCTTTTCCCCTTACAACCTCCCGATTGTGAATAATCGACTTGATTCGTTGAATCAAAAGATTCATGTCGAATGGTTTGGTCAGATAATCGTCTGCTCCCAGTCCCAAACCATGCAACTGATCTGTCTTTTCGGACAGGGCCGTTAGCAAAACAATTGGAATGTGTGAAGTTTCGTAGGTCGATTTCATGATTTTACACAATTCAAAACCGTCCATATTTGGCATCATGATGTCCGACACAACCAGATCAGGGATTTGTTTCGAAATGAACTCCCAGGCTTTCTTTCCATCGACAGCTGTATACACCTTAAAATCATTACTGAGAATCGCCTTCATAAAATTCAAAAGATCGTCGTTATCCTCCACAATTAACACTTTCATCTCTTTTGAAGTCTGAATTTCGGTTTCAGGTTCTGATTGCCGGGAAACGTCCACAATATGGCTGGAAGCCGTTGGTATATCGACATGTGCATTTGTTGCTGATGGTTTCACTGATAACGTTTTAAACGGTATGACAATCTGAAATGTTGATCCGACATTTTCCTGACTGCTGCAACTGATGTTACCGCCATGCATGGCTACATAATTTTTTACCAATAAAAGCCCTATTCCTGACCCGACAACTTTTGAATTGATCGCATTGTCGCCTCTGTAAAATTCTTTAAACAACTGTCGCTTTGCCTTTCTGCTAATTCCAATTCCATTGTCTTTTACCTGAAGCATCCATTTTTTATCTTCACATCTGAGATCAATCCGGATTTGACTATTGTTGAGTGAATATTTAATGGCATTAGAAATCAGATTATCGATGATTTTCTCCATTTTCGACTCATCCACAGCCGTTATGTAACTCTCACGATCCGGAACAAACACGAGTTCAATGTTCTTGCTTTTTGCATAAGAAGCCAGCATGATCCTGCGGCTTGAGACAAGTTTTACTATATCTGTCATCGACGGCAACAGATGTTCCTTGCCAACATCAACCTTTTGAAAATCCATCAATTGGGTAACAACAGAGGTGAGTTGCCTCGCCTGTTCAATGGCCAGATTTAAATAGTATTTCCCCGATTCGGTTAAGTTTTTTTCGTTGCTTAACTCCTCAACAGGAGCTTTGATCAAGGTCAGTGAAGTCCGGATATCGTGGGCAGTATTGGTAAAAAACCGTACCTTTTCTTCGGTATGTTCCTGTTTCAGCCGGTTAATGTAGTACAACAAATAAAGAAAGATGATTACGGATAAAACCATAATAATGAGCGCCCAAAACCATCCCGTCCTCCAAAATGGAGGGATAAGCTTAACTACAATGGACCGTTCGGCCAAGACATTGCTCAACGAACTGTCATAAAGTTTTATTCTTAATTTAAAGTGCCCGCTTGGAATATTGGTATAATTAATAACATTGTTCACGGTAGGTTGACTCCATTGCTGGTCAAATCCCTCCATTTCCCACGAAAATTTTGATCCGGGAGTCTGACCTAGTGAAAGCAATTCAAGACTAATTGTATTTTGAAAATACTTGAGATTAATCTCCTGTAAGCTATCTATTGGAGTTTTCAGATTGAAAGTGGGTATATCCCTGATCGAACGACCCGCAACAGTCAAATCCTGAAAAAAAATCTTTCCTTTTGTCGATGACTCATCGACAAGATTTGGCGCAAAAATTAGCGCTCCATTATTGGTTCCCCAGGCCAATTGACCATTCTTCAATATAGCGTGCGAACAATTATTAAATGAAGTCCTTGAAAGTGAGTAAATTGAAGAATAGGTAAGTGCGTTTTTATTCTTTGGATCAAACCTGCACAATCCATTCTCTGTTCCTAGCCACAAATAATCATTTGCATATACAATGCTGTTAATAAAATTCGAGGGCAACCCCATCTGTGCCGTAAATTTTTCTGTTTCGCCAGACTTGTAATTGTATCTGATTAATCCATCTCCGGAAGTACAAATCCAAACATCACCTCCCATTACCAGAACATCACGAACCAGCAAACCCTCTATCAATCTTCTGATATCACCGGATTGTTTGTTTAGTTGCGACAATCCATAACTACATCCCAAAAGAATCTGGTTATCAGATAATTCAGCAAAGCATCCAATCGGTTCATTGGAATAAGTCCTGAATTTATTTTCCCTGGACAAATAACAAACAACAGAACCACTGCCACCTCCTAACCAAATATCCCCGCTACGATCTTTGTAAATATTAAATATAAAATCATTTAGCAACGGGGAGCCTTTCCCATTTTTACTATAATGGGCAAGCTCTTTCCCTGTCCTTCCATCAAGAACATATACTCCCGAAGAATAGGTGCCTGCCCATATTCTTCCCTGGTTATCTTCACAAAGTGATAGAAATACCTGGGCCTGCGTCTCCTTATCATTGTAAAAACTACACCACTTATTCGTTGTCAAATCCCAACTACTGATTCCATTATTTGTCGCAAACCAAAGTTTTCCCCTATGATCTTCAATAATACTATTTACATCATTGTTAATTAATGAATTGCTATTATTGGAAAGATGAACTATTTGATTCACCAAAGGAGAGGCCTGATCGAAAAAAGATAGCCCCCCACTATATGTGCACACCCAGACCCTGCTGTTATTATCGCAAAACAGGTCATACACACCATTTCCCCTCAAGGATGATGGGTTGTCCAAACTTTCTTTATAAATATTCAGGACCTTTTGATTTCTCCTATCCATTTCCCAAATCCCTTGACCATCAAATCCAATCAGACAGGTAGTATCACTATTTTCTTCAATAGCCAGGATTGGTTGTTTGGGTAAAACCGAATTTAGTTGATTAGAACAAGTTCCATTCCTGAAATTGTAAAAGAACAATCCTTCAGATACAGTTCCAAGCCAAAGTTTATTTTGGTCCTTGTCGAAATAAAGGGTGAAAAAATCAAACGAGTTTAAATTTCTGTTTTCATAAATATGCTTCCTTTCCAGCGAATTGATAGCAAATAGCCAGATTCCATCCTGCTTTGCGACAATAATATTTTTCGAATCATACCAATTTACCGCATATCTGTTCGAGGAAAATTCAAAAGCCGGGGAAAGTTTTCCTGACTGGTATTTATACAATCCCAAAGAGGTTGCGATCCAACAAATACCTTTATCATCTACCAGCAGATCAAATAAAATGATATTGATGTCATTTATTTGCTTTCTGAGATTCAATATCAGTTCAAACTTGTCATATACCGGATCATAATAAAAGATTTGTCCATTATTGGTATATGCATAAAGTTTGAGGTCCTTGTATATCAGCCTTACTCTGATTACGTCTGTTGATTCGTACGGAAGCCGATAAATATGATGACTGTCTTTTGATAGTCTTAAAATACCAGTTTTCGAAGATGCCCAAACAAATCCATTATCATCCTTGCATACCGAATTTGTCTCCCGCATCGAAATTCCAAACAAAGAGTTGACGCTGTAAAATTTTACGGCCAAGACATTTAGCGAAAACAGAAGATTGAGGAATAGAACCGCTGCCAGCCTGTATTTCAGATTTATCAATTTTTTCAAATCAAGTTCCATCTAATTTTAACCCGTATCAATAAGCTACCAATGGCATCATTTTAAACAGTTAAAATTATCATTTTTTAGACTAACCTTTGGCTGTTTTCCGGGAAAAGCACGCACTGGATAAGAAGAATGGAGAATTAAGCGTGATCCTGGGATTTTTGAGCTCAAAAATTGTAAATTGTCGAAAATTCTGCCTTGAGTGGATAAACCTATGAGACGAACCATCGCGATAATACTATTCGTTCTTGTGATCTTTCCAGGATTACCACTTCGGGCGCAAATCCCTTTCCAACGCGGTGTAAACCTGACCGGTTGGTTTCAAGTCTCCGGTGCCAAACAGATACAATTTACCAAATACACCAAAAAAGATTTTGAAAACATAAAGAGTCTGGGCTGCGACGTGATCCGTCTCCCCATCAACCTCTTTTATATGACGGATGGAAAGCCTGATTACAACCTCGATCCTCTCTTTTATGACTTTCTCGATCAGGCAGTTAATTGGGCCGAAGAGTTGAATATTTATCTCATGCTTGACAACCACTCGAGTGATGATATCGCGAGCAAGAACCCGGATCTGGAGATCATACTGGCCAAAGTCTGGAAACAAATGGCCGGTCACTATAAGAACCGTTCCGGTTATCTTCTGTACGAAATTATGAACGAGCCAAACGGAATAACAACAGCTCTCTGGGGGAAAATTCAACAAACGTCTATCGATGCCATTCGGAGTATGGATGTCAAACATACAATAGTTGTAGGACCTTCAGGGTTCAACACCTACAACGAATTGAGCCAGTTGCCTTATTATACCGATACCAATCTGCTCTACACCTTTCATTTTTACGATCCTTTCTTGTTTACCCATCAGGGAGCCACCTGGGTTACACCCTCCATGGCGCCGCTGGCCAATGTCCCGTTTCCTTACGTGGCCGGGCAGATGCCTGCCTTGCCCGCCCAACTGATTGGCTCCTGGATAAATAGCGCATACAACAACTACCCGCAAGATGGCAATGTAGCCAAAATCAAACAGCTTATTGATGTGGCAGTTGCATTTAAGAATAGCAGGAAGGTTCCGGTTTTCTGCGGTGAATTTGGGGTTTATATGAAAAATAGCTACGATGTATTCCGGGTATCCTGGTACAATGAGGTAAGAAAGTATTTGGAGGAGAAGGGCATACCCTGGACAATTTGGGATTACCAGGGTGGATTTGGACTTTTTCAAAACGGAACGGATGCCTTGTTCGACTACAATCTGAACATTCCGATGATCAAAGCGCTTGGTTTGAATACCCCGGCCCAGAAGATTTTTGAGATCAAGCCGGATTCTGTCGGCTTTCCGGTTTATACTGATTTTATCTGTGAGAAAATCTTTGCATCAAGCAATGCGGGTGGAGGGACCATCGACTACTATTCTACCACTGAACCCAACAACGGAAAATATTGCATTTACTGGACCGGTACAGCACAATATGGTTACATTGGTTTTGATTTCATCCCCAACAAAGACTTATCCAAGCTGGTCGCCGACAACTATGCCGTTAGCTTCCTGGTAAGGGGAAACACGCCTGGCACCAAGTTTGACATCCGCTTTGTAGACACCAAAACATCCGATCCCAAGGACCATCCCTGGCGGATGGGTTATACCATTGATGAGGCTATCGTTCCATGGGACGGGAGATGGCACAAAGTATATGTTCCACTCAGAAATTTCAAGGATCAGGGTGCCTGGGACAATGGTTGGTTTAACTCCATTGGCGCTTATGACTGGAAGGCAACAGATAATTTCCTTATCGTTTCAGAACAGGGTGATTTAAAAGGAAAGGCTTTGTGGTTCGACAACATTTGTCTTACCAACAAGGATACTCTCCAGGTATACAACTCTACAATTACCAGCGTACCGCTTATACCGCAAATTGACGACCGGATTTCTATAAATGTTTACCCCAATCCGGCAAGAAATTATGTTACAATTGAATACGGAATTAACCACACTGAAGATGTTTGTATAGATATCTTTAACATGATCGGTCAAAAAGTAAAATCGCTGTTACGTAGCCGGCAATCACCTGGAATATATACCATCAATTGGGATCCGCACGACATCCTTGGGGGAAACAATGGAAGCGGAATATTTCTGTGCAGAATCTCATTGTCCGGGAAGATGCTCACCAGAAAGATTTCTTTCATTTAATTCCACACCGTCTGAAGAACCTGGACAATACAATAATCCAAGTAAAATTTATTTCAAATAAAAAGTAGGGTAAAACCCTTTTCATACGGTAATAGGTAAACAACAATTAAAAAAAATTGTATGCGAAATCTGTTATTTGGATTGTTATGCATTGCTGCAGGGCTTTCCTACTCTGCATGTAGCGAAAAATTTTCTGCAACTGGAAAAGATGCCTCAATAACACCTGCAAATACTTTTGCAGTGGTTTTGAAAGATGCAAAAATTGACAATGCTATCGAAGCCACAAACTATGAAACCGACATGATCTCAACGGCCGAAGCTTCCATTTCAGCATATGATCAGGGGGCATTGAAAAGTGGACATATTATGGACTTTGCATTCTTTAAAATGCTGTTTGAGCATTTCCCTGCATTCAAGTTTCACTATTTTAAAGGAATCACGCCAAATATTTCTATTGTGACCACGAATGGGGGCTTTCCAAAAACAATGGTACTCGACTATGGTGAAAGTACTGTACTTGAGAATGGGACCGTTTTGAAAGGTAAAATAACAATGGTTCTTTCAGGTGCCCCAAAATCATGGGGAACTACTATCTCCGTTACTTACGCCGACTATTCGGTCGATTCAATAGGCATTTCCGGAACGACTGTCAAAACCAAAACAAAGGATACCGCTCCAACTTTTTCTGAAAAATCTGACCTGACCGTGACTTTGGCCGATGGAACAAAATTACATCGTGTAGCTGAAAAAACAAGAATATGGATCGCAGGTTTTGATACTGAATTCAATCCGGCAGACGATATTATAAATATTACAGGCAGTGTTTCAGTTACCGATGCAAAGGGAGACTCCTATTCCAGAACTATTACAAAACCATTGGTTAAAAAGGGAACTTGTAAATTCATTACTCAGGGTATAATTGAATTCAAAAACAGCAATGGTAAGATTGGAACTATTGATTATGGAAACGGGGAATGTGACAATTTAGCGACATTGACCAACTCGCAAGGAACCAAACAAATTACTATCAAATGATTGACATATCCGTTATAATAGTCAATTACAAGGGAGGGGAGAGTTTTACAAGATGCCTTCAATCTCTTCAAAACATTCAGGATAATCGCTTTTCTTTTGAAGTCATTGTAGTTGATAACCAGTCGAATGATGGGAAAAAAGCCGAATATATCAGATTGTTTCCACAGTTTATTTTTATTTCCAACACAGGAAACAATGGTTTCGCCAATGGATGTAACCTAGGCGCATCGTACAGCAATGGAACCAATTTGTTGTTTCTTAATCCGGATACTAATGTTAACCCCGATGCACTCTTCGATATGCTTGAAGAAGTTCGGGTCAGGCCCGAATATTCCATTGTATCATGCAGTCAGATCGGGGAAAACGGTAAGGCCGACAAGCCATACGGACAATTTTTAACCCTTTCTACCTTAACGGGATGGTTGCGTGCAATCAGGAAGCCATTTGCCGGGAGCATTGAGAAATCGATCGGGGAGACGAAGCATTATATCTATCCGGACTGGGTATCAGGTTCTGTAATCATGATCCGTAAGGATAGCTTCGTCAGACTTGGCAAATGGGATGATGATTTCTGGATGTATTACGAAGATGTGGATTTGTGCCGACGTGCCAGACTCAGGCATGGCGAAATCGTTACGCTGAAAACCGCGGAAGTCGGGCATTTGCACGGGGGATCTTCACGTTTAAATAAGGAGATTACCGTGATGACCAAAACAGAGGTTAATATTTCCAGACATGTTTATATTACGAAACATGAAATGAAGGAACGAGCTTTTTATATGCATCTGATCCTGATAATTAACAATCTTGTGTTGGGATTGATTCCGGCATTTTTTGGAATGATTTTCTTCTTTTTAAAGCGATGCAATATATGTACCCTTGCTTACATTAAACTGGCAGGTTATTACCTCCAAGCGATCAGGTTTGGAAACTGGATTAGTCCCAGATCAATAAATTACATGCCATGGGAGCAAATCGTTGAACAACGTAATGCGTATTCGGAATAAAAATAGTTTCATCATATGGAGTGCCAAGTGATTTTAACTTTACTTTTTCTTGATCGATTGTTTTAATCCCGTAAGAGCTTAGATAGTACACCATCTGGTTTCAGGGATTGAAGACAGTGGAGGCCTGGTTTTGAGAGTAAAAAACCTTTTTGTAGTTTAGTGCTTCCAAGAAATAAAGGAAAAATTGACACACGAAGAGTTTAAAAATATATTCGACACACATTTTATCGACGTTCGTAACTACATTTACTATCGATCTGGCAATAAAGAGCAGGCAATTGAGGTAGCTCAGGAGACCTTTGTGACTTTGTGGGAGAAGAAAATGCAAATTGAAAATATAAACATCAAAGCTTTATTGTATAAAATTGCAGGTGATGTTTTTATCAACCAGCACAGACAACAGAAAGTCCATATGAAATTCATGGCTAAAGCAGTGGATGAAACATTTGGAGAAAGTCCGGAAGAGTTGGTCAGGTTCAAAGAATTGAGCAGAAACTATGAACTCGCCCTGGAAAAACTGCCTGAAAAGCAGCGCACAGTTTTTCTGATGAGCAGAATGGATGGTTTGAAATATTATGAAATTGCTGATAATCTTGGCTTATCAGTAAAGGCAGTTGAAAAAAGAATGAAGAATGCCTTGGATTTTATAAAGGAAGCAATAGGCTACCAAAAATGAGCAAAGAATTAAAGACAAAACTTAACGAGAGAGAGAATATCCTCCTCTTTCCTGAAATTGATCTGGATTTCCCGGTTTCAAAGGAAGAGGTATGGAATAATCTCATGATACGAATGGATCAACCAAAACAATCAGGCCGCAAGATATTTTTACGTCCATTGTTCAGATTTGCTTTGGCTGCTTCTTTGTTATTGCTTGTGGGTGTAACCTCTTTTTTCAGATTCTATACCAAAACTGTTGAATCCAAGGCTGGAGAGCATATAACCTGTACATTACCCGATAATTCATATGTGGAGTTAAATGCAGGATCGTCATTATGGTATCACCCTTATTGGTTCAATCTTTCCAGGACTGTCAACCTTGACGGAGAGGCCTATTTTAAGGTAACGCGTGGCAGCAAATTTAAAGTGCATTCAAACTTGGGTGAAACAACTGTTCTGGGCACCAGTTTTAATATTTTTTCAAGGCTCAACGAATACAATGTCACCTGTTTTACAGGAAAAGTACAGGTCGTATCTTCCGATAAGAGTGAAATTGTATTCTTATATCCGAATGAACAAGCTTATATCAGTAATGCGGGCGATTTACGTTTGGTTAAGGAGGTCAAGGCTAGTACGGTAATTTCATGGCGCAACAATAAGTTCTTTTTCACTGGAACACCCGTCATTTCAGTAATTCATGAAATTGAACGTCAGTATAATATAAAAATTCAATACCAGGCAGACTCCAGCTTGACCTATACCGGAAATTTTTCAAAATCGTTGTCTGAAAAAGAAGTATTAGATTTGGTTTGTACCTCCTTAGAGCTTACTTTTGAAAGGAGTTCAATAACTGAATTCCGGGTTAATTAATATTCAAAAGTTTGATGCGGTCTGGCTTCATCTCCGTCCTTTTTTTAATCCTATTATCTGCTTCATCTGTGTCTGCCCAGAAAATAGGGATATATGCAAATAACGATCCTCTCAACAAAATTCTGTTGGCACTCAGGGATCGATATCATCTTGAATTTTCTTTTAATGATCAACTTTTATCACAATTCAAACTCACGGTAAACCAGAATTTTGACTCACCGGAAGAGGCAATCATGTCGTTAATCAAAGGACTTCCCTTGACTTTGGCCAAAAGGCGGGAAGTATTTATGATTCTTCCCGAAAAAAAAGAGATGCAGCCAAAAAACTATCTGCTTTCCGGTTCGATTTCAGAAGCCAGGAGTGATGAGCCCCTCTCCTTTTCACAACTGATAATCGACAATCGCGTTCTGATATCAGATATGAAAGGCAGCTTTTCATATGCTGTAAAAAAAGACTCTTCCTTTCGGGTAAAAGTTGTTCATCTCGGATATTATATTCTCGATACTGTGCTTGTAGCCGGTATTAATCATCATTTAAAGTTGCTCCCTTCCATAATTGGCCTGCGCGAAATCGTTATCTGGGAAAAATCTCCGGACCGAACAACGCAAGTTGGGAATGTAGCAGGCTCAATTCGACTCAATCACCAAATATCCAGATATCTACCCGGGAACAATGATAATTCGATTTTTACATTGCTGCGATTGATGCCCGGCATTTTGGCGTCGAGCGAACAGTCAAACGGATTAATTATCTGGGGTTCCTATGAAGGACAGAGTCAGATAATGTTGGATGGGTTTAATATCTGGGGATTGAAAAGTTTCAATGATGATATCGACGCTGTAAATCCACTTATAGCTAAAGATGTGGAGGTTTTTAAAGGCGGCTTTGATGCGACACTTGGCGATCGGGTTGGAGGTATTGTTCGTATCAATGGTAAAACCGCCAACATGAAAAAACCATCCATCAGCCTGAACATCAATAATGTAACAGCAAATGGAATGGTTGAACTTCCATTGTGGAAAAACAGTTCACTACTTTTATCCTTCAGACAAACATACTATAATCTATACAACAACAAGAAGGTAATTCCACACAATGTCCAGAATTATTTGGCAAGTAAACCAACGATTGATTATACCGTTTTTCCTGATTATAACTATCGGGATGCAAACATAAAATTTACAACGACCAACAATAAAGGCGATCTCTTTTATATAAGCAGTATGGCGGGAGATGATCGTTTTAAATACACAATTGATCAACGCTCTGGTGTAAACTCCCTTTTCAAAACCAATTCAGAAAAAAATGACCAATATGGACTCTCCAGCTTCTTCGGGCACAGATGGAAGAATGGAAATATGACAAATCTGACTACAACTTATTCCGCTTTGGATACTGAGATAGGTGATGTTTTAGAATTAGAAAGACCTAACGGGAGTTCTGTCCTCAAACATGATAATTCAACCAGAAACAAGATATCCGAAATTAGTGGCCGGATTGATAACAATATCAAACTGTCACAATCGCACATACTTGAGACTGGATTCGGGTTTGCAGCCAATGATGTCAGTCTTACCGCGGATTCATCGGGCTTTCGTCAGACTAATTTTCAAATTAAAACCGCTAGAATAAACGGATATGCCCAGGATCATTTGACCTTGGCAGGTCAGATAGATTTAAAGCTTGGTTTGCGTGCAGATCTGCCGTTTAATTTGGTTAAGTTATATGTGCAACCGAGAATTTCAGCAAGTTTCAGACTTTCTGACAAGATTAAACTTAATGCAGCCTGGGGTATATATAACCAGTTTATTTCTAAAAGTTCGGTTTTGGATGAAACCGGGAATTATAAGTATATCTGGACTGCCTGCGACAATGAAAATGTACCGGTGCTGAAGTCGATCCATTGGGTTTTAGGCTCAACTTACAACAAGAATGATCTTACATTTAGCATAGAGGCTTATTACAAACAAACAGACGGGTTGACACGTTTCATCAAAAAAAGTCAAAAATATAAAAACCTGATATACAAAGGAGATGGCAGGGATTATGGCATAGATTTCTTTTTGAGAAAAGATTACAGGGGACATTCAGCCTGGATATCCTATACTTTGAGCAAATCGGAAGAGCGGTTTCCATATTTCACAAAGGGGACATACCGACCCTCTCCTATGGATCAGCGACATGAGGTGAAAACAGCTGTAATTGTTAACCTTAAGCCACTCTTTCTTTCCGCCAACTATGTATTTGGCTCCGGGTTTTTGTTTAATAATGGAACTTCTGCCAAGCCAATTTATATTTCACCCAAGTATAATCGTTTGGATGTTGCAGTAAATGTCAGATTCAATATTGGAAAGACTGCTGGGGAAACAGGGGTATCAATTCTAAATGTCCTGGATACAAAGAATATCAGGTACGCTAATTTTGAAAAGGTGCCAGTCGATCAGACAATTTCAGTCAATGTATATCAAGAGGCAGTTCCTTTTAGTCCGAGAGTGAATTTGAGGTTAGTCCTGTAAAATCCAGGAAAACCCTACAGTCTTTATCCGCATGTATTTGATCCTGATATGCGGGAGCTTTGTACAGAATCCCTGAAATTCTCCTCAAATAAACTGAAATAACCAATTTATACAATATACGTATACCTTGACGTAAATTAACCCATTAAATACTTTTACTTATGGTCTATCCTTTCATCAATGTTTGGGCGGTGCTGGTAGGCTCGCTCGCTTTTTGGGTGCTTGGCGCCCTGTGGTATAGTCCGGTATTGTTCGGAAAAATCTGGCAAAAAGAAGTCGGGTTCAAAGAAGAGGAAATCAAGAAAGCGAACATGGCCATGATATTTGGCCTGAGTTTTCTGATAATGCTTTTCATGGTATGGGCATTGAATTTCGTGATCAATTCCCATAAACCTGAAGATGTCACTATGTTAAGCGGACTGCATTATGGCGCATTCATCGGATTTTTCTTCTCGATGTTGACATTGGGCATCAACTATCTTTACCAGCGCCGGTCGGTAACCTTATGGCTTATAGATGGATTTTACATGGTTATCGGGTTGGGAATTGCCGGTATGATCCTGGGAGCCTGGAGATAGCTCGGGGGGATTTGCTGTTCCATTTTATAGTTTTATTGTTCTTTTTCTTTGTAAATGGAACTTTCCAATAATCCGATTCTATGAAATAGGTATTTTATTGATGTCATAAGGCATCCTATTCCGTATTTTATACTGTTACTGAAATTTATAGAAGAGGCTTCCGGAAGATATTTTGTTGGGCATGTAATTTCGGCTATTTCAAAACCAGCCATACATATTTGTGTAATAACTTGATTATCGAAAACAAAATCATTGGAGTTCGCCTGATAATTGATTCTTTTCAAAACCTTCGAAGAATAAGCTCTATAGCCAGAATGGTATTCGGATAGCTTTTGATTTATAATAATATTTTGAAGAAAAGTTAATATTCGGTTAGCTACATATTTATACAAAGGCATTCCTCCTTTCAAAGCCCCTTTACCCAATATTCGTGACCCAAGTACAACATCATATACTTCGTTTGCAATAAGATACGACATTGAATGAATTAATTTTGGGGTGTATTGATAATCCGGATGTAACATGATAATTATATCTGCTTCTAATTCCAGTGCCTTGTCATAACAAGATTTTTGGTTTGCACCATAGCCAAGATTTTTCTCATGTTTAATGATACTTTTTAAACCATATTCTTTTGCAATTATTATTGTATCGTCTGTACTATAATCATCAACTAAAATGACATCATCTACTATATCCTTAGGAATTTCATTAAGTACTTTTAAAATAGTTTTTCCCGCATTGTATGCAGGCAAAACAACAACGATTTTTTTATCTAGTATCATATTCCTGTTTATTCTTTTTAGAATCAGTCAAAACCCTAATTTGTTCCAGGGTTTGCTTATCACCAGGATTAAATTTCAGAACTATCTGGTAATCGGCAATGGCTCCGTCATAATCTTTTAGCATGACTTTTGAAAAGGCCCTGTTATAATAGTGAACAAAGTTCGTTTTTTCAATTCGTATGAGTTCGTCCAAATCTTTTAACGCTTTATCGAACTTCCCCGTCTCTAAATATAAAGCGCTTCTATTCCTGATTATTGCCAGGGCTTCTTTAGGATCCTTTGCCAATGCTGAATCATAATCCTTTATCGCCTCTTCCTTCAGGTTCATCTGATCGAAGATTATTGCCCGGTTGTAGTAGCTCCTTCCATTTTCGGGATTTAAACTGATAGCCATATTAAGAAGCTTAAGCGCGGTTCTAAATTCCCCCCTCGACTGCAGTAGTACACCCATTCCCTCATAGACATCTGATGATGCAGTTTTATGCTCCATAGCCACCTTGAAGTCCGAAAGGGCCTTATCCTCCAGGTTCTTCTGTTCGATCTTATTATCAACGCGTGCCGATTGCCCATAATAATATTTGCCCCTGGCCCTCCATGCCAGCTCCTGATTCGGGTGGTTTTCTATTGCCTGGCTCCAGAGCGTTCCGGTATCATACCATACATTTACCTGTTTCCTTGCAAGAAACATCATAACCAAAACATAGAATACTGATAGTAATAGCAGCCATTTTCTGTTCTTGCCGGTATATTGCGATATAAAATATGCAGGTATGATCGAAATCCCGATATATGGAAGGTAAGTATATCTTTCTGCAAGGATGGCTTTACCTACCGATATAAATTGTAGTACAAGCAACATCATAACGAGGGAGAATCCGAAACTGAAAAAGAATAAATTCGTTTTCTTCATTGAAAAAACTACTAGCAGAAAGGTAATAATAAACCCCAGGAGAGAGAGCCAGAGGATTATCGGAAAATTTCCATGGTTCATTTCATTCGTATCCGGATATGGATAAAAGCAAGACTGATTTACCGGGAGGATTAACTTTATCAGATAAACCCAGAATCCATAGCAGGCAACCTGACTTCGTTGCAGCCACGAAAAGGGAGTAACAATATTTATCACGGAATCAGATTCTTTCATGAACTTTAGCATCCCAAGAAAATTTTCACCGCCCTGAATCCGGAGAGCCATTAATCCAAACAACAACGAAGCTGCAAAAAATGGTGTTAATGCGAGCAGGGACCTTAATGAAAAGGTCTTTAGCAGCACTGATTTGTACGAATTATTTGCTTCGTCACTTATGGTGAAGTACCTTATCAGGATTGCTATTACTGGAAATACAACTGCAGTTGCTTTTGAAAGACAGGCAAGAATAAACAGAATAAATGTAAGAGTAAGCCAAAAATACTTCCTTGCATTATCGTTTAAGTACTTGTACCACGTGATCAGACCTAGCAAAAAGAAAAAACTGCTTAGAACATCTTTCCTGGCAGATATCCAGGCAACTGATTCAACGTGCATTGGATGTACGGCGAACAAGGCTGCTACAAAAAATGCGAGAATCAGATTCCTGGTAAACAGAAAATAGATAAGCGTAAATACAAGGATTGTATTAATCGTGTGCAAAATGATATTACCAATGATAAATGGTTTTGGTGATATCCCGTCCGGACAATCCCTGCAACCATTATCATTCAGGCTCAGGCTGAGTATAGTTAGCGGATGGTAATTCAAAGAAACAACCGTGGAAAAAATCTCCATCAGATCGGTTTCTCCGCCCGATCGTACAAGTTTATTGTCGATTACATATTCACTATCATCCCAGTCTACAAAGTTATTCCTGATCGCTCCCGAATAGGTAAGAATAACAAGAAATACAAGCAAAATAACTGTACCATAGAACCACCTTTTTGAAAATGTATATACCGGAGTTAATCCCCTGTCAAACAAATATTTTGTTTTCGTATCTGCCATCCTGCTAAGATATAAAATTTGTCCTAACCCCCGATAGCGAAGACATTTCACCAAAGGGTTGAATCATTTTCGGATTTGATTTATCGGTGTTGGTAGAGAAGAGGTCTGAGAATGGTGGTCAAATAATTTGTGATAGGATGTTTAATATTTGGTCGAATGCTATAAACTGTTCAACCCTTTGATTACATCACAACCGACCCATTTTCATTTCTGGCAAAGTCTTCAGTTTGATACTTCCTGGCTAGTTATCAATTGATTGGAACACCAGTTGTTTGAACTTCCATCCGGATTCATCCCTGACGCTACCCTGGGTCTGTTTCATGATGATGCCGATGATTTTCTCCTTTGGATCAGCAAAATACTGGGTATTGAAATATCCGCCCCATTCAAATGTGCCCGTACTCCCTTGTCCACCCTTGTTTTGCCCGGTTTCAGTCAATACTGAAAAGGCGAGTCCGAAATTTTTCTCCGTAGCATCCCCCCATACTTTTCCAATCTGGTTGGCCAGCATCAGATCGACGGTTGTCCTGCTAAGCAGTCTTACGCCGTTGTATTCGCCGCCGTTGAGGTACATTTGAAGGAATACGGCATAATCCCTGGCTGTACTGGATAATCCCGCACCTCCGGAGAAAAATGTCTTGGCACCTCTTGCTGGGTAGTCAGTGTCATAAAAGGTGGGAGGATATTTTTTCCATTTTCCATTTTCCTTGATTTGAACAGCCACCAGCCTGGATGCCTTCTCTTCCGGGAGATAGAAGTAGGTATCACTCATCCCGAGCGGATCAAAGATGTGGGTCTTGAGGAACTGATCAAAAGGCATTCCTGATACAATTTCGATAAGGTAACCCAGGACATCGAGTCCCTCACTGTAGGTGAAATTTTCTCCGGGGTTATGATGCAACGGAAGTTTTGCCAGTTTTTTCACACTCTCGGCAATGGTGATTTTTTCAGTGGTGAAGGCATCTGTAATACCCGCTTTCTTGTAAATCATCCTGAACCGTTCGTCGCCATCAATTACACCATAGCCAATCCCTGAAGTATGTGAAAGCAGGTTCCGGATGGTGATTTCCGATTTGACAGGTTCGCCTTTCCAGGTGGTATCACTGTATTGAAACGATTTAAGCACCTGCTGATTTTTGAATTCGGGAATGTATTTGGATATCGGGTCATCCAGCCGGAATTTTCCCATCTCCCAAAGCATCATCACGGCAGTGGAGGTAATGGCCTTGGTTTGAGATGCAATCCTGAAAATGTCATCACGCTTCATTTTGCGCCCTTTCTCATTCTCTGCCATCCCGAAAGCCTTCCAATGGATGATTTTCCCGTTGCGAACCACCAGGGTCACGACCCCGGGCAGGTTCTCCTCTTTTACTGCATCCACGCACATTTGATCAATCAGTGCCAGCCGCTCCGAAGAGACCCCGACGCTTTCGGCCGAAGCTTCCTCAAGGGCAGGTGATTTCCGGATTGATTTTGTCTGGGAGTTTACTTCAGTCAGCCCTGCAAATAAAATGATTGTGGCAAGAATAAGCTTTTTCATTACGATTAAATTTGATTTGTCGTCCCGGTATATGTCCTGGTAAATTTACAAACTAAATTAATATGTCATTTGTACGATATTTTGTCCAGTTCGCGTTCAATGCGGTGGACCAGGTAGAACGGAAGGTTGAGCAGGGTAAACTCCGTTCCGGCGATGGTTTTTGCTTTTTCGACTGAATAGGGACCTTGCCATACACGTACTGCCAGATGGTGTGGCGCCACATCCATAAACTGATGCAACGAACGCAGCTTTCCAATACTGCCTGATTTTACTTCGATGGGAATAATCTTTCCATTGTAAGGAAGAATGTAGTCCACCTCTGCACTGGAATCGGTTTTTTCGCGTACCCAATAATGGAGGTCATTACTGATGGAGAAATTGGAAGCCAATAGTTCCTGTCCAACAATGTGTTCCGCAATCAACCCACGGTGTGTATTGCTGATTTCTTCATTAAAAACAAGCTCTCCCATAATTTTATTTGAGTAATTGACTAACCCGGTATCCAGAACATGTAAACGCGGTTTCCTGATCAAACTTGGTTTTAGAGGCAGTTCTGCCGATGTGCATGGATAAACCAGTTTTGCCAGCATGGTTTTTTCGAGCGACACAAATGCTTCCTTCATCTCCCTTGACCGGTAAGGTGAGTTGCCAAACTTCTCAAAAGTTATTTTCGATCCTGCCTCACGAAACACATTTGAAATAATGTGCCGGACATAATGCACCTGTGCAGATGAATTGGCATATTTTTCGATATCGTCCGTATAGGAATATATAAGACTGTTATATACTGGTTCAAGAGCGGTTATGTCTGCATTTTGGGAATAAAGATTGAGTGTTGCAGGCATGCCGCCAATGGTAGTGTATTTCTTAAACAATGCTATATACTGCGTATGCAAAAACTCCGGCACTTCTGGTTTCTCGAGCATTTCAAGTAACTGATCGTTATTTGTTGCAAAAAGAAACTCCCTGAATGAGCAGGGACGTAATGCCATGTATTCAACCCTTCCAACCGGAAAAGAAATATTTCTGCCCATGATGCTATCGAGTAATGAGCCTGCCGCCATGACAAAAAGGTCGTTTGCCTCCTCGTAAAAATAACGCAATAATGCTATAGCCTTAGGAGAGTTCTGAATTTCATCAATAAAAATCAGGGTTTTTCCACCGCTTCGTTGTTTTTTCGCAAAAATAAAGAGCGTAGTGATTAAATCGGGGAAAGGATATGTACGCTCAAAAATTTCACGTTGTTCCTCCTTTTCCAGGTTCAGGTAAATATACTGGTCAAAATCTTTGGAAAACAGATTAATCGCGGTTGTTTTACCGACCTGTCTTGCTCCTCTTAATATGAGAGGCTTCCTGGAAGGGTTTGCCGCCCATTTTTTAAATTCTTTGGTAATATCCCTGATGAACATTGATGGATAAGTATTGATCCGAGGGATAAAGATACCGAAAAATGTAATAGAATGTGGGTTGTTTTTAATAAATATTGTATCAAATTGAGGGATATTTTAATTGATATCTGTATTAAATTGAGGGATAAATACATATACATCTCACTTATTGACAATTAGAGCATTGTGTATGCTTCCTTGAAAGTTGGCCATTTGTTTCTTTGGACAAGTAAAGATTACCATTTTCTCTTTTCGGAAATATTTTTCTTACTTTTAACCAAACCATTCCAGAGAACTAATAGTGACCAACCAAAACCCTGAACAAATTGCCAGAGATCACATAGATGAGCAGTTAACTGCTTGTGGCTGGCTTATTCAGGAGGTCAAGAAAATTAATTTACATGCAGGTGTTGGAGTTGCTGTAAAAGAGTATCTGACAGATGTTGGTCCTGCCGACTATGTCTTATTTGTTGATGGTAAGCCATGTGGAGTTATTGAAGCCAAAAGAGAGGAAGAAGGTCATAAACTTACTGGACATGAAAGCCAATCTGAAGGGTATGCCAAAGCTAAACTGAAGCATCTTAGGAATGAACCACTACCCTATGTGTATCTCAGTACTGGTGAATTAACCAGATTCTCAGACTTCAATGATCCAAAACCAAGATTCAGGGAGATATTTAGTTTTCACAGACCTGAAACCCTTAGAGATTGGCAAAAGAAAGATAAATCACTTCGGAGGAGATTACACGATTTACCGGGACTGAAACCTGATGGATTAAGAGATTGCCAGATCAATGCAATTAATAAGCTTGAAATTTCTTTCAAGGAGAATAAACCAAGGGCTTTAATACAGATGGCTACTGGCTCAGGTAAGACTTTTACTGCCATAACAGCCATATACCGGTTATTGAAATTTGCCAAAGCCAAAAGGGTTCTATTTTTGGTTGATACAAAGAATCTTGGAGAACAGGCAGAACAGGAATTCATGTCATATCTGCCCAATGATGATAACCGAAAATTCACAGAACTTTACTCTGTTCAAAGATTAAAATCAAGCTACATTGCCACAGACAGTCAGGTTTGTATCAGCACCATTCAAAGATTGTATGCAATTCTGAAAGGTATTGAGCTTGATGAACAATTGGAGGAGGAAAATCCCAATGAAAGGAAATATCAGCCCAAAGACATACCTCCTATTGAGTATGATCCAAAGATGCCAATTGAGTTCTTTGACTTTATTGTCATTGATGAGTGTCACCGGAGTATTTACAATTTGTGGAAACAGGTACTTGAATATTATGATGCTTTTGAAATTGGCTTAACTGCAACACCGGATAAAAGAACCATTGGATACTTCAATCAGAATCTTGTAAGTGAATATTCTCATGAGATGGCTGTAGCTGATGGGGTCAATGTTGGGTATGATGTATTTATCATTGACACCAAAGTCACACAGGAAGGTGGAACCCTTTGGAAAGGAGAATACGTTGAACTCAGGGAAAGACTGAGCAGAAGAAAAAGGATGGAGCTGCAAGATGAAGATGAACATTATTCCTCCCTGCAACTGGATAAAGATGTAGTAAATCCCAACCAGATAAGAACCATTATAAGATCCTTTAAAGAACATCTGCCAGCTATTTTCCCTGACAGGTTAGATCAGAATGGAGAATTTGAAGTTCCCAAGACCCTAATTTTTGCCAAGACAGACAGTCATGCAGATGATATTATCAAGATTGTAAGAGAAGAGTTTGCTGAAGAAAACCGTTTCTGCAAAAAGATCACATATAATTCAGACAAGGATAAAAGGGACAGTGATGATAACCTGATAGAACAAGGTGAAGACCCCAAAAGTACCCTCTCTCAATTCAGGAACAATTACCATCCAAGAATTGCTGTTACTGTTGATATGATTGCCACTGGAACAGATGTAAAACCATTGGAGTGTCTTCTTTTTATGAGGGATGTGAAGAGTAAGAACTACTTTGAACAGATGAAAGGCAGGGGAACCAGAACCATTGATCTGGACAGCTTGAGAAAAGTAACCCCTACTGCCAAACAAACCAAAGATCATTTTGTGATTGTGGATGCTATTGGTGTAACCAGAAGCTTAAAGACTGACAGCAGATCATTGGAGAAAAAGCCCGGTGTTCCCTTAAAAGAATTGTTGCAAGCCATTGCTGTTGGGGTAAGAGAAGAGGAGTTGTTTACTTCCATAGCCAACAGATTAACAAGATTGGACAAACAAATTAAACCTCAGGAAAGAAAGAAATTTGCCGTACTGGCAGATGGTAAAAGTATTTCCACTGTGGTCAAAGAATTACTGGATGCCTTTAATCCGGATATTCTGGAGGATATTGAAGAAAGGGTTAAGCATAGTTTCATTGGTGAATCCCCTGATACTGTTGGGAAAGCCATCAAAACTGAAACTGACAACTTGCAGCATGAAGCAGCAAGAGTATTCAATGGTGTGTTGAATGAATACATTGAAAATGTTCGTAAAGCCCATGAACAGAGAATAGATACTGCCAATCCAGATGAGGTGGTCAATGTAGGCTGGGATCAGGACAATCAGGAGAAGGCCAATGAAATCATCATTGAATTTTCTGAGTGGATGTCTCAGCACAAGGATGAATTGATGGCTTTGCAAATATTCTATAACCAGCCATACAGAAGACGGGAACTAACTTACAGCATGATCAAAGAGGTATTGGAAAGGTTACAGCAGGACAAGCCTATGTTGGCTCCTATGAGTGTGTGGAGAGCTTATCAGGCATTGGATCTTTGCAAAGATTCACCTAGAAATGAATTGACCGCAATAGTATCACTTATCAGGAATGTAAGTGGATTAGACGCCAATTTAGCAGTCTTCGACAAGATTGTGGATAAGAACTTTCAGGAATGGGTGTTCAGGAAACAGGCAGGTACGACAAAGTTCAATGAGGCGCAGATGCAGTGGCTCAGGATGATCAAAGAACATGTCACCAACAGTTTTCATATTGAAAAGGATGATTTTGATCTGAACCCATTTAATGCACAGGGTGGTTTAGGAAAAATGTGGCTGTTGTTTGGTGAGAAGACAGAAGAGATTATTAATGAATTAAATGAAGTATTGGCAGCATAATTGATCAAAAATAACCATCTATGAAGAATGTGAATAAAATTTTAACGACTCTCAGTTTATCTGCATCTGACACTAGAGAGGATACAATTAAATCCATTCTAAGGACTACCCTTCTACAAAGTAAAAATCCTATTACTTTAAGTGAATTAAAAGACAATATTGATATCGTATATGATATTACTTTATATGATACAGAGTTTGATACAATACTTAAAACACTTCATGAAGACGGAGAAATAATTATTAATGGCAAGTCACAATATTCTTTAGCTGAAGAAGAAAGGAATAAACTCATTGAAATTGAAGCTACACGAAGATCAAGTGAGGTTGTTAGGTTTAAAAATTTTAAAAATTTCATTGATGACAAATCAAAGATTAAATTTGAAGCTTCCGATATTAAACTGCTTTGGGAAACTCTTAAGAATTATTTCTACGGTTGTTTCTACCAATATGGAGTAAAAGCAGTTGAGTTTTTACATCCACAATACATAAAAGCCGAATCAGCTTATAATAACGGAGAGGTCTTTAATGATGCTCTAAAAAAATTGGAAAAACAAGAACTCACCAGTATTTTCAAAACAGCTGTCGACTTGTTTCCTGATTATGCAACGAAAGAAGATTTAGATTTTATTGATGAAATTGGTCAGAAAACATTGTCATTTGCCTCTTTAGGCTTAAGTCCGGAACAGGCATCGGAGGATTTAGACAACGAACTTATAGATTGGACTCTTTATCTTGATACAAACTTTCTTTTCTCGGTTCTTAACCTTCATTCAAATTGTGAGAATGAAGCATGTAAAGAACTCCTCAAACTTGTTGTATTAAACAAGGATTTAATAAAAATTAAATTTCGCTATTCTGAACTTACGCTTAAAGAATTAAAACACAAAAAAGATGATTTTAAGAGCTTAGATGAATCACTAACAGATTCCGCAATCAGAGCTATTTTGAAATCTGATGATTTAGATGAATTTTCAAAAAAGTATTATAGTGAATTACTATCGAATAGAGATGAGACTATTCATCCTACAAAGATTATTGACTTGGCAGAGATGACTTTGCCAAAAGAAGGGATTATAATCTCACGAAACAGTAAACAGGCTGATTCATTGGGTGAAGATTTTATTAATGAACGCATTGTTGATTATCAGCGCTACATTAATGAGGTGAATGAAAGACGTATGGAATTCTCATCTAAACATCACTTTTACTTTAGACCCTATTATCGTTCTGACTCACAAATTAAACACGATATAGTTTTAAGAGAACTAATTATAAATTCTAGGCGACTATTCAAAAAGGATGAAATAAAAACTTTTAATGAAGTTAAATACTTTGGATTAACATTGGATGAATTATTAATCAAGTTTGATGGATATAATAATAAATCAATTACTACAACATACCCAACCTTTTTCAAACCATCGTTCTTATTAAATAAATTGGTAAAATTATTACCGATTAAAACGCCGGATTACAAAAAGGCATTTATTAAAGCGGTCTCATCAAGAGGATTTAATAAGGATCCACAAAAATCTATAGATATCATTAAAGTAGTTAGTTATCTTAGGAAATGTGGAATTGACAATGAAAATGTACTTCTAAATCTTATTTCCGAAAAACTTTTCTTGGACAAATTCCATCAAGAGAGTTCCAAAGAAGATTTTAATAGTGAAAAGTTCTTTGAATCAGAAATGAACACATTACTATCAAAAAAAGAGATTGAAATTCTGGCATCAAATCAAGAATTACTATTGTTAAAAGAAAACACTAGAAAGGAAAAAGAAGAAAAAGAAAAATTAAAAATTGATAACGAACAGAAAGAGAATGATATTTCATTATTACAATCAGCAGTAATACAATTAAATGATAAAATTAAAAAGCTTGAAGATCGTTCAGCAGTTAAAGTAGTTGAACCTCAATTAAATTTTGAGGCTGCGGAAAAGCAATCAGAACTTGATGCAATAACAAAAGAACTTCAATTAGAGAAAAAGAAAAACATATCTCTGAAAAACGCCCAAAGAAAGATACTTCGGAAGAAATTCATATTTCGGAATATTTTGTGGTGGAGAATTAAGTCCTTCATCTGGATTATTGTACTTCCAATCTTATTCCTTATTCTTTACTGCATTCTGAAAAATTCACAATATTTTCCAAACGAACCAGAATCCAAGAGTTTAGATTCGTTTTTATCTACCCCTTTTATAAATGGAATATTAGTATTTATTACAATTATCTACCAGGCAATTTTTATCTCAATATTTACGTCTAAATTTTTTCAAACTAACAAAAGTAAATTTATTGAGCATATTGAGATTCCTGAAGATTTAAAAGAATTATATGAATAATCTAATGCCAGAAAACTGGCAAATTAAAAAGTTAGGCGAGATCTGTGAAATAATAATGGGGCAATCACCACCTTCAAATACTTACAATTATGACGAAATTGGGCTCCCATTTTTTCAAGGTAAGGCAGAATTCACGGAACTGTATCCAGAGGTAAGTAAATATTGCAGTGCACCGAATAAAATCGCTTTTCCAAATGATATTTTGCTATCAGTAAGGGCACCTGTTGGGACCACAAACATTGCCAATCAAAAATGTTGCATAGGAAGAGGCTTAGCTGCTATCCGGTATGAAAATTTTAAATACATTTTTTATTTTTTAAGGAGTATTGAGCAGCAATTGGACATAAAAGGAACTGGAACCACATTCAGAGCAATTTCAGGAGAAACGATTAGAACTACTGAAATCCCTATTCCTACTCTCTCCGAGCAACAAGCCATTATCTTTAAAATTGAAGAACTTCTCAGTGATTTAGAAAATGGCAAGCAACAATTGCTATTAGCACAAAAGCAATTAAAAATTTACAGGCAGAGTTTATTGAATACAATCGTTACTGGTAAAAATTGTTTGTCAATTGAATCTGTAGTTGACAAACTTGATCAAGGTTGGAGTCCAAAATGTCTTAACGAAAATTCAAAAAATGACAGTGAATGGGCTGTAATAAAAACAAGTGCGGTTCAACAAGGACATTTCATTTCATGGGAAAATAAGATACTCCCCTTAAATTTGGCACCAAGAAAACAACATGAATTAAAAGCCGGTGACATTCTTATTACCAGAGCTGGACCAAGAGTTAGAGTTGGTGTTTGTTGTATGGTAAGAAATACAAGACCAAAATTAATCAATAGTGATAAGGTATATCGTATCAAGGTCAAAGCTGGTATCATTACACCAGAGTATTTTGAATTAATTCTTAACACACCATTTTATCAACGTAAAATTGAGAAAATGAAAAGTGGAATTAGTGACAGTGGTTTAAATCTAACTCAAACAAAATTTTTAAAAATTGAAATCCCAGTTCCCACAATCCCAGAACAACAACTCGTTGTTGATGAATTAGAAAGCAAACTAACAGTTTGTGATAAAATAGAAGAAATCATCAGCCAAAGTTTGCTCCAAGCGGAATCTTTAAAACAAAGCATTTTGAAGAAAGCATTTAAAGGGAAACTGGTGTAAAAAATATTTGATACTTATGGGTCAATTTAAGAAGGCATACTTTGATGATTTTGATAATGAAGTCTATAATCTTAATACAAAAGAATTAGTATGTTCCCATCATATTAAAGATGACTACATAACTAAGTACATTTTAGCTAATGGCCAGTTTGCAAGATGTTGCTACTGTGGCAAAAAAAAGAAAGTTGTAGAGCTTTCTGAAGTATTAAAACTAATAATAACGGGTATTGAATTTTTATTTGAGGACGCTAATGAATCAAGGTTTTACAATGAGGATGGGGAGCATGGTTTTGATGGAAAGACATTAGATTTCTATGACCTATATCACAACAATGAATTAGGTTTGGAAATTAACGATTATCAGCTTGAAAACGATATTTATGAATATCTCAAAAATGACCAAATTATTTATTGTTATAGAGATGAGTTTGGAGGGACTACTGATTATTTGGAGGGATTATGGTATTACTTTAAAGAGATAGTAAAACATAAAGCAAGATTTGTATTCCATTATAAAAATACCTTTTCAAACCACCATTATGTTAATCCGTCAGAGATTTTAAACAGCGTTCAGGACTATATAATAGAACTTAAATTATTCAAAATAGTTACCACTAAAGACAAATTATATAGATGTGTCCGACATGAACAAATAAATGAAGTTGAAGGTGATGGGAAAAGAATCGCATCTAATCCAACTTTGAACTGCAAATCAAATAGCAGGATGAGCCCAGCTGGTATTTCAATGTTTTATTGTAGTCCGCACAAGGATATTTGTGTAAGTGAAGTTGTGGATTTATCAAATGGCAAAGAGCCATATTATACTGTTGCTTATTTCACTCCAATTAGAAGACTGAAATTAGTTGATTTAACAAAACTTCCAAAACTTCCCAGCATTTTTGATAAAGACAAAAACAAGCATATAGAAACAATATTTTTCCTCAAAGCGTTTATTCGTGATTTGTCAAAAGCAATAAAGAAGGGGGATGAAATTATTGACTATGTTCCTACTCAAATTGTAACTGAATACATAAGATATAATCCTGATTTGGATGTTGATGGAATAGTATATTTTTCATCCAAAGACTCTCTGAAAACAAATTATGTTCTATTTAAAGATCATAATCAATCTTTGAAGGATTTAATTTTTCACGATTCAAGTAAGGAAACAAATCACATTTAAACTTTATAATGAGCAACAACACATCAAGCATAGTTTCAAAAGTCTGGTCTTTCTGTAATCCACTTAGAGATGTGGGAGTAGGTTATGGTGATTACCTTGAACAACTTACCTATCTGCTGTTTTTAAAAATGGCAGATGAATACAGTAAACCACCATATAATAGGCAGTTGAACATCCCTAAAGACTACAATTGGGAGAGTTTAACCGGAATCAAAGGTGCAGAGTTGGAATTGCATTACGCTGTTTTACTTCGTGAATTAAGCACACAGAAAGGAGTCTTAGGGCAAATCTTTACCAAGAGTCAGAATAAGATACAAGACCCTGCCATGCTGGCTAAAATCATTGACATGATTGATAGTGAGCAATGGCTGGTAATGGGAGCAGATGTCAAAGGTGATATTTATGAAAAACTGTTGGAGCAGAATGCCCAGGATGTAAAGAGTGGTGCTGGGCAGTATTTCACTCCAAGACCCCTAATAAGGGCTATGGTTGAATGTATACAACCCCAACCAATGAAGACCATTGCAGACCCTGCTTGTGGTACAGGAGGCTTCTTTTTGGCGGCCTATGACTATTTGGTTTCCAATTACAAACTGGATAAGGAACAAAACAAATTTATCAAGCTTCAAACGTTTTATGGGAATGAGATTGTGGCAGGAACAAGAAGGCTTGCTTTGATGAACATGTTCCTTCACAACATAGGGGATATTGACAGTGATAACTTTATTTCTCCAGCTGATGCCCTTATAGCAGCATCTCCAACAACCTATGATTATGTTCTGGCTAATCCCCCATTTGGCAAAAAGAGTTCACAGACCTTTACCAATGAAGAAGGAGAGCTTGAAAAAGATGATCTTACTTATAACAGACAGGATTTCTGGGCAACTACCAGTAACAAGCAACTAAATTTTGTACAGCATATCCGTTCAATGCTTAAAACAACCGGATTAGCAGCAGTTGTAGTTCCTGATAATGTTCTCTTTGAAGGTGGAGCTGGTGAAACTGTAAGAAAGAAATTACTGGAAACAACAGACCTCCATACCATTCTGAGATTACCAACAGGAATATTCTATGCACAAGGAGTTAAAGCCAATGTGATCTTTTTTGACAACAAACCAGCCAGCAAAGACCCTTGGACAAAAGAAATATGGGTGTATGATTACCGGACAAATGTTCACCATACACTCAAGAAAAACCCATTGAAATTGGATGATCTGAAAGACTTCATCTCTTGTTACAATCCTGCCAACAGGCATATCAGGAAAGAGACATACAATGCAGAAACTAATCCTGAAGGGCAATGGAGGAAGTTCAGTTATGATGAGATCATATCCAGAGACAAAACATCCTTAGACATCTCATGGATCAAGGACAAATCATTGGCTGACCTTGACAATCTGCCAGATCCTGAAACTATTGCAGAAGATATCATTGAGAACCTTGAGGCAGGACTGGAGAGTTTCAGGGAAATAATGGTAAAGCTGAATGCCAAATAAATACTTAATTTCTATTTATGTTAACTGACTGAAATTATTGGTTAGATTTTCATTTTGAGGATGATGTTCCAATTTTTTACATTACTCACTAAGCGTTTTGACTCAATATTGGAAAGCATTATGTTCTTCGTTACCCATTTCAATAAATTTTGATTTAGAAATAGACCATGTATTTATATACTAACTAGTTACATTATGGAAAACATTTTTAAAGAATTGACATTGGATGATCTTAATAATGAAGATTTCTTCAATTCTATAAAGGAAGAAGAATTCATCTTGGTATTAGGTGCTGGATTTAGTTTTGGATTAAAAAATAAATCAAAATCCGACTTTGATGATGAAAGGTATATTCCAGTAGTTGAAGACTTCATTAAAATGACTAGCAGAAGATTTTCTACATCTATTCCTATGAACAATTTTCAAACGGCAGCTGACCAATGGCAAAGACATATTGCAAATAGTGATATTGAATTTTCTGACTTTAAGAATTTATTTTTATTAGATGAAGAAGAGTTCATTAAAGAAAATAAAAATTTATACTCCAATATTCTTGTACCCAAATGGTCACGGATATACACATTTAATTTTGATAATGTACTTGACGTATTAGTTAAGGATAAAAGGAATGACTATGAAATTCAGTATTATGATGTTGGCTCATTTAGTTCAGCTAATAAGACAGGAATCGGTTATTTGCACAATTCAATTTTAGAAGCGAATAAAATATCTGATTTAGTATTTACAAATCTTCAATATGCAAATAAAATTTTACATCCCAATAATCATCTATATTACTCTTTATTTAATGATGTTGAAAAACATAAAAAGAATATATTAATAATTGGATGCGGATTTGTTGAACAATCGGTTTATACCTATGTGCTCAGTCAGATTACGAGGGTAGACCTGAAAATTATACACATTAATTTTAAAGATAAACCACAATATGAACTAGACTTTGAAAATAAAGTTAATGATATAAGTTGGATTAACTGTAAGGCTAAAGAATTTCTGAATTTCATTTCCACTAATTTAGAAAAAATAAGCAAGCAAGATTTTCTGCCTAAGTATATTGCACAAATAAAAAGGTCGCAAAGCCCTTCACTTAATGAAGAATCCAAGGTCCTAACATTCAATGATTTTCTAAATAGTGAATATTTAGAATATTTTAGTAGACGCAAATTCAAAAGTAAGATACTAAAAGAAACTGGAAACGAATTTCAGACTGAATCTGATTTTTTAAATCAAATTCTTGAAAATAAATTTTATGGATTAGTTATTCATGGACAAGGTGGAATTGGGAAAACACGATTAATGCTTGAACTTGGAATAAGTATGATTGATGAGGATTTCATCGCGTTAAAAGTCCTTGCAGATTTTGAGAATTTTGATGAATTGATAAGCTATTTCAATCGTAGACCCAATCAAAAATATCTCCTATTATTTGATTATATAGAAGAACAAAAAACTTTTGAGAAAATCGTAAAATGGATCATTAGTAATAATATAGACAATGTTAAATTAATTGGGAATTGTAGAAATACCATAGTGTCAGATATTCAGTATAGTTTCTATGAGTATTTAAAGTTTATAGATATAGGAATCAAAAGCAAAACTGGAGTATATAGAAAAACTGAACAAGATTACAAAAGAGCAGTAGTAAAATCAATAATAAATAGCATTCCTGACAAATCTTTATCGGCACACTTGAATTATACGAGGTTAAAGTCATTTTATCAATCAAGACCCTCATTTGCAGCTTTTATTAAATATATATATTTAAAAAATCCAGATGAAACATTAAGTATCGCTACAAATGATAATTTTTCAAGTTGGTTAATAAAGAAGTTAAAGCAAACAACGAATAAAAACATTTCTTACTCTGAATTTTTTGAAAAGAAGAAATACATTTTTCAAATACTGTTATGTCTTCCTTCAAGTGCCAATTCAACTATTAAACTTGTAGGCATGAATCAAGGTGAGATATGCTTTGCAGATGAAATAAATAAGTTGATACAAGATGGATGGATCGATACAAATGGTGGAACCTTAAGAGTTGTTCATGACACGATAACGGATTCACTATTGATAGAATATCTAAATCATTTTCAATTTCATGACTATTACTTAATAAAACTTTTGGAATTTGCTGAATCAACAGATTGTATTTCATCATTGTTATGGTCAATCCAACGAGTTTGGGAAGAATTCTTAAATGAAAATATATTAAAGTTTCAAAAATGCATAGCGAAATTCCTTGATTCAAATTTAAATGAAAACAATGTCCAGGAATTCTGGTTCAAATACAAAATTTACACCTCTCATTTGCTTTCAGAAGAGGATCGAATAATTTTATTTATTAAGCACAAACATGTCCTAAAAGAAAATTTTGCATTAGAAAAATTTGGAAGTTCATTAGCATATTCAATGGGTTGGGTCTATGAAAATATTTCTGATTTAACCAAAAAAAGGTATTACTCTGATAATCTAAAAGAATTATATTTCAACTTTTGGAATATAAATGGAAGACATAATTCATTTATAAATGATCCAAGAAATGGCAAAATAATTTCTTGTTATATTAATCTTTTTGGCATTGATGATCATATAAAAGATAGATTTTTAGAATACTGCGAATTAGTACTATGTAATACTAATAATCTTGAGCATATTAGTTTCGCAGTTGTATCTTGGTTGAATCATGATGGAGATGCTTCGCAAGAAGTAATAAATCTCATAACAAGTTGGTTTGAAGTTTATGAGAAGGTGGAAAATGATACTGTAAATCGCTCCTATATTATAAACTCTTGTATTACAAGAGATTTAACAAATATAATTCCACTAAAATATATAGTACCAACTATTCAGAATCTAATAAATACATTCCTTTTTTTGAAGCAAGAACTTTACAATAAGAACATTAGTCCAGAGTTAAAAATTATTGTTATTGAGTGGTTTGAAATTTATGAAAAGGAAAAACCCTCATATTTATGTCCAATTCCATTAGCTATTAACTGGATCAAATGTGACGGCGATACAACAATTGTAATGAAGTCAGTCATCGGTTGGTTAGATGAGAATAATGATAGCATAAAATCAGTATTTGAATTGGGGGATTATCTGTATAAAATTCCAAAAAAAACAGCTCTAAAAGAACTTGAAGCATCTGCACAGGTAATTTTCAACAATTACTCTACATCCAAAGAAATAGGGTATTGCATTGGCTATTGGATTTATAAAGGAGGCAATCTTTTAATTGTTGAACCGTTTGTCAATTCATGGTTGAATAATTTTGGTTTATCTGAAATTGGAGTTCTTATCATAACTAATTGGCTTGATAAGAAAGGAAATTGTTTAGTTGTCAAAAATTTTATTGCTCCTTGTTTATCCTTTTTAGGCACCCAAATACATGCTAACTATTTGATGAAAAGCTGGTTAAAATGGGGAAATGATCCATTTATAATTCAAGAATATATAATAGAGTTTTTTAAAGTCAAAGAAAATCAGGAATTTTTATACTGTGGCGAATTAATTTCAATTTGGCTTGAAAAAACTAATTCATCGCAACTTATAAAAGATGCTGTAATTTCATGGTTGGCTGCTAATGGCAAAAATTTACATTCATTATCTGTCTGCAGATTTTGGCTTGAAAAGGGTAAAGATACTGATGTGGTCGAAAATTATATTATTAATGATCTCACATATCATAGTTCTGATAAAAGGACCTATAAGGTTTTACTTTTATGGCTTATGCTATCGGGGAAACCCGATCCAATTAAGTTGTCAATTAATGGATATTTAAAGAGCAACTGGAAGGAATTAGGGTCGATTGAGGTAATTAAAGAATTAATTAAACTAAATTTTTGTCTAGACGAAATAAGTATTTATATTTTTATGATTGTAAACAATTTAGGTTATAATCCATTTAATGAACTTATATTAACTAATGACAATAAAATCTTCAATAAATTAAATCCCAAATTCAAAATAGAATTATGCGAGAGTGAGAAAGAAGCTGGTAAGCTATCCTATAGGATAGAGAACCATCTTTTGTGCCGTCAATCTCCTGATCTGATAAAGAAGGATGTTTTGGAGTTTTTGACAAAGTATGGTCTTGAATCATTTGCCAGTTTTGTGATTTCATCATGGCTTGAATATGGTAATGATTTCAATTTTATAAAACATTTTTTGATCAGTTGGTTAGAAAAACATTTGTTAGTGGAATCATATTCTAGTTTTGTACTTTCTAATGCATTGGAAACCGAATCCGGTTTTGAGGTCGTTCATGATAAAACTATTGAATGGTTAAAGAAATATGGAAAAACAAAGGAGGCAAAATTTCCACTTAGTTCATGGTTGAAACTAAAAGGTAATGAAGGAGCTGAAGAGATTGAAGTTTGGATTATTTATTGGTTTGAGAATTTCTATGATATTGAAGATGGAAACTGGCGAGACGACCTGCTATTAAATTTTGCTCTGGACAGAAAAACAAATTAATATAAATGAATCCATTACTAAATAAACAAAACGATATGCAACTAATTAAGCTGCTAAAGGCTTCTTCGGTTTCATATAAAAAAGCCAAATATTGGGAAATAAGAATCACTTATTTCTTTGTCATATTAGCTTTTGCCTATCCTATTACTTACGTTATAGTACAAAATGAGAAAATTAGACTTTTGCTTCTAATATGTTCATTTATTCTAGCAATATTATCTCAATTGTTCTTTAACAGGTTTAAAGGAAATACCACAGAAGGAGCATTATTCAAGGAAGAATTTGATGTTATTCTTTTCGGGATTAGATGGAAAAGCACTTTAAATAAAGTGAATCACAAAGATGTCTCAAGATTATCTAACCAATATAAAGGAAAAGAAATTCAAGACTGGTACTCAAAAAGTCTATCTAACAATGTTCCAAGAAATATTGCAATAGCCGTTTGTCAATATTCAAATACAGTTTGGGATATTGAGCTACGAAAAAATTACCTTGATTGGCTTAAAGGATTTATAATGGCTTATTCTATTAGTTTATTTGTATTCTTCGTTATCCTTGATGTAAACGGACAAATCATATTTTCCACATGTCTTTCGATTATGACTTTTTATGTTCATTTCTTTACGATTATAAGAGGCCATGCTTCAGTTATTGGAAAAAGAGAAGCTATTAGCAGAAAGTTAGATGGAATTATTCTTAATAAGTTAGAAATACCATTGGAAGAACTTAGAGACATTCAAGATGATATTTTAGCTACTCGTCAAGAACCAGCAAAAGTACCTAATTTCTTTTTTAGGCTTTATAAGAAAAAATTGGAAATCGAATTTGAGGATTATTTAGATAACGTGAATAGGACATACAGCACAACATAATTAATTAGTGGATAATCTATTCGATGCTTGCGTGGACTGTAAAACAAATTTCTAAGATCCTCTAATCCTTCGAAAATTCCATTAATTGTTTCAGATATCAAATAAAAAATGGAGGTTCCCTCAACATAAAATATTTGCATTTGGACTCCTATGGTTGTTCATCTTTGAGCCATTTTGTATGTAGCTTGTATATATCAAAAATAAAAGGCAGCTACAAAAATTTGTAACTGCCTGATTTAGTGGTGGGCCCAGCAGGGCATGATCCTGCGACCCCCTGATTATGAGTCAGATGCTCTAACCAACTGAGCTATGGGCCCTGAAATTAGGAGTTCCTAATTTGGAGGTGCAATTTTAATCATTTGCGCCGTATTTTTCAAATGTTTTGAACAATTAAATTTTTGGGATTGCTTTTATCAGCAGGTTTACCACGTTGTGCACATTTTTGGAGAAGACAGCCAGTATCTCTTCCCAGGTTACAGGCGTCTCATCCTCTTTCCAACTGTCGTAGTCGGTAGCCATCGCAATAGCTGCATACGGGATACCTAACTCGTTGGCCAGGATACATTCGGGCGCTGTGCTCATGTTGACCAGATCGCCGCCCCAGCCGCGAAACATCCGCGATTCCGCACGGGTCGAAAAGCGGGGCCCTTCGATGGTGACTATGCATCCGCCCTTGTGGATGGGGAGTTTCAGCGAGGCGCCTGCCTCCAGCAGCAGTTCGCCCATCTTTTTGTCGAACGGATCGGCCATGGGGGTGTGTTTCATCTCATGGGGCTTGAACTCCTCAAAAAAGGTGGTGGCGCGGTGTTTGGTGAAATCGATAAACTGATCGGGAATTACCAGCTCTCCCCTGCCGATTTGCTCGCGCAGGGAGCCGCAAGCCGTGGTGGCCAGGATGTGGGTGCATCCCAATTGTTGGATGGCATAGAGGTTGGCCCTGTTGTTCACCTGCGACGGAGTAATGGTGTGCAGCCGGCCGTGACGCGACAAGAGTACCACCTCCGTTCCCGCGATGGTCCCGCACAAAAAATCCGAACTCGGAGCGCCGTAGGGTGTCTCCACTACAATCTGTTTCTGATGTTGCAAAATGTCAGGATTCTCGAGCCCTGAGCCTCCGATAATGGCAATTTTTTTCTTCATTTTCTGATCATTTGACGGGGTGACTATAGTGACGGGGTGAGAAGTGCAAAATCCTTTGGTTTTTCCCAATTCCCGATTATCTTTAACCTACCAAAACTACACAAGTAAAACCAATTCTAAACGATTAATCATGAAGAAAATTGTCCTTCTCTTTGCAGTATTCCTGGTAAGTTATTCAGTTTATTCCCAAAAAAACACGCTGGTCAATCCACCTGATTACCAGATCTACAAGGACAATGTGGACAAATTGCTTCCAGCCATTCCGATAACCAACAAGAGTGTTAAAAATGAGCCGGGGATCTCGGAGAAGCTGGAGATACAATCGTTTCAGAAAACGGCTGACAACAACGATATCAACATCAATGTGGAGGTGACAAAATATACCAGCAATCCGTTAAACGCGAATCCCTTCGCGATGTTTGCCAAAACCGCACGTACCCTGGACGAAAAACTATCACTCACCGGGATGGCCTTCATTCATTTCGAAGGTGATTCGGAGGATGATATCACCAAAAATGAAAAAAACAGAATTTTCTCACAGGTCAATATTGATCCTGAGGAGAATACCGATTTCAGGGTGAAAAAAGGTGGTGAAAAGATGAAGAAAAAAGAGTTTGGCATGAATGTGGATGCAATGTTCAACTATGTCAACTCCCTGTTGAAAGGAAGTTTTCACGATGCGGAGGCCAAATGGGACAAAGGCAAACAGTTTAACCATTTTTATTTTGCCGCGGCCGGCAACGTCATGGTAAAAGTGCAGGTATATGCCTACAAAACTGACCTGAAGAATGTGCCGGATGCCCGTGCAATCGCCGAGGGTATCCTGGCCAAACTGCCCAGGGACAAACCCATACCGATTGAGACAAATATTGCAGTTTATCCAACAAAAAACCCTACGGGCGATACCAATGAGTATGGTTTGATTCCTGCCTCTCCGCTGCTCCCTGCCAAGATCGTCCTAAAGACCGGCAAACCCAATGTCAGCGTCAATTTTGCACTGATGGTGAACGGAACCGGCGAGCTCAGGGCCAATAACCAAACCGGGAAAGTCCTTGATGTACTTTCGGATTCCAAAGGTGAGGCAACCGTCTGGTACCACTACACGGATACCAAACCTCTAAAAGCGCCCGTACAGGTTCAGGTTGTGGCAGAAGCAGAAGGGAAGAGCAAAAAAGCCTACATAGAGGTGGGTCTTGGATTAGCATTCGACCAACTGTCGGCCATTCCGGAACAGGTCTACATCTACGCGAAAAGCAAACCATATGCCTTTGCGCTGGGTGTAAAGAGCACCTTTTTCCCAAAATTAAATCTGATCAGCTACCTTTTCAACATTGATGAAAGCAAAATCTGGGGAACCAGGATGTTTGGAGTCGAATTGACCTCTACCTGGGTTAACAAACCGGAAGGGGCTCCAGATGATGTAGCTTTCAGCGGAACGACCAGTATCGCCAGGACGTATATCAGCAATAGCTCCAACGTACTGGTAGCTAACCACATGCCGTGGCAGTATTACTCCGATTTGAGCTATCCAGCTTGTCAGATGAACAGCGAGGGAACGCACATCTATAAAATCTCCGGCAACCCATGCGTATTTGATAAGGCAATAGAAAACAAGCCCAAAATCGGCAGTGTGAACGAAACTCCATTTACGCCGGATGCCATTCTCCCACTTTCTGCCGAATATCCCAAGAGTTGGTACAATAGCGTCGCCTGCTCGCTGGCTTCGGTCAATACGGATCAGGAGTGGTTTGTGCTGGAGGCAGTTAAGCTGATTCCAACCTATGGCATGATTGCGGATGTGTCGACCACGGCCTCCTCCTTCCTCTGCGGAATCTCGAATGGTGACTACCAGAAGAGTATCATCGACCTGGCCTCGTGGGTTGGCGGACAGTACATCGACAACCTGATGGAGGCAGCGACCTTCAACAAATTGTCAAAAAGCAGTCAGGATGCGGTTTTGGCTGCCAAAACAACCTACTTCGGA
>JBBIUJ010000004.1:0-37966 GCA_037440345.1 Prolixibacter sp.
ACCTTTGAGCCTTTCATTTTCATTCTCGATGTTTGTTGTATTGGCCAATTAGGAGTTAGCTCACTGAATGCTTATGCTAATATGGCTCCGCAGAGCAGGGATTTTCGGGCGAGAGTGGTCGGTAAACTGGACACTAATCTCCCAAGAAGGGCATTTCCGTCAAGTAACCAAGTCATTTACCGCATGACTTTATCACATCAGTTTTTCTTTCAGTCCCTCTACCACCATGAATACGATGGGGCAAATTTCACAGTTTTTGAGGGTCAGGTTGAGCAGTTGGCTGAACCTTCTCCTGTCGGTATGGGGATATTCGCGGCAAGCTTTGGGCCTGTATTCATAAACGGAGCAGTAGTTGTCGGCCATCAGAAAGGGACAAGGCGAATGGTTGAACACATAATCGTGCTCTTCATCGAGGTGCATGTATTGTTCAATTACCTGAGAGGGTTTTAAACGGAGGGGTTTGGTGAGTCTTTCCACATCCTTGTCAGACATCATCGGACTGATACTTCCGCAGCAATTGGCACATGTGAGACAGTCGAAATTGTCAAATGCCTCCTCATGAAGGGAACGGACTATTTCATCGAGATCTTTTGGCGGTTTTTTCTTCAGTTGTTTGAAAAAGCGTTCGTTTTCTGCCCCGGCATCCCGGGCAAGTTTCTGAACATTATCTTTGGTTGGTGCCTCTTTCATTAGTGCTGATTAATTCCAAAAAAAAATTGCCCTTTGGCTACGCTCAGGGAACGATTCTGTCTCCCAGTCCCTCCGTCTCTCCGTCATCTCCGTCCTTCATCACCTCCCCGCATCCTGCTGTATTGCCACGATTTTTTCAACCGATTTTCTCAGTTTGACCTGAGCCAGCAAAAGACCCGAAATCACGATAACTATACCAAAAAATTTTCTCAGCGTGAGCGGTTCACCGAGAATGTACCAGGCAAAGATGGCCGTAAAGACCGGAATGATATTGATGAAGATGTTCACACTGTTGATACCTAGTCTTTTAACGCTATGGGCATACAAAATAAAGGCGATACAGGAAGCGAAAACCGAGAGTTTTAATATCCCCGCGAAAGCGGGAAAATTAAACGGAGTGGCGGAGAAATCCTTGTATTCGAAAATCAGCCACAAAGGGAGAAAATAGATGATACCGAATAGATTTTGGTATGCAATGATGGCGGAAGGATTATATTTTACCGCCAGGTTCTTCAGAACGACGATGTAGCCAATGGCAGAAGCAACAGCTAAAAATTCGAGTGCAATGCCCAAAGGCGATGCTGTCAGGTTGAAGGAGTTATCGAAAACCACCACGGAAACGCCCAGGAAAGAGATGATTATTCCCACAAAGGTTCGGACAGACAGTTTTTCTCCGTGAAAACGTGAAGCTGCAATCGGCGAAAATAGTGGAATGGTGGCCACAATTATTGCGCCCACAGTACTTGAAACGTACAGCAACCCATAGCTTTCGCCCATAAAGTAAAGAAATGGCTCAAAAAGTGAGAGAAGGATAAATGCCGTCAGGTCTTTTCGCTCTATTTTTACCATTTTGCCTGTCAAAAAAGCGAATACCATCAGCAGTACGGAGGCGATGACAAGTCTGAAAAGCACAGTTGTCAGGGGTCCATATACGGCGTAAACCTCTTTAACCCATACAAATGACAAGGCCCAAAAGATCATGGACAGAATGACCGCCAAATAAACCAACCACTTTTTGTCTTGCATGAAATAGTTTAGATAATAGTTATATACACTTTTACGCCATCGAAAAAATTATGTTGCAGGCTACACTTAAGTAATTGAAAATTGAAAGTTGACAATTGACAATTACGCAATGTGTTTAATTTGATGTTAATATAGCTCTAATGCTAATTTGGTGCCTCATTTCTTGGTTTTCTCATCACAAACAATTTATTCTGCTCTCAATAAAAAATCATTGTCAATTCTCCATTTTCAATTTTCAATTTTCCATTGTCAATTGTCAACAGTCAATTTTCAATTGAGCCCAAGTCTATTTCCAGGGAACTTTTGGGGAGCGGTAATAATTGATATCCATTACTTTGAATCTCTTTGCATGATTTCCCAATCTGATTTTGTACTCTTCCCATTTGCAGTTGGTTGCCTCTGTCCAGCCAATTTCGGCGTACCCCGGCAGTCGGGGGAAGACGAGGGATTCAATCTCTTTGATGTTGGTCACTGTTTCCGACCACAACGGGCATTCAATACCCAGAATATTCTCCTTGGTAATTCCGGGGACCAGCGTAGCAGGATCCCATTTGTACCCGGTATCTACTTCAACGTAACCGGCCCAGTGCAACCCGAGTTTGGTTTGCGGGTTGTATTTCATGTCGAGGTAGGCTTTCGCAGCCGGCGACATGATGATTTTTACCCCTTTGGATACTCCCCTGGAAGCATTCTCGGCCTTTGACCAATATTGAGCTACCGTGGATGGTTTCAAAGCCGATAGGGTGGTCTCATCCCAGCCGATCATCTGTTTCCCATTGGCAAGGACAATCTCCTGAACGCGTTCGATAAAAGGAATATAATCCTCTTTTTTGGTCACATGTGATTCGTCTCCGCCAACATGAATGTAAGGCCCAGGGTTTAACTCAGAAAGCTCTCTGATCACATCATTCAGAAACTTGTATGTAAACTCCTTGTTGGTCTGAAGCGTACTGAATCCAACATTGGTACCGGTGTAGAGTTTGGTGGGCTGATTGTCCGGATTCAGTTCCGGGACAGAGGCCAGTGCGGCATTGGTGTGACCAGGCATATCTATTTCGGGAATGATGGTAATGAACCGGTCAGCAGCATACTTGACAATATCTTTGTAAACCTCCTGGGTATAGAAACCGCCTTTGCCACCGCCCACCTGGGTAGTCCCTCCAATTTCGGTTAGCGCCGGCCACGATTTGATCTCAATTCTCCACCCCTGATCGTCGGCCAGATGGAGGTGCAAAACATTCATCTTGTAGGCTGCAATCAGATCGATGTAACGTTTGATATCCTCCGCGCTGAAAAAATGACGGGCTACATCGAGCATCGATCCCCGGTAGGAGTACGAAGGATAATCGAGTATGGTTCCGGTTCCGATCTTCCAGGGCCCCTTCTGTAATTCGCTGCTTTCGATAGTGGCAGGCAACAATTGACGAACGGTTTGGATTCCGCGAAACAGGCCTTCGGCCGTACCTGCAGCCAGTTTGATTTTTTCTTTGGAAATTGTGAGCTCATAGCCCTCCTTACCCAGCTGGCTGTTTGAATTATCAATTTCAAGTAAAATATAGTTGGCAGAAGGAATCACCCCGCCGACCTGTACTGTAACATTGAAGCCCGTTGCAGGATTGAGCCTTTCGGTCAGGTAATTGGCCACAGGCAGAAGTTCATTGTGACCTTCACCAATACAGATCACTGCCCCGCTTTTCAATTCAAAGGAATCGCCAGTCGCTTTGACGGAGACAGGCTTGGGAATAAGCGCGGCTTTGTTCAGATCTGTTGCCATGGATGGATTGGCTACCGCGAATGTCAGGACCGAAATTAGTCCGTTTAAAATCAAAATGAATCGTGAATGTTTTGTTCCCATCGTAAGTTTCGGTTTAAAATTTGCTGTTTGATTTTCCTGGTAAGTATAGCAGAAAAAACTGAAAAGAAGAAAAGCCCTGATGCAGAACTTCGCATCATGGGCTTTTCTTTGGGTGGAAGATGGGATTCGAACCCACGACCAATGGTACCACAAACCACTACTCTAACCGACTGAGCTACATCCACCGTTTTGTGCCGGCAAATATAGGGCTGTTTTTCGAATTAGACAAAAGAAAGATGTTATTTTTGCATCGTCTGTTATAAAAATCATGAATGGAATATTTGCTCGATGATCCGGTTTCCGAAAGGTTGTACCAGGAAATACTCAGAAAATTGAGGCCTTTGCAAAATGGGGAAGTTGCCGATTCGATGACAAAGAGAGGTGTCATATACAAACTGAACCTGGGTGCATCCATCGTTTCACTGCAACAACTGGCCAACAACTATACTCCGAATCATCTATTGGCGCTTAAACTGTGGAACAAGCAGTGGCGCGAGACAATGATTCTGGCTACATTGCTGGAAAAGCCTGATAAAATGACAGAAAATCAGATGGATTTTTGGGTTAAGCAGATCCGGCAGGTGGAGATCGCCGAGCAGGTAGCCATGAACCTATTTTCCAAAACACCCTTTGCTTACGAAAAGGCCATCGAATATTGTCTGGCCAAGAAGGAGTTAAGCAAGATTACCGGGTTGCTAATGATGGGGAGACTCGCTTTGGCAGACCACGTTACCGGCAATGAGAAATTCGAAGCATTTCTTGAACTGTTCCCGCCACTGGCAAAAGATGCGCAACTATCGCTTGTTTTCAGGAGGGTGTTTGTGCAAATTGCCATGCGGAATCCCGAATTGTACGATGTGGCGCTGAAACAAGCAGAACTGTTCAGAACGCTTGATTCGCAGGTTGCCCATGACAACGCGGAATACCTGATTGACCAGCTTTCTTGCGATGCCGTTAAAGAGTTGGTTCACCTGCGATCCTGAAAAATTCATATATTTAGTCTTCCATCCTGACATTATGCAAATCATTGAAGTAAAAGAGCGTTCAGCAGTTAAGGATTTTCACCGCGTCGCCCACCAAATTTACAAAGGCGACAAAAACTGGATAACCCCACTGGAGGGAATGGTCGACGGGGCTTTCGATCCAAAACAAAATGCGTTTTTAAAGCATGGCGAGGGAACCAGGTGGATATTGAAGGATAATTCGGGACAGATTATTGGCCGGATTGGGGCTTTCATCAACCGGAACAAATGCAACAGTTTCAAACAGCCTACCGGAGGAGTAGGATATTTTGAATGTATCGATGATCAAAAGGCAGCTTTCTTGCTTTTTGATACAGCAAAAACTTGGCTCACTGAACGCGGCATGGAGGCGATGGACGGCCCGGTCAATTTCGGTGAGAATATGATCAACTGGGGATTGCTGGTAAAGGGGTTTATGCCACAAGGATTCGGAATGCCCTACAACAAACCCTATTACCTTCGGCTCTTTGAATCCTATGGGTTCAAAGTCTATTTTGAACAATATTCCTACCACCTCGACCGTAGGATTCCATTCCCAGAGCGCTTCTGGAAAATAGCGGAATGGGTAGCCAACAAGCCTCATTTCAGGTTCGAGCATGCGAAATTCAGTCAGATGGAGCGGCACATCAAAGAGTTTATCCATATTTACGAGGAGGCCTGGGCCCAGCATGACAACCACCAGGAGATCGATTTGAACGACATTCGTTCCATGATGAAGATTGCCAAACTCATTGCAGAAGAGAAATTTATCTGGTTTGCCTACCATGATGATGAACCGGTGCTGTTTTTCGGAATGATCCCCGACTGGAACCAACTATTGGCTAAGTTGAAAGGGAAACTCAACTGGTGGGGCATCTTGAAATTCTTATGGTATCAGAAAATCAGAACGATCACCAGAACACGGATTTTGGTCATGGGGGTTGTGCCGAAATTCCAGGGGAGCGGACTGGAATCTGCAGTCTTTTGGCACCTCGACAAGATCATGAAACAGCGACCATGGATAACAGAGGTTGAGTTGTCGTGGGTAGGGGATTTTAATCCAAAAATGGTTGCCATGTACAAGGAGGTGGGAGGGGTGCATGCCAAAACCCACTATACCATGCGCTATCTTTTCGATCGTGAAGCGCCCTTTGAACGTGCTCCAATGTTGATGAAAGAAGTCAAGTTACTTCGCGAAGAACGAAATAAAAGTGAACTAAATAGAATCGAATATTGACTTTAATGAATTTTACCACAAAGGAGGAAACCCAGCCTTTGTGTTTTCCTTTGTGCATGCCTTTGCGAACTTCGTGGTAAAGAAAAAGCCGGATTAAATTCATTGTTAATGCGTGATAACTTTTTATTAATCTGTTGCAGATTTATAAATTATCCTTATCTTTGCAACCCGTATTTAAGGAAAAGGAAAGATTAAAAGATATATAAACAAGAATCATGAAAAAGGGAATTCATCCGGAAAGCTATCGACTGGTTTGTTTTAAGGATATGTCAAACGAGCATACTTTCATCACCAGATCAACGGCTGCATCAAAAGAAACCATCGAAATTGATGGTGTTCAGTATCCATTGTTAAAGGTGGAAATTTCGAATACATCACACCCTTTCTATACCGGCAAGATGAAATTGGTCGATACTGCAGGGCGCGTCGACAAATTCATGACCCGCTATCAGAAACACATGGACAAACGCAAAGCATAAACTTTTGTATTTGTAATGAGAAGCCCCGTATTCCCAAATACGGGGCTTCTTGGTTATTTAAACATCGGCGGAGGTTGTTTGTTATCTACAAAAGGATAAAGGATAAAGTTAAAAGGATAAAGTGAAGACGCTGCAATCATTATTGGGAGTAACTCAATGAAGATCTTGGATTCAACTTTTCAATTCAGAACAAATGCTACTTTATCCTTTTAACTTTATCCTTTATCCTTATTTTCCGGAAGGTTTGGCACGACAATTGATTACTGTACTAAATGTTGGAAAATAATTGGATTCCGACATTTTGTCATATAGCGATTACAACAATGAATAATTCTAAAAATAGAAACAGGGGCTCTTTTATATTTTCAAGCATGGATGATGACCAGCAGGATTTTTATCCGATCATTGCTGATGGAGATGATGATGAACTATTCTCTGCCAATGTGCCGGATCGCCTACCCATCCTGCCTTTGCGCAATGCCGTTTTATTTCCGGGTGTGGTGATGCCGATCAGTGTTGGCAGATCAAAGTCTTTGAATCTGGTCCGCGAAACATACAACGGTACTAAGCTGGTGGCTACTGTCGCCCAGCGGAACGGGCAGATTGAAGATCCAACGCTAGCTGATTTGTATCCTGTCGGAACGATGGCCGAAATACTGAAGATCCTTGAGATGCCGGATGGCACAACTACCGTGATCCTTCAGGGGAAGAAACGTATTCTGATCGAGAAGCTTGTAGAGCATCCTTCCTACCTGATGGCCTCAGTCCATCCTCTTCCCGAAGTAGTTTCCGATACCAAATCCCACGAGTTTTTTGCCATCATCGAGTCCCTGAAAGATTTCTCACTTAAAATTGCAAAATCCTCTGCTAACATCCCTCAAGAGGCTCAGTTTGCTGTCAAGAATATCGAAAATGTCACCTTCCTGGTCAATTTCATCTGCAACAATACGGATCTCAATACAATAGAGAAACAAGATTTATTGGAGCGAAACGACATCAAGGATAGGAGTACCAAACTGCTCTCTTTGCTCATGAGAGAGGTTCAGATGCTGGACTTGAAAAAGGATATTCAGCAGAAAGTTAAGATCGATCTGGACCAGCAGCAGCGCGAATACCTGCTTCACCAGCAGATCAAAACCATTCAGGACGAATTGGGAGGTAGTCCGGTGCAGCAGGAACTGGAAGAGTTGAAGAAAAAAGCCGCCTTAAAATTATGGAATGAGGATATCCAAAAACTTTTTGACAAGGAGCTTGGCAAGCTGTCGCGGATGAATCCTGCCGCAGGTGAGTATTCTGTTCAGATCGGATACCTCGACACCCTCCTGGATATTCCATGGAATGTCTATACGGAAGATAACTTTGATCTTGCCAATGCAGAGAAGGTTCTCAACGAAGACCATTTTGGGTTGGACAATGTCAAAGAGAGAATATTGGAGCACCTGGCTGTCTTGAAACTGAAAGGCGACATGAAATCACCGATAATTTGCCTTTACGGTCCTCCCGGAGTAGGCAAGACATCCCTTGGAAAGTCTGTAGCCAGTGCTTTGGGAAGAAAATATATCCGCATGAGCCTGGGTGGCCTGCACGATGAATCAGAGATAAGGGGGCACCGCAAAACCTATATCGGCGCCATGCCGGGAAGAATTGTTCAGAACCTGATCAAGGCAGGATCGTCGAATCCTGTTTTTATACTTGACGAGATCGATAAGGTATCCAAAGATTTTCACGGAGATCCGGCTTCAGCTTTGCTGGAGGTTTTGGATCCAGAGCAAAATATCGAGTTCCACGACAATTACCTGGATGTTGATTTTGATCTTTCCAGGGTACTTTTTATAGCCACAGCCAACACCATCTCTACCATTCATCCTGCCCTTCGCGACCGGATGGAACTGATCGACGTAAGTGGCTACCTGATGGAGGAGAAGCAGGAAATAGCAAAACGACATCTGGTGAAACGCCAGTTTGAAAATCATGGATTGGAGAAAAATAGTATTACCTTTTCCAAAGAGATTCTGGTCAGGATTATCGAAAACTATACCCGGGAATCGGGGGTCCGCGAATTGGACAAGATGCTGGCCAAGGTAGTCAGAAGGGTGGCTCGAAAGATTGTCTCAGCAACCGATTACAATAAAAAAATCACAGAAGAAGATTTGCGGGGATATCTTGGCGTACCAAAATATACCAAAGATAGTTACGAAGGGAACGAGTATGCAGGAGTAGTTACAGGCCTGGCATGGACCTCTGTCGGCGGAGAGATTCTCTATGTTGAAACGAGCCTGAGTGCAGGCAAGGGGAAATTCAACATCACCGGGAACCTTGGCGAGGTAATGAAAGAGTCGGCAACCATCGCATTGGAATATTTGAAATCGCATGCTTCTGCAATTGGCTTGAAGTCCGAAATATTTGACAAATGGGATGTGCACATCCATGTTCCGGAGGGAGCAATTCCGAAAGATGGTCCATCGGCTGGTATCACCATGGCCACGGCTTTGGCTTCGGCCTTCACCCAACGAAAAGTAAAGAAGCATCTGGCCATGACGGGTGAAATTACCCTCAGGGGTAAGGTACTGCCGGTTGGCGGGATCAAGGAAAAAATACTGGCAGCCAAAAGAGCAGGTATCAGGGAAATAATTATTTCTGAGCAAAACAGGAAAAACCTTGAAGATATCAACGAAATCTACCTGAAAGGGTTGACCTTCCACTATGTGAAGAACGTAGGCGATGTATTCGAAATAGCGCTGCTGAAAGAAAAAGTGGACAAGCCACTGCCTATCGGTTAAGATATTTGCCGAATTTGTCCGTTAAGAGATGCATCATTAAAAACAAGATAAGTTGACGACGTATCATTTCTCCCTTTATGGTTTCTGATTAAATTTGTTGCAGTCATAATACCCTACCTTATGGACACCAAATTTGCACCTGCTGCCAGAGCTTCGATTGCGGATATATTTATCAGCAAATCGAAGTTGGAGCTTCTTCCATTTATCAACGAAATTATCTGTTCCCTCTCCTACATCTTCTGCATTTTCAACGATCAGAGGCAGATTGTTTTTGTCAATGATGTGTTGCTGAAGAGTCTGGGAATCGACGATGTGGATAAGGTCCTGGGAAGAAGATTCGGGGAGGCATTCGGTTGCATACATTCGGCAGAGGAGGAGGGGGGATGTGGAACTTCTGAACATTGTCGCTATTGTGGGGCAATTGATTCAATCCTTCAGAGTAAAAGAACGATGGAAAAGACCACGGAAGAGTGCAGGGTGAGAAGGTTGGTCAACGATAAGGAGAGCTCTATCGAATTGGAGGTAACCTCTACTCCCTTTGTTTATGAGGATGAGTACTTTACCATTTTTTCTGTAATCGATATCACCGACCGGAAACGCAGAGGTCTTATTGAAAGAATTTTTTTCCATGATATTTTGAATACTGCCGGAAGCCTGAGCAATATTTTCGAACTTCTTGGTATGGTAAATGAGGAGGAAAAGACTGAGCTTCTTACAATTGCATCATCACTAAGTCAGCAAATCCTGGATGAAATTACAACACAGCGGTTGTTACTTCAGGCAGAGAACTCATCATTGATTGTCAACAACCAAAGAATAAATTCCGTGGAATTCCTTGAATTGATCGAGAAGGATCTAAAGTACCATGATGTAGCCGTTGACAAGGAAATTATCTTGGATAAATCTTCAGATACTTTCAGTTTTATTAGTGATCCGGTTATTCTCAGGAAAATAATCAACAACATGGTCAAGAACGCCCTTGAGGCCACTCCGGCAAGCGGGACAATCTCAATGATGGCAAAAAGGCGCGGTGACAAATTGCGTATATCAGTTCACAACAACTCCTATATGGTCCCGGAAGTTGAAAATCAGGTATTTATGCGATCTTTCTCCACCAAGGGAACTCAGCGGGGGCTTGGTACATACAGCATGAAAATTCTTGGTGAACAATACCTTGGAGGGAAGGTTAATTTCACAACGGATGTTTCAGATGGGACCACTTTTTTTATCGATTTGGGAAACATCGTATTAAACTAAGGCTTTGCTCCTTTGGAGAATCCCTCCCTTGTCATCTTGCCCCAGGCTTTCTTTTTCCGTATAAAATAGTCCCAGTTTCCGCGGAGCGACCACCAGGTAACCAATGGATGGAAATAAAATGGTTCGAGCCAGCTTGTTACCAACAATTTTAAAATCATTCTTTTTTTCGTATACCGGTGAAAAACAAGGTGGTCATATAAAATGGCATAAGATGAAAAGGATATGGCAAAGAAGTAGACAAAAAAGAACATCACGCTGAAAAAGACCCAATTGGGAGATCCAAAGATGGTCAGGAGTATGAAATAGAGCAGACCAAAGGTCTCGACAATGGGTGCCAGCCACTCAAAGAAGACCCAGTATGGGAAGGAGAGCATCCCCATAATCCCAAATTTCGGATTGAAGAAAAGGTCCTTATGCAGGAAAATGGTATCAATTGTTCCGCGGGTCCAACGGTTGCGCTGGCTTCCAAGAATTTTCAGAGTCGAAGGCGCTTCGGTCCAGCAAAGTGGTTCAGGCAGATAGGCAACCCTATATTTCTCTTTCTTGTTGGCCATGTATTTACGCATCCTCACAACGATCTCCATATCTTCACCGACAGTCTTTGGATAATAGCCTCCGCTCGCAATAGCAATCTCCTTGTCAAAAAGCCCCAACGCCCCTGAAATTAGTAGCAATCCATCTAGCCGGCTCCATGCCAGTCGTCCCAGTAGAAACGCCCTGTTGTATTCAATTACCTGAAAACGGGGAAGCAAATCTTCGGGTACGTTGATTTCAATCAATTGTCCATCCTTTATTTTGCATGAGTTGGCAATCCGGATTACCCCACCTGTTGCAATTACCCTCGTATCAGTCGAGGTGAGGAATGGCAGTACAAGTTTCTGAAGTGCATATGGATCAATAATTGAATCTACATCGATGGCAATAAAAAACTTACCCTTGGCGATGTTTATCCCTGCATTTAACGCATCGGCCTTGCCCCCGTTGAGTTTGTTGATGACAGTAAGGTTATTGAATGCTTTTTTCTTCGATTTGTATATGTCAACGATCTCCTTGCATTCAATCAAATAATCAACAATGTACGGGACCTTCTCAAGTTCATATGCTTCAATGGTCTTAGCGAGCGTATCATCTTTGCTTCCATCGTTGACAATGATGATTTCAAAATTTGGATAATAGAGTGACAACAGGGCCCTGATATTTTCTACGATGGTAACTGATTCATTGTAAGCAGGCGCTATAATTGAGATGGTAGGAGCAAAGGGAGAAGATAGGATTGCGTCGTAATTGGTTATTTTCTCGGTATAGTAATATTTAATCAACTCCTTTGCTGAGAAAATAGAAAGGGAAAAATAGACAAAAAATATCGCTATGGAATACACCAGGATAATAGTTTCAGCAATATAGGAAAGAATATGAATCAACATAATTTAATTTCTAAGATCTTGAATGTGCGATATATATGGTGAAAGCCTAAGATTCATCACCTGGTTAAGGGCGATCAAATGAGCTCTTCCTCCTTCACCCAAATTGTAGAGCGTTCGGACTGACTCAAGCCGAAGCGCTATTATTTCACTTCGAATGATATCTTCGATAAATGGAACATCCGTTTCATCGCCAATAATGTTGAACATCCTGGTTATCTCAATTTGATTTTTTAGCGATTCTGACTGAAAATTGTTCTTCAGGAAGTCTTTGCAGTCAAATAGATGTAAATTGCCGCAGGCACAGATGGCCATGTTTCTGGTCGTTTCATCCTGCGCGTTTAGTAACCGGATAATGTGCTGGGAATTTTCTTGTTGCTGAAAAAGATCGATCATCAAAATGCAGTAATTAACCACATTTGGATTGGTCGAATTGATCCATTTGTCAAAGGAAGGGACCGGCATCTCATGAATCTTAATTATGTAGAAGATATTGAGTTGGGCCCACTTTGAGAATGGCATTTCCAGGATGCCCAAAAAATCAAAGGGTGATTCGGGATTTGCAACAGGGTAACAGATTTGTGCCTCGGTCCTGACGATATCAATCGGATCATTCAGCTTGGAGACAATCATTTCGGTAGCCTGATGATGCTTCATATTTGTCAGTTCACGCAGCCCTTTCACCTGTTCATAGAAAGACATCGAAAATATTTTGTTGTACGAAATCTTGCTCAGGTTCATTCTTTGATAAAGCTCAATGATCTGTCGATCGGAATCTCCTCTGAAACTCTTCTGGAAATCCATCATCACATCGATCAAAAGGTTACGGTGATTTTTAAAATGCGATTTTGACAGAAGGCGGATAGTTTCCGGTATATCCGTTACCTGTAGCATTAGGTTCGTTAATATTCTTTCCAACAATTCCCGGATTTTTTTGTGGTGTCTTACCCTGAAATTCATCACCCTGTTGGTGATGAATAAAATTGCAATCACTAATAACATATTTCCGACAAATGCAAGAATAAGCGCCAGAAAGATGAATACGATCGGGAAGAGAAAAGACTTTTCGATGATACTTGTATACCAACCGGCAAAAGGTGATGGAAGATGTTTGTTCCAACCGATCAAATCAGATTTGATATTATTGGAATTGGGTAAAAATTTTCGGGAGAAAAAATTGCTATTTGTACGGTCATCTTTGATTTCAGTGCGATAATGTGGATTTCCTGCTTTCTGGCTGTCTGCCCTGATTTCCAAGCTGTTTCTGACCTTGAGCGTATCTGGCATGGTGTCGGTAACCAAAGTTGGTTTCATTCCCTGATCAACCAGAGCTTTTGCATCCACTAATAGAAATGGCGAAGTGGCAAGGACTATTAAAAAAAGCAGGGATTTTAATCTCATCAAGACTTCAAATAGAGTTCGTACACATCAACAACCGAAAGGCAATTATGTTCTGGACGCCAATATTTTTCGAACCCTAACTGAGAGTTCGCCCAAACTGAAAGGTTTGATCATGTAATCATCAGCACCCAGTTCAAAGGCCTTTAAAACTGTCTCTTCGGCTCCGGCAGCGGACAAAACAAGGATTGGAAGATCACTTTTCATTTCCGATCTGACGGCCGAAATGATCTCGTGACCACTGATATAAGGCATGAAGAGGTCGGTAATCAGAAGGTCATAACTGCTACCCTGCAATTTTTCCATGCACTCCTTGCCATTGACTGCTTTGGTTACTTCGTAGCCCTCTTTTTGAAGTTTGAACACAACAGTATCCAGAATAAGTTTGTTGTCTTCAGCGATCAGGATCTTTTTTGTATTCATAACAGTTTTATTCGGTGGGTTTTATGCATTAAATATAATAAAAAACTGAACCTGAAAGATATTAAATCAGCCTTTACATATTCGGACATATTCTGTTATATTTGAGGTAGGAATACCTAATTTGATTGATTCCTGAATATGTCGATACTTTCAAGATATCATCCTGTCACAGATTCGGAAGAGCAGTCTGCCATCGAAAAACGCGTTGCCTGGTACTCCTTCTTTATCACTTTAGCCTTTATCGTGGGATTGTGGTTGATCAAATTGGTCGAGTATGAATATTCGCTGGATTTTGCAGGTTGGGGGATTCATCCACGGGAAGTTGACGGTTTATGGGGGATACTCTTATCGCCATTGGTACACGGGAGTTTCGGGCATTTAGCTGCCAATACCATCCCAACATTCGTGTTGATGTTTTCGTTGTTTTTCTTCTACCGGAAATCGTCGGCCCTGATCTTCGTTTTGATCTACCTCTCAACCGGCCTGTTGGTATGGCTGGGGGGACGGGAGGCCTGGCACATCGGCGCTAGCGGCCTTATTTATGGCTTGGCCGCCTTCCTCTTTTTGGGCGGCGTCTTAAGCTCCAATGTAAGGCTCCTGACGATCTCGCTGGTAGTCGCATTTTTCTATGGCGGCCTCTTCTGGGGCATTTTTCCGATAAAGCCAGAAATATCCTGGGAGTCACATCTGTGGGGAGCCTTATCAGGATTTGCCCTGGCAGTTTTGTTCCGTAAATCTGCCCCGTCAAAACCCGAAGAGCAGGAGGAGGAAGATGATGCGGAGGAGGGGGAATGGATGGATGAGGAGACAGGGGAGGAAGAAAAAATTCAATGAAACCTTCAAGGTTTTCAAAACCTTGAAGGTTTATTTAACTTTGCCTCTATGAGAAAAGAGAAGATCCTTCATTTAATCGCCACCATCGCAGGTGTAGATAATAGTCAGATTACCAAAATTTTAACATTGTTCGATGAGGGCGCCACCATCCCTTTTGTGGCCCGTTACCGTAAGGAGATGACCGGTAGCCTGGATGAGGTCGTTTTGGCCAAAATCAAGGAGGAGGACGAGCGATTGGGCGAAATCGAAAAACGTAAAGAGACGATCCTGAAGTCGATAGCTGAACAAGATTTGCTGACCCCGGAGCTTCAATCCAAAATCGAGAATTGTTTTCATCTGAACGAACTGGAAGATATTTACCTCCCTTTCAAACCGAAGCGCCGGACCCGCGCAACCATTGCCCGAGAGAAGGGGCTGGAACCACTGGCTGAAATATTGATGGACCAGGTGGAAAAGGATCCGGCTACCAGGGCAAAGCGTTTTCTGAATGACCAGGTTGCGGATGTAGAGGAGGCCCTTGCGGGGGCCAGGGACATTGTCGCCGAGCGGGTCAATGAGCATGAGGGCGCCCGCAACATCGTCCGAAACAGTTTTGCCAAAGAGGCGGTTGTCTTCTCGAAGGTGGCCAAAGGGAAGGAAGAGGAGGGGATCAAATACCGCGATTATTTCGACGCTTCCGAGCCGTTGAGCCGATGCCCCTCGCACCGGCTGTTGGCCATGCGGCGTGGCGAAAAGGAGGGATTCCTGAAATTGTCCGTTACCCCCAACGATGAGCGTACCGTCGAACGGTTGGAGAGATATTTTGTTACCTCACGAAACCAGAGTAGCGAACAGGTGGCCATGGCTATCAGCGATGCCTACAAGCGGCTGCTGGCGCCATCCATGGAGACCGAATTTCTCGGCGACTCCAAACAAAAGGCCGATCAGGAGGCAATCAGGGTGTTTGCCGAAAATCTCCGTCAGCTGTTACTGGCGCCGCCACTCGGACAAAAAAGGGTGATGGGGATCGATCCCGGCTACAAATCGGGCTGCAAGGTGGTCTGTCTGGATGCCCAGGGCAATTTGCTGCACAATGAGACCATCTACCCGCATCCGCCTCAGTCGGAGGTCAACCAGGCTATGCGCAAGATCAGCTCCCTGGTAGGCAGTTACAAAATTGATGCCATTGCCATTGGCGACGGGACCGCCAGTCGCGAGACGGAGAGCTTTTTCAGGAAGATGCGGTTCGACCAGGATATCCAGGTGTTTGTGGTAAGTGAAGATGGGGCATCCGTCTATTCCGCTTCCAAAACTGCCCGCGACGAGTTTCCGCAGTACGATGTCACAGTCAGGGGGGCTGTGTCGATAGGCCGCAGGCTGATGGATCCGCTGGCAGAGTTGGTGAAAATCGACCCAAAGTCAATCGGAGTCGGGCAATACCAGCACGATGTGGACCAAAAGATGCTTCAAAATTCGCTAGAAATCACGGTCGAATCGTGCGTCAACAAGGTTGGGGTCGATCTGAACACTGCCAGCAGCCACCTGCTCAATTATGTTTCGGGGCTGAATGCAACATTGGCGCAGAATATTGTTGATTTCCGCAAGGAGAATGGCCCTTTCCCATCGCGGGACGCGTTGAAAAAGGTGCCGCGTATGGGGCCAAAGGCTTATGAACAATGTGCGGGGTTCCTACGGATCTCCGGCGCAAAAAATCCGCTCGATAATTCGGCCGTTCATCCCGAGCGTTACAAACTGGTGGAGAAAATAGCAGCTGATCTTGGCATCCCGTTGGAGGAATTGATTGGTAAAGAGCAACTGACCTCCAGGATCGATCTGCAAAAATATCTATCCAAAGAGGTGGGGATTCCAACCCTTACCGATATCCTGACTGAACTAGCCAAGCCGGGCCGTGACCCGCGTGCAGGGATCAAGCATTTTGAGTTTGCCGATGGAATTTATTCTATGACGGATCTGATTCCCGGTATGGTCCTACCTGGCATCGTTACCAATATCACCCGTTTCGGCGCTTTTGTGGATGTGGGCATCAAGCAGGATGGGTTGGTGCACATCAGCGAAATGGCAGATAAGTTTATCAGCGATCCGGCAGAGATCGTGAAACTGCAGCAGCATGTGAAGGTGCGGGTAGTGGAGGTGGATATTGCCAGGAAGAGGATCGCGTTCTCGATGAAAGGGCTTTAGGTATAAGGAATCATTTTTGTTGTTACACAGAGGTACACAGAGAAACACGGAGTTTCACAGAGCATAGAAGCACATTTTACTCCGTGTACCGCTTGCTTCTCTATATACATCAGTGTAATATTTTCAGACTCCAATCAATGCATAAAACTGGTCCTTGTAGCTATCACTTATCGGTATTAAGGAATCCTTTATTTTGATCCGATTGTGCTCAATGGATATGATTTTATCGAGGGATACGATATAAGATTTGTGAACCCTGCAAAATCTATTCACAGGCAATTCCGTTTCAAATTCCGAGAAAGTTTTTAACGTCATAATCTTCTTCGATCCTGTCTGAACGTTACGGTAGTCGCCCATTCCCTCAATAAAATAGATATCGTTAAGGGCAATCCTTTCTAACCGGTATTCCGTTTTCAGAAAGATGAAACTTTTGTCCACTTTCTTCTCATTGCATAAATTGCTGTAAACTCTCTCCACGGCAGTTAAAAACCGATCGAAACGAAATGGTTTCAGGAGATAGTCAGTAACATTGAGTTCGAAGCCTTTCAAGGCATATTTGTCGTACGCCGTCGTAATGATAATTTGTGGACTGCAAGAGAGTGATTCTATCAATTCAATTCCTGTTAGTCCATCCATTTCGATGTCTAGAAAAATAAGGTCAACCGAATGCTCTTTTAAAAATCCGATGGCATCAAATGCACTTTGAAAAGCGGCTACCATGTTAAGGTAGGAGACCTGACTGACATATTCCCTTGTACGTTTCATTGCCAAAGGCTCATCCTCGATAATGATGCAATTAATTTCCATCTTTTAATTGAATGGTGAGGGTCACTGTAAACCAACTGTCTGATTGATGAATGACTAATTCATGGCTCTTGGGATAGAGCAAATTTAATCTTTGTTTAATCGTATCAGTTCCCAATCCTTCATTTTTTATTACCTCCGGTTGGGTGTGTTCATAGTAATTTTTACAAACCATTTTTACGCTATCCACTTTAATTTCAAACTTAATATCTATGGCATTTTCGATCGTTTTGTTCCTGGAGTGTTTGAAGGCATTTTCTATAAATGGGATAAAAATCATTGGGGCAACTTTCTGATTTGTAAGTTCGCCCACAAGGTTGAACCTGACATAATTCAAATTGCTTGTTCGTATTTTTTGCAGGTCAATGTAGTTGATTATCTGTGCGATCTCTTTGGCCAATTCGGTCGATTCCTCTTTTGTCTCATAAAGAACATATCGAAGAATATCAGAAAGTTTCTTTAAATATTCTGAGGCAATATTCGGTGTCTCTACAATAAGAACATCGATATTGTTGAGTGAGTTAAACAGGAAATGCGGATTGAGTTGGGCTTGAAGCAGGAGCAATGCATTTCTGCTTTGCAGGTGTTTCTTTTCGTACATTCGTTTTTCCAACACAGCATCTATCCAAAGGAAAAAGCTCTTAAGGGCTCCTCCAAAAATACCGCAGAAAAGCGCCATAATAGTCCAGACTATTAAAACATTAAACATCTGATTTTCATTGTATCCTCCCCATGTTAATTTGAAGGTATAACCCGTCAGAAAACTGGAAATAAATGCCAGGATGATGAATAGGAGGTACTTTTTCCTTACCAATAATTTTGGAATATAAATTAGATAGAAGAGGTAGAAATTGATAAAGGGACCTATCAATGAGCAAAATATTAGTATGGACATATTTGAAAGCCCAAACGCACCATGACCACTATAAATACTCATATCCAAATGAGTCACGTTGTAGTAATAAAGGAGAAATGTAATCTTAATCCAAAGAATGAGGTTAATAAGGAGTTCTACAGACTTTTTCATAACTTCTGATTTAAGGTTTTATTCCTTAAAAGTCGATCTTTACAATTGGCCGGCAAAATAAATTCTGTGAGTTGGGATCATTATCCTTTGAAATGGCTGAAATATCCTTTGATATTTTGGATTGAAACGTATCTATATTCAACCGCTTCGCAGTTTAAAAATATATGAATGAGCCTCAAATATCCTGCCCATTACAAACCCCACTTTATCCTTTTTACTTTATCCTTTATCCTTTTTCTAGAGCCTTTATCCTTTTACTTCAGCGAATTACATACCTCCTTGTTCACTTTCGCAAGCCGTGCTTCATCCATCTTGATCACCTTCCTGTCGTAGGTCATCAAGCCATTGATTTCCATTTCGACATCGGTGGTCTGGGTGTAAACGGCTGCGGAGAAACCGCGCGGGATCAGCGATTTTAGCTTCTCGGCCAGGTCGATGTAGGCATCGGTTGCCTCTTTGGATGTTTTGTACTGCACATAGCCCCAGTTCCTCTCTTTTACCCAAAGGTGACTTTCTACAGGCAGGCCGATGCCACCGTATTCTCCCAACACACAGGCTCTTCTGCCATCGTACATGGCCAGGTCGGGCGCCGGATAGTTGTGGATGTCGAGCATATCGCCGACAGGGTAGAAATTTCCGCCACTGGCGCTGTTGACCAGCCTGGATGGATCGTAAAGCTTTATCCAGGCAGCTATTTCGGGGGTTTTGAACTGTCCCCATGCTTCGTTGAATGGCACCCAGGTGACGACACATGGATTGGACCTGTGCTGGTCGATGATGGCCTTCCACTCGACGCGGTAGTTCTCTTCCGATTCCTGGCTTCTCTCCAGCTCTTTGCCGTTGAAATAGTTGCGCTGCTGCCACTGCGGACTTTCACCGCCACTGGGCATATCCTGCCAAACCAGGATCCCCTCCTTGTCGCAATGGTAATACCACCTGTCAGGTTCAACTTTCACATGCTTTCTGATCAGGTTAAAGCCGAAATCCTTTGTTTTTTTAATGTCGTAAAGAAGGGCTTCATCGGTAGGGGCCGTGTACAGCCCATCGGGCCACCATCCCTGGTCCAGCGGACCGAATTGGAAGTAGTCGTGGTTGTTTAACTGCAATCTGATGATCCCATTGGCATCCCTTTGGGTGGAGATCTTGCGCATGCCGGCATAGCTTTTCACCTGATCCATCACTTTGCCGTTTCTTGTCAGCGAGATTTCCATGTCATAGAGAAATGGGGTTTCCGGGCTCCAGAGCTTCAGGTCGGTCAGGGTAACCAGCGCCTCTTCTCCTGAGGTGGCTTTTCCGGAACCTACAACTTTCCCTTTGTCAAGTACCTTCACTTCGATCAGATCACCTCCTTTTTTCTCAAACGGAGTGGCGGTCACTGCCAGTGTCTGACGGTCGATGTTGGGAACTGATTTGATGGCGGTAATATAGTTCTCATTCACAGCCTCGATCCAGACTGTTTGCCAGATACCTGTAACGGCGGTGTACCAGATTGAGCGCGGATCCTCCACCTGTTTGCCTCTCGGCTGAAACCCTTTGTCGGTTGGATCCCAAACACGAACAGTCAGTTTTTGCTCTCCCTTGCCGAGGAAGGGTGTGATATCGAATGAGAAGGCGGTGTAGCCACCCTGGTGGCTGCCCACTTTGATGTCGTTGATCCATACATCGGCTTTCCAATCGACCGCCCCAAAGTTGAGCAGTACCTTTTTGTTTTTCCAGTCCACCGGTACTGCGAATTGCCGTTCGTACCAAAGTTCGTTGGCCTGACCCACGTTTTTTTGAACACCTGAGAGAGCAGATTCGATGGCGAAAGGAACCAGGATCTTTCCGTCAAACTTAGCCGGAAGGCCGTTCCCTTTGGCCAGGATGGCATAGTTCCACAGTCCGTTGAGGTTTTGCCAGTCGCTCCTTACCAGGATGGGCCTGGGATATTCGGGAAGCGGATTCTGGGGATTGACCTGCTCAGCCCATTTTGTTTGAATGTGGTCGCCGGCAGGTTTCCAGGATTGGCCATTCGTGGAAATAGACAAAAACAGAGCAGCGATCAAAAATGCAATTTTCATTTTTCTCATAATTAAAATATTTATTTGTCCATAATGTCGCCGCTACGCGACTTTTGCTTTTGATTTATCCATCAGTTCTACCAAAATGTCGCCGCCATGCGGCTCCTGAGTATTGACTTGCGCCATTTTTCTAACACTATACTGCCGTGATGCGGCTTTCAAAAGAGGTCGTTCACCGACATTTTTGGTTTGAGTATGGAACTGAAATTTTAGTAGGAGCATAACTCCGTCATTATGGTAGAAAAATGATTTATATGGTACGGAAGGTGCAGCGCACCGACATTTTGGTCAACATAAAGATACAAAATTGAATAAAATCCTGGCAAGAAATCGGTTATGCAGATCGAGATATTTAGAGGGAATAAAAGTTGACTAATCTTGCGATTTTTATTCAACCCTTGCCACCACTCTAACCAGGGAGCTGTCGGCTTTTATTTTGAGAGGGAAAGCCAGGAGTTCAAATTCCCGGTAGGGCATAAGATCCAACAGATTGGTCAGGTTTTCAATGATGAGCATATGATTGTTCAACAGGATATGGTGGACATTAAATGGTTCATAATCGGGCGAAGGCGAATCCATTCCCACAATTTTGACCTGCCTCTTTACCAACTCAAGCGCAGTGTTTTCGCTGAAGGAGGGGTAGGATTCATAGTATATTTTCTGTCCGAAGTATAGATAGAATCCGGTATAAAACAGGACCACCGAACCGGGGGTGACATGGCTGAATGCCGATTCCGGCAGATCAATGATTTTTTGACCCACCACATTAATTAGAAATCCCTTTCCTGCGAACCGCTCTAACGGGAGATCAGCAATCCTGGTAAGGCTGGAAGTGAGGTGCATGGGGCCATCCAGATGGGTGCCCGAATGCATACCAGTGGAGAGGGTAAAGTTGGAATGCCCTTCCTTATCAAGAAAGGCAGACTGTTGCAAAGAAACCGGGATATCTCCTGGGTAAACAGGCATGCTGTCGGAGATGGGATGGGTGAGATCGATGTAGGTGGGCATAATAGTTTCAATTTGTTATCCTAGCAGAACTACAAATTGGAATGAAACCTGATCTTATTATCTTATTTCCAAATGGTCATAAAATAAGATAATAAGATTCTCATCTCCATACAGTTGCCTATCTACTAAGATTTTTTATAAAGATAAGATTTATATTATCATGATTGTGAGAAGGTAATTTAATCCGAATACCCAGGGGGTTCAACTGGACCCCTCGGCTTCGCTCGGGGACCCGGGGTGCTCAGTTAAATTAGCCCCTTCGACTCCGCTCAGGGCAGTGCAGCTCAGTCTTTCCCGCATCTACATCGTCCTGGTCTTACGAGTCGTTCCCGTCTCTCCGTTTCGTTGTTTCTATCCACCTGCATGGAGTCGTACTCTCCCTGTCTCCCCTTCGACAAGCTCAGGGACCGAGAATTGTACGTAATTACTCAACCCTTCGACAGGCTCAGGGAGTCCGTCCCATAACTTTCGTCATCCAAGTCATCCCCGTCGTCCCAGTCGTTCCTATATCCGAATCAACGCACCCTCCTTCACCCAACCTTTATTCCCGTCGGCCAGGCGAATTTCGATCCAGTCGCCCAGTTTATCGGTTATCTGAACGCTGAGACCTTCGTGGAGGATAAAGAGTTCTGTTCCTGTTTCGCTGGGGGAACCTTTCATGCGCACACTTCGCTCTGTGATGACCCCGCTGTTGTGATGGACAAGTTTACTCCGTTGGCTGGAACCAAAGGAGAAGGTCAGCAGGCTGTAAGATAGGGCGACAACGGCCAACCAAAAGGTCAATTGTTTGTTCCGGATGGTGGTAGCAAAGAGGAATAGCGCCACCAATATCAAGAAGAGAAAGAAGCTGATGAGTGAATGGTTGCCCCAGCTATCGGCCGGACGGGAGCTGATGAGTTCGTGCCACCAGCGAAGAAATCCGGGTTCCGGAAGAAGGTCGATGTTGTCGACGACCTGCCGCTTGGCCATATTGAGGTTGAAAAGCGCATCTTCGTTGCCGGGAGCCAGTTTCAGCGCCCGCTCATAGTTGAGAATGGCATAGGTGATGTTGTTGGATTTGTATAGGGCGTTTCCAAGGTTGTAATAGAGTTCGAAAGACTCAAATCCTTTGGCGGAAACCGCTTCGTATGTTTTAACTGCTGCGGCATATTTCCCCGAAGTATAAAGCTGATTGCCTTTGGCGATCGAATCCTGTAATCCGGCAGGTTGTCCCTGGACAAGCTGAATACTGCTTATAAATAGCAAGAACAGTATAAATTTTGTAATAATATCTTTCATCCTCATAAGTAATAATCACATAATTTTTTCAAAATCAATCATATACCACTCGCAGTTTTTTCAGGCAACCAATTGTCCATTGTCCATTGTCCATTTTCCATTGTCCATTTTCCATTGTCAATTTTTATAACCTATTTTATCTCTTTCTCCATGACCGACATCACCTCGGTTGCCTCATCGAAGAGCTCCTTCATCTTTTCTGAGCCTCCACCAGGGGCAAAGCGGGCGAATTCGCAGGTATCCAGAATTTGCACAAAACGTTCGATGATGGCAGCTGTTACTTCATGTTTGGCCAGTTCGTCGGAAGCTTTCTCCCTGGACAGTTCCGAAGCGGGGATGGTCAGTTTGTCGCTGAGATATCCCCAGAAGGCACGGGTAATGGATTCGTAGAATTTCTCATTCGATCCGGCATGAAGATGCTGGCTGGCCTCCCGGAGCCTTTTTAGCGCCACTTTGCTGGCCTTCTTGTTCTTCATCCTGGCGACGTTGGCATTTTCCCTGATCCGTTTTTGATTGAGCAGGTAAATGGCAAGTAAGGTGAGCATCCCGCCGATGTACAGCAGATAGAAGGTAAAGGATCCAAAGAAGGTGTATCCTTTGACCTGGAGTTTGGAAACTGAGCCCTTGATGTAACGGATGTCTGTGCCAATTTGCTTCAGGTCCTCCTTGGCAACGGCATTGACGGTCTGGGCGCGGCTGCCATCCCCTTTCGCAACCTTGATCTGGTACTCCTCCGTAGTTTTGGTCACGTACCTTTTCGAATCGGTATCGAAGTAGACAAAGTTAACGGCCGGAATGGTGTAGGTCCCTGCAAATCTTGGCAGGAACAGGTATTCGAAGGTGATGTTTCCATTGAGCCCCTGCTCGGAAGAGCTGAAATTGCTGTTTGTTTTGGGATCGTACACCTCAAAATCGGCAGGAAAACTGATTTTCGGCGGATTGATTAATTTGATGTTTCCATTTCCGGTCACATCCAGTTTAATGGTAATGGCATCGTTCTCCCTGACACTTTTGGCGGTGATGGAGGAGCGAATGTCAAATTTACCGACGGCTCCAGAAAATCCTGCCGGAGGGGTTGGAAGCGGGGATACACTGATCGAAACAGGATCGCTGGTAATGGTGGCCTTCACATTGGCAAAAGAGTCGAAGAAATCATCGAACATGCTTTGTGATCTTTTGACCCGTTGCTGGACTATACAGTCAATTTTAACGGGTCCAATGGTGATATTACCCGTTTGCTGCGGGAAAAGAAGGGTCTTTTTAAGTGTGCCAACATTGTAGATTTCCCCATTGTAAGTCTCCCTTTGCAAGGATATTTGTTGGGGAAGCTGAATGTCCTGAGACCAGAAACCCTCAAAATTTGGGATGGAGATATCCTCAAAACCGTTCAGGTTCACTTTCGAATAGATTTTTATGGTGGCGGTAAGGTGTTCCCCCTTGTAAAGCGATCTTCGGTCGAGGTTCATCCTGACAAAAAGGTCCTTTTTGGAAACCGTACCCGGAGTGGATGTTGGTTCGTCGACACCACCGGTTGAAGGTTTTGCAGAACCCTTCACCACCTCAATGGATTGTGAATTGGAGGTATATTCTGTTCCTCCTACCGAGATTGTTCCGGGATTAATTGTGAAACGTCCCTCTTTTTTTGCCCGAAGGACGTACAGATATGAGTAGGAAACCGACTGGGAACTAACTCCGTTGATGATCTGGAATGAAGTGCTTTGGGAAGTCGATGGTCCCATCAGCACATCAAAATCACTGAGATTAGGAAGTTTAAGATTTTGTCCGTTGGCATTGACCGAAAAGGCCAGCCTGAATTGCTCTCCAAGCTCAACGACCTGAGGGGCCTCCATGGTAAAAACGACTTTGTCGGCAGCCCATCCGGGCAACGCGAAGAGGAGGGAGAGGAGTATGAGTTTTAACTTCTTAAAAAGCATGAGTATATAATCGTTTTTATTTATTTATGATCAAGTGAACTAAAGTGACTAAAGTGAACTAAAGTGACTAGAGTGCCTAAAGTTACGCACTATTTAAAATTATTGCCAAGTACTTTAGTTCACTTTAGTCACTTTAGTCAATCTAGTCACTTCCTTTTACCAATTCTTATCCACGTTCCTTTTCTCTGCTTTCAATGCCTGTGCTTTTTTTACTTTTTCCTGGGTCTGTTTTTCATCATTTTCCAGAGCTTGTAACATCTGCTCAGCATTCTGTTTTGATATTTTGTTCTGCTGTGGTTGCTGCTTTTGATTTTGTTGCTGATCCTTGTTTTGATCCTGGTTCTGCTTTTGCTTGTCCTGATCTTTTTTCTGGTCTTTGTTCTGATCCTTCTTATCCTTATCCTTGTCTTTGTCCTTGTTTTGTTGTTTTTTCTTCTCCTCTTCCTTCTTCATTTTCATGGCATAGGCGAGGTTGTATTTGGTTTCAGGATCATTGGGGGTGAGACGCAATGCTTTTTTATAGGTTGCGATGCTTTCATCCAGTTTTTTCTGTACCAGGTAGGAATTCCCCATGTTGTGATAAGCCATGGACTTGTCTGCCGGAAGCGGCGCTTTTTCTGCAATATCCCCGAACTCCTTGGCCGATTCGTCAGCCTTTTTCTGTTTGTATAGCGCATCGGCCAGGTTGAACTGCCACTGGTGGTTTTCGGGTTTTATCTCCAAGGCTCTGCGGTAGGCCACTTCTGCCTTGCCAAAACTGACAGTATCCAGTTTGGCGGTATCCTTCAAACCGGTTTCAAACCATTTGTTGCCCTCCCGGACAAATTTTCTCTCCTTTTGGGCAAACCCAACAAATGCTGGTAAAAGCAAGAGGACCAGGATGAAATATCGTCTCATAGTTGTTGTTTGTTTATTCCAAATAACCTGAAATTTTTAAGCCATTTGTTTTTACGGTCAAGGATCAGGAAATCTGCCAGGATCAGGAAAAACGCGAGGGTAAGAAATACGCCAAACTGATCATTGTATTCGGAATATTCGCGGGATTCCATCTCCGTTTTCTGCATTTTCTCGATCTCGTTAAAAAGATTGTTGAGCCCTACTTCCGCATTGTTGGCGCGAATATAGGATCCACCGCCGGCTTCGGCTATCTGCGTCAACATCGGTTCGTCCAATTTGGTTACCACGATGCTGCCGGATTTGTCCTTGAGAAAGTCACTGCTTCCTTCTGTAAGCGGTATTGGCGCTCCTTGCGGTAGTCCCATGCCGATGGTATGTACCACAATTCCTTTCTCTTTGGCCTTTTTTGCCATTTCCACCGCATCGTCTTCGTGATTTTCGCCGTCGGTGATGATGATGATGGCTTTACTCCCTTCGAAATTTGGCGAGAAAGATTTCATCGCCATCTCGATGGATGCGCCAATTGCAGTACCCTGAACCGGCACAACATCCGTGGTAATGGACTCCAGAAAAAGTTTGGCCGAAGAATAGTCGGCGGTGATAGGCAATTGTACATATGCCTGACCGGCGAAAACGACCAGTCCGATCTTGTCATTTTTGAGCCGGTCGGTCAGTTTGGCGATGGCACGTTTGGCCCTTTCCAACCTGTTTGGCTTGATATCCTGGGCTTTCATGCTATTCGAAACATCCAGGGCGATAATCAGTTCCACTCCTTTCCTTTTGGTCAGGGTCAGTTTTGACCCGAACTGGGGTTGGGCAAGGGCGGTGATCAGGCAGGTGATGGCCAGGAGCCACAGCATAAACTTGATGACCGGTCTTCCGGTAGAGATATTTGGCATCAACTGCTCCAGCAACTCCGACTCCCCAAAGCTTCTCAGTTTCCTGGCACGAAGGATCCTGTTAAAAAGAAAAAGGAAGACCAACGCAGGGAGAACCATGAAGATATAGAAATATTCGGGATGAGCAAATCTGAACGAATCCATATAAATTAATTTTCAGTGCGTTACGGTAATTTTCTTAAATAGGTCAATTGAAGAAACAGGATGAGAAGAGCCAGAAGTAAAGCGGGAACAGCATATCTTTTGTACTCTTCCGTTTTGGAATTCAACTCCTTGCTGTCGATCTTTGATTTCTCGAGCCTGTCGATCTCTTTGTAAATTTCGGCCAGTTTCAGATTGTTGGTAGCCCTGAAATACTTTCCATCTGTAAGGTTGGCGATTGCCTGAAGCGTCTTCTCGTCGATCTTTACTTCGATATCCCGCATCTGGATACCGAAGGGAGTCTGAACGGGGAATGGAGCCATACCAATGGTCCCTATTCCGATGGTATAAACCCTGATGCCGAAAGTCTTTGCAATTTCGGCTGCTGTGATTGGGGCAATTTCGCCACGGTTGTTCTCCCCGTCGGTAAGAAGAATGATCACTTTGCTCTTTGCTTCACTGTCTTTGAGCCTTGAAACTGCATTGGCCAATCCGAGCCCAATAGCCGTTCCGTCTTCAATCATTCCGCTTTCGATGTTGTGAAAGAGGTTGAGCAAGACAGCCCTGTCGGTGGTCAACGGACATTGGGTAAAGCTTTCTGCAGAGAAGATCACGAGGCCCATCCGGTCGAATTCGCGGCCGGAGATAAATTCGCTGGCTACATTTTTGGCCGCTTCAAGCCTGTTGGGCTGAAAATCACGGGCAAGCATGGAACCGGAAATATCGAGGGCAATGATGATGTCGATCCCTTCGATGGTTTGGTTACGCCAGCTGCTCGACGACTGTGGTTTGGCCAAAGCCGCTATCAGTAGGGACAAGACCCCCAGTTGCATCACAAACAGCAGGTGACGCAGATAGTGTTTCCATGTTTTTGGTGCATTCTTGAACGGGGTTATGGTCGAGATACGCATACTCGCGCTCGACTTCTTTTGCTTCCAGATGTACCATCCGATCAGGGGAAGTAATGCCAGCAGCAGGTAGAAATATTCGGGTCGTGCAAATGTTATGTTCATGGCTGCTTTTCAGTTTCGTTTGCACCTGTTTGATCTGTCACAACTTCGGGAACCGGTTCCTTTTGCGTCTGTTTTTTGACAGCCTCCACAGGTTCGATTTTGGTCTCCTCTACCAAATTGTAAGCCTGTACCAGCACGAAATGATTTTCGTCGGCCAGTGGGGTGTATTTGGCAAATTTTACCAGATCTGAGGTGTCAAGGGTTTTTTGTAAGTCAGTAAATAGCTTCCCTGTAATCCGGGAATCATTCCCCTTGAATTCGGCAAGAATTTCGTGGGTAGTCTGCTCCATGGCCGGGACCTCGTACCGCTCTTCAAGGTATACCCGGATGATATCGGTGAGGCGGGTATAGTAATCCTTCACCTTGTCGTGCTGCCAGAGCTGCTCCTCTTTCAGTTTATCCAGTTCGCTCAGCGCGACAACATGCGGTGGCAGTTTTGGCTTAACGGGCATTGTAAAGAGCGGGATATTTTTTCTCCTTCTGTTGATGGCATACAAAATAAAAAAGATGATGGTAGCGATCAGAATGATCCCAAGGATCCAGGGTGCTATCTCCTTGAATGTGACCGGTGCCCCGTAAGGTTTTTTGATATCGGCAAACCCTTTCTTGAGATCCACGTTTGGTACCTTCACGAAAATTTTCAGCGGGTTAGTCCGCAATGAATCCTTTGCAATGGCTGAATGCATGGCAAATACAAACGGTCCGATTGGATGTGGCCCGCTATCAAAAGCGGTGATCACATAACTTTGTCGCATCTGTATCACCCCATCGCCAATTTTGGAGGAATCGATCTTCGATTTGGAAATTACCTCCACTCCATTGGTAAGACTATCCTTCAGGGAGGGAAAGGTAAGTCGGCTGCCTGCAGGGTATTCCGCCACCAGCATCAACTTGATCTGATCCCCCAGCCAAATGGAATCCCTTTCGAGGGACGCGCTTACCTTCGGCGCCTGTGCTTGCGCAAAGCTGATGGAGAAGAGTGAAACCAGTAAGGGTAAAATATATTTAAGTTTCAACATCATGTGTATCAAAGTTTGTGTTCTCTTTTCTTGAAAAGTGCAACCAATGATTTTACGTAATCTTCCCGGGTACTGATACTTACAAAGTCGGTACCTGTCTTTTTCAAAAGGGTCTCCATCTCTTTTCTAGCGTTCATCCAATGGTACATGTATGCCTTTCGCACCGAACTACTTGAAGTATCTACCCAGATGTATTCGCCTGTTTCCGCATCTTTAAGCTTAATCATCCCGATAGAGGGAAGTTCGGTTTCCCGCTCGTCGAAAATATGCAATGCGACAAGATCATGTTTGTTGTTGGCAATTGAAATTGCTTTTTCCAGTCCGGCGCCCTGGTCCATAAAGTCGGAGATCAGAAATGCGGTTACATGCCGTTTCATGGCATTTGTGAGATACTGTAATGCCAAAGGAAGGTCCGTTTTCCTGGATTCCTCCTTGAACTCAATTAATTCGCGGATGATCCGGAGTGTATGGGTACGTCCTTTTTTTGGCGGGATAAATTTTTCGATCCTGTCGGAGAAAAAGATCACCCCAATCTTGTCATTGTTAGAAATGGCAGAAAAAGAGAGGATGGCGGCTATCTCAGTAATCAGTTGCCTTTTGAGCCGTCCAACAGTTCCAAAATCATTGGATCCGCTCACATCGATCAGCAGCATCACGGTCAACTCCCTTTCTTCCTCAAATATCTTGACAAAAGGGTGGCTGTACCGGGCCGTCACGTTCCAGTCGATGTTGCGGATATCATCGCCAAACTGGTATTCCCGCACTTCACTGAAGGCCATGCCACGTCCCTTGAAGGCGCTATGGTATTCGCCGGCGAAGATGTTCCGGGAGAGACCGCGTGTTTTTATCTCAATTTTTCTGACTCTCTTTAACAGTTCAGTTGCTTCCACTATCGTGATATTGGTTAAAATCTAAGCGCTTTTTTGAAGTGCCTAAAGTGAACTAAAGTGACTAAAGTTATACAAGAGTTACAAGATGCAATTCACACAAATCTCATAACTCATATCTCAAATCTCATAACTCATATCTCCCCTAAGGTACTTCCACGGTATTGAGAATTTCGCTGATGATCTCTTCGGCAGTCAGGTTGTTGGCTTCGGCTTCGTAACTAAGGCCGATGCGGTGACGCAAAACATCGTGGCACACAGCACGGATGTCCTCAGGAATGACATAACCGCGTCGTTTGATAAATGCGTAAGCTTTTGAGGCCTGGGCCAGACTTATAGAAGCACGCGGAGAGGCGCCATAGGTGATCATCTCCTTGAATTTAGCGAGTCCGTGTTCGGCCGGTTCGCGGGTAGCGAAGACGATGTCGATGATGTATTTCTGGATCTTTTCGTCCATGTACACCTCCTTGACCACCTCTCTGGCGCGTATGATGTCGGCAGGAGTTACCACGGCATTTGCCCTTGGAAACTGCTTCATCAGGTTGAGCTGGATAATGAGTTTCTCCTCCTCTTTCTTGGGATAGTTCAGCACCACCTTCAGCATAAATCGGTCGACCTGCGCTTCCGGCAGACGATAAGTACCCTCCTGTTCAATGGGGTTTTGGGTAGCCATGACCAGAAATAGGCTATCCAATTTGTAGGTGTGGTCGCTGATGGTGATCTGACGCTCCTGCATCGCTTCGAGCAAAGCGGACTGCACTTTGGCGGGCGCACGGTTGATCTCATCCGCTAATACAAAATTGGTGAAGATAGGCCCTTTTTTGACCATGAACTCCTCTTTCTTCTGACTGTAAATCATCGTACCGAGCAGGTCGGCAGGGAGTAGGTCGGGGGTAAACTGAATGCGTGCAAATTTCGCATCAATGGTTTGCGCCAGTGTGTTGATGGCCAATGTTTTTGCTAATCCGGGGACACCTTCCAGCAGGATGTGCCCATCCGACAATAAACCGATCAGTAAACTCTCCACCAAATGTTTCTGTCCGACGATAACCTTGTTCATCTCCATGGAGATAAGGTCTACAAACGAGCTTTCACGTTGGATGCGTTCGTTCAACTCCCGAATATCAACTTTTTGATCCATAATCTTAAGGATGATTTTTATTATAAATGTTAAAACGGAACCAAAAATAGTATTTTGAACCGTTTCATAAAATGCGAATCTATTAAAAAATGTTAACCACTATTGATTCTGCAAATTAACACAAATGAACCCCACCCTAACCACAGATTACAAAAATTCCACAGATTTAAGAAAAATAGGGTATTAAGGAGAGGGGCAATTCGCAATTGACTCGGAAAGTGAAACCAAAATAAGATCTATATAATCCAAATTTGGTGCTACTGTTTATATTAAAATTTACATCACCTGCAAGAATGCTCAAAAGTCTCGCTAATTGTGTTATTTTGTATTCAGAATTGTTTGTATTAATCTGTGTAATTTGTGTAATCTGTGGTAAGACCAGGGTTATTCGTGTAATCCTGTTTAATCTGTGTAATCATGCGCTATTTTATTCAGCTTTCGTACGACGGGACCAACTACCATGGTTGGCAAATCCAGCAGAACGCCCACTCGGTTCAGGAGGAGGTAGAGAAAGCCCTGACCGTGATTGCACGTGAAAAGATTGAGGTAGTTGGGGCCGGCCGGACAGATACCGGGGTTCACGCAGCCTTTTATATTGCCCATTTTGACAGCGCCCACGAAGGTTTGGCAGATGAAAACATGCTCTTCAAACTAAATTGCCTGCTGCCTTTTGATATTGCGGTTCAAAAAATCTTTCAGGTCAGGTCGGATGCACATGCCCGGTTCGACGCCACCTACCGGGAATATAAATACTACTTTTCGCGCGCTAAGGATCCTTTCACACATGCATATGCTGAGAAGGAGAGCCGTAAATTGAATGTAGAGAGGATGAACGAAGCTGCCAAAATGCTCTTGGAAATAGAAGATTTTACCAGTTTCAGCAAACTGGGCAGTGAGGTGAAGACCAACAATTGCAAGGTAACCAAGGCTTTTTGGGAAGAGAAGGGGGGTCAGTTAATTTTTACCATCCGGGCAGATCGTTTTCTGCGGAATATGGTACGGGCAATTGTGGGTACTTTGATCGAAGTTGGACTTGGGAAGATGACCTTTGATGAACTCAAGGCTGTTATTGACAAGAAAGACCGTAGCAGCGCCGGCGCCAGTGTAGCTGCCAAGGGATTATTCTTGGTGGATATAGGGTACCCGAATTTACTGTCATAACCACGAATTACACTAATTTCACGAATTAAAATCTCCAATTGCTCTTACCTAACAACAAATAGTACAAATTGGCACAAATAACCACACCCAACCACGAATTACACGAAATCAGAAAAAAAAATAATATTCCCTTTTACTGTTTCCCTGTTTCCCCGGTTCGCTGTTTCAATCGTTCATGTTTAGTGGAAATACAGAGGAAAAACCACTCTCCCCTTCTCCGAGTCTCCCCTTCTCCCTGTCCCTCCGTCATTCCGCCATCATTCCTCCGTCCAAATCCCCCACGCGGCCAGCGCCTGCAGTTCGAGCATATCTGATCCATTTTTGGTGGCAGCGCCATGGTCAGCGCCTTTTTGAAGGAATTGAGTGACAGCAGGATTGTAGACCAGATCGAAAAGCAAATGCTTGTCGGTCAGGTATTCGAAGGGAATCTCCGGAAATGTTTCCGTTTTTGGATAGGTGCCGAGAGGTGTTGTGTTAACGACAACTGAATACTCCAGCATGATTGCTTCAGTTAGCTGATTATAGGAGATAGAGACTCCCTCTTTGGCAACCCGGGAGACAAGCTGAGTCGATATAGATAGATCGTTCAGCGTTGCAACGATGGCTTTGGAGGCGCCTCCGGTGCCCAGTACCAACGCTTTATTATGGTGCGGTTTTAAATACGGAAGGATCGAGTTGCGAAATCCGATCAGGTCGGTATTGAAGCCTTTGAGTGAGATCTTCCCGTTTGTTCTCTCTATTTTAACAGTGTTGACGGCTTTGATAGCAGCGGCTTTGGCATCACAGCTATCCAGGTAGGGAAGAACTGCCTCTTTGTAGGGGATTGTGACATTAAAACCAACAAGATTTGGATGCTCTTTCAGAACTGCCGGCAACATCGAAATGTCGCTAATTTCAAAATTGAGGTATTCGGCGTCGATTGAATTATCAGCGAAATAACTGGTGAAAAATTTCTTCGAAAAGGAGTGGGAAAGGGGAAATCCGATCAGTCCGTATTTTCTCATTGGATAAGTGGTATGCTTATTCTTGGCTGCTTATTGAAGCGTTGATTCTCCACCAAGATAACTGTATTTTGCGATTAGTTCAGTCACCCAATCGAGCAGCATGAAAGTCGGGAAGTTTTCCAAAAAATCGACATGGGAGGGGTAATCTTCGGTCAGGGCAGCTTCAAGCTTATCTTTGGCTAACTCAAAATTGTCCAAAAAGATATAGAACCCAGCTTGCCGGTAAAGTATTGCTGCACATGCAGCTTCTGTGTTTTCTGCATCTTCCAGAATCCTTACAGCCTCTTCAAAAAGGTTGTTATTGAACATCAGGTCTGCATAGGAGAGCCAATATTCCGGAATTTCGTCATCCAGTTCGAGCGCTTTGAGATAGTCCTGTTTGGCCTCTTTGAAGTTTCCAAGAGCTGCATTGGCTTTGCCCAGTGCATTCCAGCATTCGGCACAATCAGGATTAATCTCGATCGATTTTTTAAGAAGTGGTACAGCCTCGTCCGATTTGTCACAAATTAGCATGACCAGTCCGGCGCCAAACCAACCATCCGAGCAATTTGGCTCCATACGGATGGTTTTATCGTAAAAAAGACCGGCATTTTCATAATCGTCGAGCTGGAAATAGCAATCGGCCAGATATAGATGCGCATCGACCGAATCGGGATCGACTTTAAGGTATTCGAGGTAGGTGGCAATGGAATCCTGAAAACGTTCGATCGCCGACAAAGCATTGGCCTTGTTGAAGATAGCAGCGGCATAGTTTGCATCAATCGCAAGGGCAAAATCGTAAGCATCAATGGCCTGCTGGTATTCCTCTAGACGGTTGTAAATGATTCCAAGGTTGTACCAGGCCGATTCGGAGAAGGGATCGATGTCGAGGTATTTGTTGTAATATTCGATGGCTTTGGCGTCATCACCGACCTTTTCGAAGCAGAAGGCAAGATCATAGAGAACCGGATCGTGTTCTGGATTCTCGTCGAGGGCTTTTTTCAGATAGAGGAGCGCTTCTTCATAAGCACCCGTTTGAATAAAAGAGATGCCAATATTGTAAAGTAGCTCATCCCGGTCTTCAACGGCGTTCTTCTCTGCCTTTTTAAAATATTCAGTAGCCTGATGATGTTCTCCCTGAAGGTTGTGACAGGTACCAAGCATCATCATCACATCGGGATTGGTAGGTTCCAATTCTTCAAGCTGCTTCAACAGATGAATGGCCTTCTGAAGTTTGAGCTGAGAAAGAAAGATTTGCGCTTTTTTTACCTTGACGATGATGGAGTTGGGATGTTGTCGAAGGGCGATTTCGCAAGCCTGTAAAGCATTGGAAAACTGACTTTTATCTATATATTGGTCGGCAATAAATTCAAAATCGGCCACATCAAAAAATTCGGTTCGTTGTTCTGTCAGCATCTGTTTGTAACGCTTCAAAACACCTGCAAACTCTTTGCTTTCAAAATTATCCCTGGACTCTTCCCACATCATGATAAACTACTTATAATCGTGACAAAGGTAATCAAAATGGTTAAAGCGGTTGATGCTCCGGCCTTAAAAGGTCATTGACAGTTTTTACCGGATTGAAAGTAATTGGTGGAACCTCTGCAAAAATGGTGATCCAATCAGACATGGCGCCATTCCAAAGTCCTGGTAATTCCTGTGCTTTCAGTGGTTTCCCATCTTTAGATTTGGAGGAGATGAAACCGGTTTCGGGATCCCTGAAATCAGGAAGCGAAAATTTTTCGCCTTTGTAATTGCGAACACCGCACACCAGGTCCACCGGATTGAAATGGGTGGCATGGGAGGCGATGGCAGCCTGACCAGGATCTTTCAGGTCGATCTGACTGCTTTCGACCACCTGAAGCGTAATGGTACCGTCGTTCTGAACAGCCCAAAAAGGTCCGCCGCCGGGTTCTCCTTCATTCTTTACCATACCGCATACGCGGATGGGGCGGTTAAATTTGGAAACAAGGTATTGAATACGGGTTGCTTTATCTGGTTGAGGGGCCTTCCCGGTAGGTTTTGTAGACAACTCCTGCTCGAGATAGCTTGTCATCTCATCCAAAAGCGATTCGGTGAGTTGGGCGGCCGGTTTTTCCAGCAGTTTAAGGTATTTAAAGATTCGCCGCTGACGGTTCAGCAACAATCCGGCCAGCGCCTTTTTGTATTTAATTGTCTCATCTTTTAGCCGGTCGGGTACCACGTTGTCGATATTTTTGACAAAGATCAGATCTGACTGCAAATCGTTCAGGTTCTCCAGCAGGGCGCCATGGCCACCCGGACGGAAAAATAGTTTGCCTTCGGTTGTTCGAAAAGGTTCGTTGTTTTCGTCTACTGCAATGGTGTCGGTCGAAGGTTTTTGCTCAGAAAATGTGATCTTATATTTTACCTCATATCTTTTTTCAAACACAGCGGCAGCAGTCTCGCACCTCTTTTTGAAAAGGGAGAGATGCTCGGGAGAGACAGTAAAATGAATTCTGACCACACCATTGGAGTCGGTTCCGTACAAGGCACCTTCCACCAGATGTTCTTCGGCAGGTGTGCGACTGACCCCTGAATAGTCGTGGAAATCGAGCAATCCTTTTGGGAGAAAACCATAGTTTAATCCTTCCGGGGAAAGCACTGCCTTCAATATTTCGAGGTGTTTGAAAGTCCCGCAAGGAAAGGCGAGCGTTCCAATTATTTTCATAAGTGACGGATAGAAGGCAAAATCGGCAATCCGATCGTAAAATTGCTTGACACTCTTTTGCTTTTGATTTTCGAGCAGGCTCACCGCCTCCTTGTTGGTCAAGGCCATCTCCTGAAATGAAAAGAGAGACTGAAACATACGGCTGGCTGCGCCCGAAGCGGGAACGAACTTGAGTGGTTGTATTCCTTTTGCAAGTTGCTCTTCATAAAATGAGACGAGCTTGTCACATTCAGATTCGGTCAGACAGACAATCCCGTTTCCGATTCCGGCGGCTTCTACCGTTTTCAGAAAGGGAAACCCTTTTTTAAAATGGGCGATCTGGTTCTTTATTTCAGAGAGATTACTGCCTCTTTCGACAATTTGCTCCAGGTCATTCGGGGTAAACATGGCTTATTATTTTCGATTGGTTGAATATAGGGAAATGAAAATCATTCCAAAAATTTTCAAGTTGAAATTAGTGTAAAATTATACACATTCGGATGTTCATTAAAAATTTGAGGGTGATTGGCACCCCAGCTAGAACTTAATAAACTTCGCCAATTGCAATTTTCTTGTCTGCTTCTGCTATTTTTGTCCCCAAACAAAATCGAATGATGGTGAGAGAATTCCCCTGGGGGAGCGACAAGCGGTACAACGATTATTCGGCCTATTTCAGACGGCGATTTGAGGGACGAGTGCAAAAAATCTCGCTGGATGCCGGATTCACCTGTCCAAACCGGGATGGGTCGCGTGGTATCGGAGGTTGTACCTATTGTAACAACCGGAGTTTCAATCCGGATTATTGCAGGATGGAGGAAAATATTGCCGCTCAAATTGTTAAAGGGATAAGTTTTTTTTCTGCCAAATATCCTGAGATGCGTTATCTAGCTTATTTTCAGGCATACAGCAATACCTATGCCCCGGTCGATGTCTTGCGCAAGTTCTATGAGGAGGCCTTAAGCCATCCGGAAGTGATTGGACTGGTCATTGCTACCCGACCCGATTGCCTGAGCGATGAGGTGCTCGATCTGCTTTCAGAGTTTGCAGAAAGATGTTATGTTTCCATCGAATTGGGAGTCGAAAGTTTTAGGGAAGAGACCCTTTTACAGATCAATCGCGGCCATACTGCACAGGAATCCATAGCAGCCATTCACAGGATCGCTGCAAGAAAAATTGACAATTGTGTTCATTTGATCCTTGGTCTTCCCGGAGAAAAAGATGCCGATTTTATAGAACAGGCCAAAATAATTTCAGAATTGCCGGTACAGAGCATTAAACTGCACCAACTTCAACTTCACAAAGGTACGAAAATGGCGATCGATTATTATTTCAACCCACTGGGATTTAATCTGTTCAGTGTGGACCAATACGCAGATTTGGTGGTAAGGTACCTCGAACATCTTTCGCCCGAAATTATCGTCCAGCGATTTGTCAGTTCAGCTCCTTCCGGATTGGTGGTTGGCCCCAACTGGGGGCTTAAGAATTACGAATTTGTAGCGAAGGTGGAGAAACTGCTGATGGAGCGCGATACCTGGCAGGGGAAAAAAGTTGAAAATGTGAAAATGAGAAGATGAGAATATGAGAATATGGGAGCTGTCCCATATTCTCATATTCTTATCTTCTTATCTCTTCCCGGCAGCAACAGTGTACATCGTCTCAGGATCCAGATAAGTGCGTGCCAGTTCCCTTATTTGTTCAGGGGTTGTGGTTTTGATGGTGTGGATGATCTGGTCGAAATAGTCAACATTCAACCCCGCCTCATACAGCGAAGAGAAACTCTGTGAGCGTGCAAACGGTCCATCAAAATCTTCGAGCATCCGGCCTAGAAGAAAGCTGCGAAGAGGTTCCAGTTCAGATTCAGGTACCAGTTCTTCTCTTAGGCGCTGCATCTCCAGGAAAATCTCTTTGATGGCCTCTTCCGTTTTTTCGGCTGTCACCTCTGCATGAATCATGAAGATGGCATCCCTGACAAAAGATACGACCGAGGCATGAATTCCGTATGTGAGCCCTTTCTCTTCGCGTAGGTTGCTCATCAGTCGCGAACCGAAATAGCCGCCAAGGATGGTGGTAAGAAGTTTCAATCCGGCCGAATCGGGATGGTGCTGGGTTGGGACCCTTTTACCTATGGTGAGTGCATTTTGATTGGCGCTCTCCCTTTCAATAAAGAAAGATCTTTCCTCCGCGCTTTGAACCTGCGGTTGATCTTTTTTGTAAGGGAAGGGGGTCCCCCAACCTGAGCCAAAATTGTCGACAATCATTTTTTCTACCCCGGCATCCACATCGCCCGATGCAAAAAGTGTGGCATTGGCCGAGTAATAGTGTCTCAGATAGTGGCTTTTGGCGCCATCGAGCGACACGCTTTCGTATGCTTCAGGAGATGAGACAGGCGCATAGGGATGTCTCTCGCCCATCAAAGATCTTAAAAATGTTCGTTGAGCCACCAGTCCCACCTTTTCTGCGTCTACAA
>JBBIUJ010000005.1:0-32870 GCA_037440345.1 Prolixibacter sp.
TGCAACTGTTGAACAGGGACCTAAAATTACCTCATATTCATCGGCCGTTTTGGACGAAACAGTCCGGATCCGCCAGATCTTCAGCCATTCATTCTGGTCATTCAAACCAAATACTATGTTGGTATTGCCAATATCAATGGTAAGTATCATAAGCTTAAACGTTGCAATTCTGTTTGTTTAAAATTAAACAATTTCTTATACAACATGGAAGATTGACAATTGACAATTTAGTATATTGGTGCAGAGTTAATAAGAGGCTATTGAGGTGTGAAAATCATTCATTCCTGCTACCAAATTGATTCTTGTACCAACGATGAAGAAGGGACTGATTATTTTATTCTTTGTACTGAATTGCCTGATCCTTCATGCACAGACACTACCAGGGTTTAAGGTGGCAGGAACCTTTGATGAACAGCAGATGCTGATTGAAAACTCACCTCCTTCAACCCGCATCCTTATCAATGCCCCCCTGAAAGGATTTGGTAAAAACGACAGGGTGTTGCTGGTTTTTTATGCTCTCCCAAATGGGAATACCATCGAGCAAACATTGGGTAAAAAACTTAAGGAGGGAGACGACTGGCACTTCAACATCCAGCATATTGGAGCACAAACCAGATTTCTAAGGCATCTGATTAAAAAAGAGACCATTGTTACAATCTACCTGGAATCCGGACAGAAAAGCTGGCCTGCATGGGTGGCAAAAACCAGTGATTCTATACAAACAGTGAAGCGGATGGTAGACAACATCAAAGAAATTTTTGCTCCCTGGCATCCAAATGTGGCTTTGACCGGCCACAGCGGAGGCGGAAGGTTCGTTTTCAGTTACCTCGATGCCGTTGAAACCATTCCTGACGATGTGGTCAGAATCTCATTTCTCGACAGCGACTACGGTTACGTTGATTCGCTCCACGGGCCCAAAATCCTTAACTGGTTAAAAACCTGGAGGCACAACTGTTTGTCAATTCTGGCTTACAACGATAGTGTCGTTGTCTTCAATGGCAAACAGCTGGTCTCTCCTACCGGAGGTACCTGGTACCGCAGCAAACTAATGCAAAAGTATCTGGCTCATTCGCTCGCTTTCAAAACAGAAGAGGATGATTCGCTCATCTGGAAAAGGGCGTTGAAGAGAAGAGTGGAGTTTATCCTGAAAACCAATCCCAACAACAAGATCTTCCACACGACTCAGGTCGAACGCAATGGCTTTATCCACAGCATGGTCAGCGGTACCCGTTTTGAAAAGAGAGGTTATACTTATTTCGGCGAACGTGCCTACTTGGATTACATCGGAGATTCGATCCCCATACCTATCCGCAGGCTTAACATTCCACCACGCAAACCGGATGCCGAGTCCGGTTCCGCTTTCATGAAAAGGATCGCCACTTTACCCTTGGCAGAACGGGAGGAGGAGATTTTCCGTGCTATTTCGTCGGGTAATGTTCCTGACTTTCTGAGAAATACTGTTACTTTGAAGGGAGAGTTTGCCGATTCTGCGGGTAGGCTTCATCAGGTAATCTACGAAACAATGCCCGATTATCTGGCCGTTGGGAGCAACCTCAATTATTGCCGCATTCCAATGAATCCCTATACCGCGCAGAATCTAGCCTACCAATTTGGCGCCTCACTAATTACAGCTAAGCTAAGCGACCATATTTACCAGATGGCCACGGTAAAACTTACCCCTTTCAATTACCTTCCGGTAGGAAATGCCAACGAGCTGGTATCCAAGTTCGAAGAACACAACACCCAGATCGAAAAACAGTTAGGGGAGTTGGGCGGAAAACCCGGACAACTGGTTGCCGGAATTAAGAAGGATATTATCTTGACCACCAGAAATGCCGCGCAACCCGGGAAAGTTGTCCTTTATGGTTGGCACAAGCCCGATGGCAAACCGATTCAACCGGTCTACAGCGGGCATATCTATTGGTATGTAGATTACAGCCACGGGATCAGGCTGATCAACAACCAGGTATTGATCGACGGGAAACGCTGTATGTTTACCGATATTTTAAAAGATCCGCTACGCTACAAGATCTTCAGTGATGAGACCAAACCCATGGAGACAGTTGGCTATCGCCGGAAGTTGTAAATCTGAATTTACCCTTTTGGAATGGTGAATGTGAATTTACTGCCTTTACCCAAAACACTTTCAGCAAGAATTACACCGCCATTTTTTTCAACAAAATCCTTGCATAAAACCAGACCCAGACCTGAACCTTTTTCCTGGTTTGTTCCGGCTGAGATTTTGACCGAGTTTAAACCAAATAGATGATCCAAAACTTCCTGTTTTATTCCAACACCATTATCTTCGACAGTTACCTCAATCATCTCTCCTGCATCCCTGATAAAAATGGAGATGGCGCCTTGATTTTGCGTGAACTTAATGGCATTGGACAACAGATTCCGTATCACCAGATTTATGGTATCCACATCGGCATAAACGGTTGGGTTATCAACTGTCTTAACCTCTATGCGGATTGCCTTTTGCCTAGCGGCTGTCGAAAGCAGATCAACATTTTTATGAATTATTTCACTAATATTCATTTGATCGGGTGAAAGGCTTATTCCGTTCGACTGGCTTCTGGCCCAGTTTAACAAATTGTCCAACAAACTAAAGGTGGTTTTTGATGCTTGCAACAAACCATCCATCAGGGAATTCCTGTCGGCCTCACTCAAATCTGCTTCATTGGTCAATACTTCAAGAATTGGCTGAAAATTACCGATGGGTCCCCTCAGATCGTGGGCAATAATGGAAAAGAGTTTGTCTTTGGTTGTATTTGCCTCTTTCAGTTTTGCTTCACTGGCAATCAGATCATCATTGATTTTCTTCCTTTCAGTAATATCTTCTTTGATAGCCAAATAATTTGTAATCACTCCATTCGAATCTACGATTGGAGCGATCCGCGCTAACTCCCAGTATAATGAGCCGTCTTTCTTTTTGTTGTGGAATATTCCGGACCATTGCCTACCAGATTTGATCGTCTGCCAAAGCTCGCTATAGTCTGTCAGTGATGTTTCACCCGATTTAAAAATACTCGGATTCTTGCCCTTAAGTTCTTCGAAAGTATAACCGGTAATTTCAACCGTCTTAGGGTTGGCATACTCAATATTTCCCATTGTATCGGTAATGATGATCGTCTCTGGACTTTGTCCAACCGCGAGTGATAACTTCCTCAATTCATCTTCTGCAATTTTCTTATCGGTTATATCTGTAATCTGCGTGATGAAAAATGGGGTATTGCTGCTGCTTTTTATTAAAGTCGACACAATCGAAGCCCAGACGATTTTGCCAGTTTTATGAAGATACCTTTTTTCAAAATTCGCACTAATCTCTCCTTCTGAAATGATCTTGTTCAATTCAACAATTTCCATGTTCCGGTCCTCAGGAAAGGTGATTTTTGTGGATTCCTCGTTCAGTATCTCATCCGGTGTATAGCCCAAAATCTTGGTAAATGCATTATTTATCCATTGAAATCTTCCGTCCAAACCGACCCTGCACATACCTACTGCAGTATATTCATGTGCGAAACGAAGCTGTTCTTCACTCTCTTTCAGCTCCTTGGTCAATTGACCTGCTATTTCACGGGCCTTGTGCCGGGTCTTTAACAGGGATCTTGTCAAAAAGAACAACAAAATAGTAATGATCAAACAAGCGAAAAATACCCTCAAAATCTTGTTTTGATAGAATGTAATCAGGTTTTCGTCCCGCGTAAACTTCAGAATCCATTTTTCGCCGCTGTATTCAACGGGGAGGGTCACGATACGCGAGGGTGTTTTTTTGTGGTTAATTTTATCATTTTGCTGACTATCATACAAAATTGAAGCGGTGGAGATGCCTTCATCAAATATTTGCAGGTGAATCCTATTCTCCTGTGTAAAGTCCCAGCGCCCCAAAATGCCATTCATGATGTCAGATATTCCATAGGGACTATAGACCCAGCCCTTGATAGCCACACGGCGCTGTTCAACATTGCCTGTTGGTAATCCGCTACGGTAAACCGGGACAAACATCAACGAACCATTCTGTAAAGTCTGGTCGTTCCCCTGTTTCAAGATTACTTTACCGGAAAGTGCAGGGACACAGGAATCCCGGGAACGATCCATTGCTTTTCCCGCAATCGGCTCAGTATAAAAATCATAACCGAAAGCATCTAATTTTCTGCCCGTAAAAGGTTCGATAAAAATAACAGAGGTATAAACAGGCCTATTCCCTGCAGGCCTGATCGAATAATCAGGAAATCCCTCCTTCCGAATTTTTTGAACATGGCACTGCAGTTGATTGGCCGGTACGATGGCCAGGTATCCAACACCCTGTAGGCCAGGTAAATCATGATTGATTTTAGCGCCAAGGTTAAACAATTTCCAGGCGAGACGAGTCACGGTATCAGAAGATTCCACAAATGCAGCGGCTGAGCGCAGAAAAAGCCCGTGTGCCTGCAAACGGGCGGAAATCTTCATATTGATTTCATCGCAAACATCTTCAAATTCGGTTCTAGCCTGCAAATCGACTTCCCGATAGGTAACGGTGGTCGCCCTATATGTTAAAAGAAGTCCCACCAATAAAATTAGCCAGGCCTTCCAATCCCTTTTTATGGTATTGCCTGGAAAAATATAATGGTGATCTTTAAAGTGGTTCTTCATTCAAAAAACGAGATTCAATCAAGGTGATGTTTTTGCATATCCTCAATACAATTATGTTACTTTTTACGTCATCGGTGTAGTTCAGTCTTGTACAGCAAGAAGACAATTATTCCTATAACTGGATTTAACCTCAAAAAGTTTCGTCGAGGCGTATCATTCTTACATTTAATTGCCTGCCATTTCTTATTTGTCCAATGCAAAACTGGTACCCAGCCGTATGCCAAAATGTTTTTGCAATTTGACCTCCTCCGGTAGAAAACCCGCCGTTTTGTATATGAGCCCGAGGTCGACCGAAATGCCCTTTAACTGCTTCTTTTGACGGGTCTGAAAGAAATATTTTCCGACCCATTCCACTGCGCCGCCAAATTTTGCCTTGCTGTCGTCGAAACTCAGATTCGCCGGTTGGTCCCAGAAATGGATGTTGACCGATGATAGGAAATTATCTGTCAGTGAATAATCTTTGACCCCAATCCCACCGCCGGGAAACCCGTTAACCCTGTTTTGAAACTTCCGGAGATAGGCCTCAATCATCAATTTCTTCTTGTATTTTATCCAGAGGTTTACGTCAATAAAATCACCGAAAGGGCACATGGTATGTCCCATTCCCAAATTGATGCTCAGGTTCCGTGATAACCGGATATTTTGAATCCCAATGATATTCAGGTTTAACAGGTTTAACAAAGAGCGGTATCCCATCTTTCTTATATAATCGGTCTCCTCACCGGTCAAATCTGCATACCGGGTGTAACGTTGAAACGTCATGGAAGGCCTGTGCAAATGTCTTACGATTCCGTACACATCGTTGCCAACGATATCGCGATGAAGTTCATCGGTCTCTTCTTTCCCATCTACATCATACTTGACAAAACCCATCAGGTAGTATTGCAGGATCATCGCCTTTCGCATCAGGTATTCAACCGCCAGGGTTCTGACTTTTTCCCTGTCAAAGGCAAAAAGCGACTCTTCGCGGTGGGTAAGCATGTAGTCAGATTCTAGACCCGAAGTATACAGCCGCGCGAAATCCGGAAAATCTCTGTCCCGAAGTTTGATTAATGAATTATCTGTTACCCCTGCAATGTATCCACCTCTTTTGGACAGGAAGAAAGGCTGCGAAATGGAGCCGATATTTTTGGAGGCCAGGATAGACCGATGCCCCTCTTCATGGGTCATCGGGATAAAAACTGCGAAATTGGTAAATGCTTGAATCCAAAAATTTAACCGTGGAGAGAAGAAATCCCCCATCATTTTGGAATACAACCGGTATCCGCTCAAATAATCCTCATCGAACTGCCTCATCGTAAAAAGCCGGGCGGGCGAGTCCTGGATGATAAATGAATAGACATTTTTTTGACCAACGGAAAAATGGGGTATTGAATCTTTCCTTTCCCCCTTCAAATCCGTAAAGGCCAAAATTAACATCCCTACCATGAATAACAATTTTCCCTTCATATCCCTCCTTCTAATTTCCAATCGTTAGATGACAAGTTACGCAGAATTTTGACTTTCGAAGAATTATTAACTAAATTTGTTAAAAGCTACAGAAACAAATTACTTAGGCATGAAATAGCCATCCCGACATGTCGGGACCAACCGAAAATGATTATGTGGGTATTAGCTTCGCTGATCTTCGATTCCATCTGGCAAATAAAAAACAAATTATAAACAGATGAAAACCAAACACAAAATTTCCGTATCCTGTCTTGCGCTTGTTTTTATGACCTTCAATTTTTCGAACGGGCAGGATTTCAGTAAGGACAAATACTTCCTCTTGCGGAAAACCATGGTAGAACAACAGATCAAAGAGAGAGGCATTCATAACACTAAAGTTTTGAATGCCCTAATGGATGTTCCCCGCCATAAATTTGTTCCTGATGAATATAAAAGATTTGCCTATGACGACCGGCCATTGCCTATCGGTTATAACCAGACCATATCGCAGCCTTACATTGTAGCATACATGACTGAAATATTAAATTCTGACAGCGCCAAAAAAGTTTTGGAAATTGGAACAGGTTCCGGGTATCAGGCCGCAATTCTTTCGCTGTTATACAAAGAGGTTTATACCATTGAAATCATAGCTCCTTTAGGCGAAAAAGCGAAAAAGGTATTTGCGGAAGAGGGTTATTCCAACATAAAAGTTAAAATAGGCGACGGGTACAAGGGTTGGAAAGAGTATGCCCCATTTGATGCCATAATAGTTACCTGTGCTCCGACCAATATACCCCAATCGTTGGTGCAACAACTGGCCGAAGGAGGAAAAATGATTATCCCGGTTGGGAAGCCTTACAACCAGTTTCTCTATTTACTGGAAAAAAGAGGTGGCAAAATACGAAAAACGGCGACTTTGTCCGTACAATTTGTCCCCATGGTAAGAGAATAATAAATTGAAATTTGAGCCCTGCAGGTTGACAAAACCTGCTATTCTGTTACAATAATGCTGGTCTTTTAATTTACCAATACCGGAAATTATGAAAAACTTTAAGCGTTTTTTGTTCCTTTTTTCAACGGTCTTCCTTTTTATGGCAGTATGCGGAAATGCCAAATTATTCTCACAAACAAAGGAAAGGGATGATGTCAGGCTGGATAAACAGGTAAAGGATTTCTTAAACAGCAGCCAAAACAGTTGGCGCGATATGAATGTGCCGGAATCGGACGGGCAGCTTTTGTATGACATTGTCACAAAAAACAACTACAAAAATGCCGTTGAGATTGGCACCTCCACCGGACATTCCGGAATATGGATCGCCTGGGCGCTAAGCAAGACGGGAGGCAAACTCCTAACCATTGAAATAGACGAAACAAGATACAAAGAAGCGCTGGCTAACTTCGAAAAAGCGGGATTGTCAAAATATATCGATGCACGGCTTGCCGATGCTCATCAGCTTGTCCCGGCATTAAAAGGACCCGTGGATTTTGTCTTCAGTGATGCGGATAAAAACTGGTACATCAACTACTTTAAAGCGATGGATCCAAAGCTTTCAGCCGGAGGTTGTTTCGTTTCCCATAATGTCAGCCGGCGAAACAACTATGATTATTACGAATACGTCAGCAAACTTCCTGATTACAAAACATCTATCGATACCAGGGGCGGTGGGGTGGCAATAAGCTACAAAAACGCCAAATAGTTGCCTGAATGGAAAACATAACGGGTAAAAATGTCCTGCATAAAATAGGCCCTTTTTCGGCTTCAAATATTGTAATCGCCAATATGGTTGGAGCCGGTATTTTTACTACCTCCGGATTGATTATGAGCGGGATCGGAAACCCCTGGTTTCTGATCATACTTTGGGTAACCGGAGGGATTATTGCCTTGTGCGGGGCGCTCTCCTACGCAGAATTGGGAGCTGCAATGCCTCAGGCAGGTGGTGATTATATCTTCCTCTCCCGGCTATACAGTCCCCTGTTTGGTTTCCTAAGTGGCTGGGTGTCGTTTGTGGCCGGTTTTTCTGCACCCATTGCAGCTTCGGCAATTGGCTTTAGCGAGTACTTGTTCAGGGCATTCCCTGAGCTTGCTCAAGTCGGCAATCATGGATTATTTCCCGGGGTTCATCTTGACAAAATACTTGCGATCGCGCTCATTCTACTTTTTACGCTGATCCATCTTCATGGCCTTAAATTCGGATCGAAAATCCAGAATTGGCTCACCATCATGAAAGTCCTCCTTCTCGTTGTACTTATCGTTGCAGGCTTATCGTTCGGGAAAGGTAATTTTACGCATCTTTCACAAGGTACACCGGCCAATTTCAATTTTAGCACGATAAAAACCTTTGGCCTCTCCCTGATGTGGGTCATGTTTGCCTACAGCGGCTGGAATGCCTCGACCTATATTGGCTCAGAAATTAAGAACCCCGAAAGAAACATACCACGGTCGTTGTTATTCGGAACCGGGATAGTGATGATCCTTTATGTCTTGCTAAACCTGGTTTTTGTATACGCCACACCGCCCGAGGAGATGAAAGGGGTAATCTCAATTGGAGGTCTTACCGTTAAAAATCTTTTTGGCAGTTCGATGGATTTTGTTTTTTCGCTACTGATAGCTTTTGCCCTCTTTTCCTCCTTAAGCGCTTTTATCATTCTGGGTCCAAGAATCTACTATTCAATGGCACGGGACGGCTACTTCTTTAAATTTGCCGCAAATGTTCACCCAAAATACAAAGTGCCTTCTGCCGCCATTATCGTGCAGGCAGTCATGGCCATCATCATTGTTTTATCCGGAACGTTCGATCAGATACTAACCTATATGGGCTTTTCGCTAGGAATATTTCCCGTACTCGCAGTGGCCGGTGTATTTAAATTACGGGCTGAAGGAAACAACAAGCGGATAATTAAAGTTTTCCCGGTACATCTTATCCTATACCTCTTTTTTGGTGTGATGATACTCCTCCTTTCCTACCTGGAACGCCCGGTAGAATCATCCATTGCCTTGGCTACGGCCGTGGCAGGAATACCGTTTTTCTACTATTTTAAAAAGATGAAATCGCTGGGGTAGAGCCGCCCGGCCGGGCGGCTCTACAAGCTGTCTGCATTTCATCAAAGCCGTTCCAGCCAGACGGCTATACAATTTAGCAGCTTATTGGTAGAATGCAAAGGGTAACAAATTAATACCATTCGCCCATAAAAAGCATCGGAAAATTTTGATTTCCAATTAATTATTACTTAATTTTGTTTAGCAGCAACAGAACGAAACAGATCTGGGAAAAGACCTGACGCAAAAATCCTAAAATCGAAATAATAAGACATCAGTCTATTTATCAGATTATTACACATTAGCAAGGCCTATATTTATTTGGGAAATAATGAACTGATAAGGTAATTTCTAACAAATATTAAGTCATTATGAACAATTTTAATTTAACATCACTTCTAGTTCTGACCTGCTTATTCTGCGCGCTGTTATCATGCAATAGGGTAAATGATTCTTTCAATATTGATAAAGAAAAACAACTGGTAGAAAAAGCTATCAACAATTGCATTGGATGGGCAAAGACCAAAGATCTTAATTTGCTATATAGTGTAATAGCGAATGACACAAATTATTTGGAAATCCACCCTAACAATAAGGTTGTAAAAGGTTTTAAGGAGTTTACAAAAGCTGAAGCATTTTGGATGAATTCAGATTTTAAAGCTATCCGATATGAGATAAAAGATTTAAAAATCAACTTTTCTAAATCAGGCGAAGTTGCCTGGTTTTTTGGTATCCTTAATGATATAAATGAATGGAAGGGGCAACCTGCAAGTTGGGAAAATACCAGATGGACTGGCGTATTGGAAAAAAGAAATAATAATTGGATTATTGTTCAAATGCACTTTTCATTTGCCAGCAATTAGATGTGATGGAGTACATTGGTAACGACCCTAAGGTTTTTTACGCCACCTTTCATAATTTTGTGAGGATGTTTCGGCTGAGGCAGTTTCACCCAATCTCCTTCTGATACGCCACCACATCCAGCACCCTGTTGAATTTTTCCCCAACGTTTTTGAAATGGGCGCATTTGGTGTAGCCACATTTTTCGAAAAGAGCGATGCTTCCGACATTGTCGCCGGATATGATGCCGATCAGGTTTTTCAGTCCGTTTTCTTGTGCCCGTTCCTCCAGATAGTTGAGCGCCATTTTCCCAATCCCTTTGTTACAATAAGCATCTTTTAAATAGATGGTTACCTCAGCGGTGCGGTCGTAGGCCTGTCGTTTTTTGTAGTTGGTGATAAAGCAATAACCGGCCAACTCCCGGCCACAGTAGATAAGGTAAGAATTGTACCATGGGTGGTCGAGGTAGAGAAACTCCTTCAGTTGATCCGTCGTGATGGGTTCGGTATGAAAAGTGGCCGTCGAATTGGCGATGTACCAATCGTAGATCTCTTTAATCGCGGGCAGATCCTGCTCTGCAACCGGTTTAAAATCTATTTCCATTTGAAGTATTTGTTTTGTAAACCTATCCCAAAAGTACAAAAATGTTCACCACGAAGGTCGCAAAGCAAAACCGCAAAAGAGCGCAAAGTTCTCACGATCCCCCTCGTTTGCAACGAGGGGTTAGTGGTCTTTCGTTTGCAACGACAAACACTAATCAGCGATATACGCCAAAACACATGATTGTCACCTATTTTTTTGAGACCTTTGAGTTTCCCTTCGAGTCCTTCGTGGTAAAAGTCTAACTATTTGTAACTTTGCCAACAAATTTAATCGATATCACATTGAGAAAATTTATATACAAAACTACGGCTCTTCTGCTTACGGTGATCGCATTGGTTGGATGCAAAACTATAGAACCGCAGATGCCTGCCGAAAAATACAACTTTGTTCCGGTAAAGCCCCAAACCTCAGTGGTAAGCCTGTTTGCCGATCTGGAGATCTCAAGGCTGGAGTCGCTGGTCAACAGCAATACCGATAGTGTTTTGTATGATGATAACAGCCTCACGGATAATGGAGGAGACAATCTGATGCTCAAGGCCTGGAAAAATGGCCTGATCAAAATATCTTTGCAGGATGACCTTCTCTCCTGGGAAATTCCGTTACGCGTCTCCATAAAAAAATCGGTTTTCATGGTGGCTTTCAACCGTCCTATCGGGGATATTGTCGAAGCAACCGGAGAGATCATCCTGAAATTCAAAACCAAGCTAGCCGTCAACAGCAACTGGAGTATAAAAACCATCACCAATTCAGATGATTACGAGTGGACGAAGAAACCAACGCTCAAGATCGGCGGAATAACCATCCCGGTTACGCCAATCGCCTCAATCTTGATAAAGGTCAATCTCGAAGGCTATTCCAGGAAAATCGATGAGACGATAGCCGATAGCTTTAATTTCAAACAATATGCCGAGAAGGGATGGCAAATGATGTTCGAACCGATGAAAATACCGGGAAATTACAATGCCTGGTTATCCATGACACCCACCTCGGTCTCCCTTCTGCCCATCAAAGGAAGCAACGGTCACATCAGATTTGGGACGAAAGTGACTGCCGACATCGAATGCCTGCTCGACAAACAGCCATCAGCCGGCAAAGTGACACCACTTCCCAACCTGCTCTCATTTGAGAATCCAAGCGATACCTTTCGCATCAACATGATGACCGATGTTCCATATCCTTCCATTGAACGACTCACTTTTGAAGAACTCCGCGATTCAACCTATTCATTTGGAACCAAGCATCTTAAATTCGAGTCATTGCGAGTTTATGGTTCCAATGGACTTTTGACCGTCGAAACCAAAGTGAAGGGAAGCATCAAAGGCACAATCTACCTGACGGGAACACCCTATTTTCATCCTGCTGATACAACTTTGCGGATAAAGAACCTCAAATTTGACCTGAAGACACGTAATTTGTGGATGAAATCTGCCAAATGGCTCTTCAACGGAAAGATGGAGCGAACTCTGACAGAGGCCATTGCCATTCCATTCAAGGGCAATATCAGGGATATCGAAAACAACCTCCAGGGTTACCTGAACCACCGAAAACTTGGGTACGGCTTCGAACTCAACAGCAATCTGACCAAAATCAGCGTCTCAGAACTGATTCTGACACCAGAATCAGTCAAGGCCAATCTGCTCTTTTCAGGAAAACTTTCCCTTGGAATTGATGAGGGGGTTTTAAAACCTCCGACAGATCATCCTATTCCTTGATGATTCTCATTTGGTAGAAGGATCGGTAGACAAAGACTAGTGCAATCATCAAAAAGACTACTCCTACATAAGGAGATATGGATCTGAAACGCTCATTGATAGCTATTTCCATTGCAAGCAATCCGAACAAAGTGGTAAATTTGATGATCGGATTCAATGCAACAGATGATGTATCTTTAAACGGATCTCCGACGGTATCCCCTACCACAGTCGCATCATGTAAAGGTGTACCCTTCTCATTCAGGTCAACTTCACAGACCTTTTTGGTATTGTCCCAGCAACCTCCGGCATTGGCCATAAAAATGGCCTGAAACAGTCCGAAGACTGCCAGCGAGATGAGGTAGCTAACGAAAAAGGATACCGGCATGTTCCCTTCCGCACTTCCCGCCTGGGCGAAACTTGATGGGGCCGAGAAGAAGGCGAAAGCCAATGCAAATGAGAAGATGGCAATAAAGATATTGATCATTCCGGCATGCGCATAGTTGGTGCAAATCCGCACAACCTCCTTGGAAGTCGCAACAGAAGCCTTGGCATCCGCTTCAAAATCCAGATTGATGTTCTCCCTGATATATTGAACAGCCCTGTAAGCTCCTGCTGTAACCGCTTGTATTGAGGCGCCGGTGAACCAAAAAACAACACTTCCACCGGCCAGTAAACCCATGATTGTATATGGATTAAGAAGGCTGAGGATGAGTTCCGGCTGCACACCCAGGTTTTTCTGGATAATAAGGATAAGGGAAAAAATCATGGTAGAAGCTCCAACTACAGCTGTACCTATCAGCACGGGCTTGGCAGTGGCCTTGAAGGTATTTCCTGCTCCATCGTTGGCTTCCAGGTAGTGCTTCGCCTTTTCGAAATCGGGTTTAAATCCGAAGTCCTTCTCAATCTCACCTTCAATATTTGGTAACTTTTCAATCAGCGAAAGCTCATAAATGGATTGCGCGTTATCGGTAACCGGACCGTAACTATCTACGGCAATGGTGACGGGCCCCATTCCCAAAAACCCGAAGGCAACCAGCCCGAACGCGAAAATTGAAGGATAAACCATCAGGTTGTTTGGAATGTAACTACTGGCAATGTAGGAGATGAACATCAGCAATACAAAGACCAACCCCAGCCAGAAAGCGCTGAAATTGCCTGCAACCAGGCCGGAAAGGATGTTGAGTGATGCACCGCCTTCGCGGGAAGCGGCAACCGTTTCGGCCACGTGGGTCGATTTGGGACTGGTAAATATTTTGGTGATTTCAGGAATAAGCGCCGCTCCAAACGTTCCGCAACTGATGATCGCTGAAAGGGTTACCCACAAATAGCCTGGCAGATGACCAATCAGGTAGTAACTTGTTATGAATGTTACCACGATCGAAATAAGGGAAGTAAGCCAAACCAGCATCGTCAGTGGTTCCTCAAAATCGATGTCCTCTTTGTCTTCATGAAAGAGTTTGGTAAACTGCTTGTTCAGATGAAATGCGCCAATCGAGGTGATCACCATCAGAATCCGCATGGAAAAAATCCAGGTTAGAAAGGTGCTTTGGAACATGATTTTCTCACTTTCCGGCAGACTTTGGCCGATGGCCAACACAATAAAACTGATCAGGGCGACTCCGGTTACACCGTAGGTTTCAAAACCATCTGCCGTTGGACCCACGCTGTCTCCGGCATTGTCTCCGGCACAGTCGGCGATAACCCCCGGATTTCTGGGATCGTCTTCCCGTATCTTGAAATAGATTTTCATCAAATCGCTGCCTATATCGGCAATTTTGGTGAAGATCCCTCCAGCAATTCGAAGCGCACTTGCCCCCAATGATTCGCCAATGGCAAACCCGATAAATGCGGCGCCGGCCATCTCCCTGGGGACAAATAGCAAGATAATCAGCATCATAATGAGTTCGACGCAAATCAGCATAACCCCAATGCTCATTCCGGCATCAAGCGGAATGTTGAGCAATTTCACCGGTTTACGTTGCAGGGAAGCAAATGCCATACGGCTATTGGCATAGGTATTCATCCGTATCCCAAACCAGGCAACACTGTACGATCCCAGGATTCCAATCATGGTCCAGAAGAGGATCAGCACCACTTGCGATAACAAATAACTTTGCAGAAAACCGAAGTAAAAACCGATAATACTGCCAATCACTACAAACAAAACAACAATAAATTTCCCCTGCTGGATCAGGTAGGTCTTGCAGGTTTCGAAGATTACCCCCGATACTTCAAGCATGGATGGGTGCGCGGCCATCCGTCTAATTCTAAAGAAAATGTAGAGTCCAAAAGCAATCCCAAGAAAGCAGACCACAAATCCAATCAACAAAAGATTGTTTTGTTGGGCCGACAATCGCGGGATGACCAGGTCGGCTTCACTGGCGCTTACAACTAAGGATAAAAACAAAGTGAAAAGTAGTAGTACAAATTTTTTCATGGGCATGTCATAAGTTTTAGGTAGTTCCATTAGCTTGGTTAATGTCCCCAAATATATAAAACCAAATAGTTAAATAACTACACTTTTGTCATAAATATTAAATTAATGTTAATTTTTTTAGTTTTCCGAGAAAATATTAACGATGTATCGATTTTTTTTAGCATAAAAAACACCTGCAGCATTTAGCTACAGGTGTTTCGCTTCAAAGTACAACTTCAGGGTACTATATCCGGAATTGGAAATTGAATTTGGATGTAATGCCGGCAATTAGTCTGATACCCCTGCAGGATTACCGCCAGAATTTTTCCATTGATAGGCGTGTGGCCACTTCGAAGTTTCAGTGGTAACTGAGGTATGACAAACATTGCAAGCTATTTTTGTCTCAGCAGTAACACTGCCGTGCCGGCTGGCAAATTCACTCATATCATTGATTCCCCGGGAGCTCGTATGGCAAATACCACAACTTCCGATGGTTTTGACCGGTCGCGTGGAACCCTGGTACTGAAGCTCCTGATAATTGTCTTTCGCGACCAGCGAAGGAACCATTGCGTGCGGACTTCCATGGCATGCGGAGCAGAAAAGGTTCCCGTGGCCGTGACTATTTCTGTATAACGCTGTTCCGGTGTCAACACCTGATACACCCGGATGACAGCTTACGCAGGAAGGCTCATTGGCCCACGGAGTACGGCCGGTCGCAATGGTAGAGGCCACATTGGCCATGCTTCCGTGGCAAGTTGTGCAATTCCCGTCTGCCGCTGTATGCCTTGCGCTTCGGCTGCATTTGGTAGCAGCGCCCGGGTGGCAATCATAACATGTTGCACCCTTGGTTGCATGAAATCCATGAACTGCCTGCGACAAATATTTACCTGAACTTCCAGGGCTCGTTGACCCTAATGCCGGGGAACCATGGCAACTGGCGCAAAGCACCGGTTTACTGCTCATCAGATGGGTAGCATGTGCCAGGTCGTGTTTGGTCAGAATGTCATCGAACGCATTGGCTCCATGGCATTTGGCACAATTGATCTCATCAGAGGTCGGAATAGTCGTTTTAGTGGTAGCAACGACTTTCCCGGTAGCATCCTTTACAGTAATGGTTGCCTGCTGGTAAGGATCCTTGACTCCTGAATCATAAACAGGAACTACGGGAATGCCCTCTGCACTAAAGTAACCGACATTGGCTTGCATTTTGCCTGATAATCCATGCCCCGTCAACCCAATATTTGGTGCAAGGGCTACCCCAAACAGTTGCTGGGCATAGGTCCAAAATTGGCCAAAATTTCCCTTCCCGACGGAATAGGTGTTGTTGTCGACAGAATAAGAGACTGTCAGACCAGATGTTACAACAGTTGGTACAGACCCTCTTTTGACTACCTGAACTTTGAGGTTGTTGTACGGGGGAAGGATCACCATCTTATCGTACGACGGATTCAGACAGTGCATGCCCAGATCGTTCCAGGCAAAAACCACATAGGCACTATTCCCTCCCAACACCACACTGCTTGTGGTTCCGGCCTTTTCAACAGGAACACCGGACGATCCTGATAAATCCTCCTGGGTAACTTTCGAACATCCCCAGGTTACGATGGACAAAAGCATCGCGACTTTCCATCCTGAATAGAATTTTCTCATTTCTAAAATTTAAGGGTTAATAATTTGATTCGCCCAAAATGCTGGTATCAAGCGAATTTGCCGGAATTTATAAGATTTTGCTTCCTCCCGAAAACAAATTCAGTATAATCCTTTGGCCTTGAAAAGGAGCCAATTTTGATTTAATCTATATATACATATATTTGCATATGTATCAAACAGATGTATAAAAACCCTAAATAAAAGAGAAAGGGAAAGGTTGCGTAATTTAGAACGATTACAATTTCAAAATCAGTGATTTATCAACAAAATTTTGATTGGGGACCAAACAATCTGCCTATTTTGTATCACAATTTCGCTACATTTTTGATCCCGGCCTATCGTGTGGCAAGCTCTTTAACCCTTGTCCAAACACCATCATCTACCGGAATTCCGAGTTCGCTATTCTCTTTCCGGATTTTCATGGATTGCTCGCCCGGGAATAAGATCTCTCCCCCTTCATGGGAGGGAACGGATGATTTAAGTTGCTCAATGGTCTCATTGATGGCCTGTTCCATAAACCCCGGCGCATTCAATTTATGTGGATCAAAAGCGATAAACACCTGGTTGTTTCTGCCGCAATTCCCTTTGCCTGCCTTGTCTACACCTGCAGTGGTAAGCCCGCCGGACAACATGGATGAAAAAAGATCGAGCATAATTGCGAATCCTGAGCCCTTCCAGTAACCTGTCGGCAAAAGGCGTCGGGTCTCTTCGATGTCTCCTGGATTATCAGTGAGATTTCCCTCCTTATCATATCCCCCAGGATATGGAAGTTTCTGGTTCTTAAGCCGGGTCACCTGCAACCTTCCATAGGAGTATAGCGACATGGCCATATCAAGAACCAAGGGACCTTCTTCTCTTGGGATGGCCATGATAAAAGGATTGTTGCCGATACATTCTGATTTGGAGCCCCAGGCAGGCATACACGATTCGGTATTGGTCCAGCAAATGGCTGCAAAACCTCTCTCCACAGCCTGCCAGCCGTAGGTACCACCCCTCATCCAATGGGTAGAGTTCTTCATGCTTACAATTCCATAACCGTGTTCCGCAGCCAACTCAATGGCACGGTCCATGGCAAACAAGGAATTGAGTATCCCTGGGCCCAGGTTGCCATTGAAAATCTCCATTGCTCCGAGCGATCCCTCGAGGCTTGGTTCGCCATTGGCATCCACCCAGTTTTTATTAAGGTATTCCACAAATCTTTCGACGCGGTTCAATCCGTGCGAATAGATGCCATCCCTGCTGGATTCTGTATGGATCCGCGCACAAATATCTGCCTTTTCCTCCGGCATCCCGGCCAATAAAAATGCCGACTTAATGGTAAAGTGCATCTCTTGAAAACTAATTCGGGTCATTTTCTATCTCGTTATGTTGAACTCATTGGAATCCTGTTAAAAATAGATTAAATTTTAATAAAACACCCTTTGTAATTTATCTCGCGATTATTCCTATATCCCGCTCTGCCACCAGTTGCACCGGAGGTTACTCACGGAAAACTCCTGCGGAGTTGATCCCTCTGAAAACGGATCCCCACTTTATCCAGACAGCATTGCAAAAGAATTCTGATATCTATTCATATTTAATCCTAATTAAAATAGTAAATCCCAATAGAAATTAATATTATTGCCCCCAAATTATTCAATAGAAAATATGCCACTGTATAACACAATTGACCGAAAGATATTGATAGAAAACCTGATGTCAGAAAAACTTGTCAGGAAAACGATCTCTTTTTACCGCTATTTTATCCTTGATGACCCGCAGGGGTTCAGGGATCAAATTTATCGCGAATGGTCTGAGATGAATTGTTTCGGCAGAATTTATGTTGCCAGGGAAGGGATCAATGCGCAAATGAGTGTCCCGGAAGGGAAGATGGAAGATTTTTTGGAATCGTTAAACCATCATCCGATTTTCGACCAGATTCCCATCAAATACGCCATCGAAGACAATGGCAAATCTTTTTTCAAACTATCGATAAAAGTAAAGGCGAAACTTGTCGCAGATGGACTGGATGATCAGGCATTTGATGTGACCAATGTAGGAAGGCACCTGAATGCAAAAGAGTTTCATGACCTGGTCGGAACAGGCGAGCACATTGTGGTAGATATGAGAAATCATTACGAATCTGAAATTGGCCGTTTCAAGGGTGCAATCTGTCCCGAAGCGGATACCTTTCGCGAGGAACTGACAATGGTTACCGACCTATTAAAAGACAAAAAGGATTCCAAACTATTACTCTATTGCACCGGAGGAATTCGCTGCGAAAAAGCAAGCGCCTATCTCAAACACCATGGTTTTAATGATGTAAATCAGCTACACGGGGGAATTCTGGAGTATGCACGAAATATCAGACAGCTAAATCTGGAGTCTCATTTCACGGGAAAGAATTTTGTATTCGATGAACGTATGGGTGAATCCGTGGATGGGCAAATTATTGCACGTTGCCATCAATGTGGAAAGGCTTGTGATGTTCATTCGAATTGCGCCAATGAGCTGTGCCATTTACTGTTTTTGCAATGCGCCGAATGTGCCGCACATTTTGAAAAATGTTGTTCCGCCGGGTGTCGTGACCAGAAAAACAGCTCAGAAGCAGATAAGTTGCATCAAAGTAGGCAGCATACCCACAAATTTGGAAATAGAAGTATCTATCGCAAAAGTTTCCGCCTTGCAAACATTTCCAATCTGGCAGAATCAGGGTTACCCAAATAAGCCTGGCGTTTCCGCAATATTTAAGTAATAAGAAGATAAGAAATCTTCCCTAACTTAAATGGTCAGGGTCATCCTTTCAGTGGCTATCATGTAATAACGGGCAAAATTTTCATCGCCCATGTATCCGATCAACTCCTTTTGAAAGATCTTTGCCTCCTCAGAGAGCGCAACAATCTTTTTGTTGTTTTCCAGGTTGTCCGGCTCCTTCTTCTGAAATTTGATCACTTCAATAAAATTATCCATCCATCGCTCATAGTTGGACATGAATAGCTGTTGATCAGGGCTGATGGTCAATTTCTGGGTAGTGGCAGCCTCGGCTCCCTGCATCACCACAGTTCCGGTGAGGGTAACGCCAAGAGTCAGTCCCAGTTTTGTTAAAAACCTGCGTCGGTTTTCATCGTATCCGTTCATAAAAACAATTGTTAAAAGTTTGGGTTCCCCGATAATCCGGAATAATATCCGAATAATCTTATCCTAAAATAAGGATCCTGTTATTTATCTTGGATCCACTTTGTCTCAAGGTGGGATGGCAAGTTTTACGTTTCAGTTGTAGGATGGTTTCATCGACAGGGAAGTAGTTTCGATCAAATAAAGTGCACCATTTCTCATGGAATAATGAAGATTTAACTATTTTGCAGCATGAATTTTCTTGCTCATCTCTATCTGTCCGGCGATTCTGACGAGATTAAACTTGGCAATTTCATCGGAGATTTTGTGAAAGGGAACAAGTACCAGTACTATCCCGATATGGTGGCATATGGTATCAGGCTTCACAGGAGCATCGATTCCTTTACGGATAACCATGCCGACGTGAAAGGTTGTATGCAGATTCTCAGACCCGGTTATGGCAGATTCTCAGGCGTTGTCGTGGACATTTTCTTTGACCATTTTCTGGCATCCAACTGGAGCGATTACTCCACAGTCACATTACGGCAGTTTGCAAGTCATGCCCATTCCATATTCATTTCCAATTTCCTGATGCTTCCAATGCGGGTGAAACAATTTTTACCCTTTCTGATTCAGCACAGACGGCTCGAGTCCTATGCTCAGAAAGAAAACCTGTTCCATGTTTTAGAGATCATGTCCAAAAGGACCTCGCTGCCCTCCAATAGCGAATATGCCATGGACATGCTTCAACAGGAATATGAGCTATTTGAGCGACTATTCAGGAGTTTCTTTTTAGAATTGACCGATTGGGTGGAAAGCGAATTTACTGTCTCCATTTCAAAACCGGAAAAACTTATCACCCGCTAATTCCTTCGGGTTATCCTTTGTGCATTCCTTTGGGGCCTTAGTGGTTAAGCATCCAAAATTTCACCACGAAGATTTCTATGGTTATCACGAAATGACCTAAGGGCATTGGTTGTAAATGGATGATTGCCCGCTCCGAAAATATGGGTATTATCTAAAAATCTTTGCAGATGATCAAACTCCTTCTGCATTTCCAAGTAGCCATGTTCGTACAGGGACACCCTCTTTTCGAGGCTCTTTTCAACACGCCCAACGGAGAATTCAGGTGAAGGGGCTATGATAAACAATCTGCCTTCCCGCTCCATCTGCTCACAAAAATCCAGCGTCTCGTTGTACGATTCGTTCCTCGTTAGCAAGGTCTGCAGAAATACAGGATGTTTCCTGAAAATAAACTTCAGGATAGCTTTGTTGCTTAGCTCTCCTTTTCGATATCCCCTGTAACGCGTCAGGACGACGAAGGCTTTGTCGTGCCTGCTCAACGCGTATTTAACAGGGATTGAATCAGATACACCTCCATCAAAATAGAATTGGTTTCCAATTTTGACTGGTTTGGAAATAAGCGGGATACTTGAGGTAGCTATCAGTACTTTGTCAACCCCTTCTACTGCAATCTCTCTCTTCGTAAAAACTACACTGTCACCGCTGCTTAAAGAAGTTGTTACCACGTCAAATTCTGATGGATTGTTAAAAAATGCCTCTTCGTCAAATGGGACAAGCTTACGCGGAAGTTCGCCAAAAACAAACTGCATATTGAAATAGGATCCAGTTGTTAGGAGATGGCGAAGTCCCATGTATCGTTTGTCGGAGGGATATTCCACATTGACTTTCCTGTTTCTTCCCCTCTGTTTTGACAAAAAGGATGCACCAACGCAAGCTCCGGCCGAAACGCCAATCAACCGATCAAAATTCATCTCCTTTTCAAGCAGATATTCCAGGACTCCACTGGTGAAAGCGCCCCGCAGTCCTCCGCCTTCCAATACGATACAAGAATTGTTCATGTAACTTCCTTTGATAAAAGTATGATGCATAAATCAGAATCGGATAATACAGATTTTTGCAATTTAATGATTCCTTTACCGGAGATTGTCCATACCTCAAACATTTTTTGTTTTAACTTTGAAAACAAACTGATTATAAATAGAAAAACAATGCAAAGACGTAATTTTTTAACAAATTGGGTACCCGGTGCCCTGGCTACAGGAATAGCTATGCCGCTTTGGGCCAGGTCCGAAAAGAAGCAAGCCAGTCCGGTCAATCCGTCAGAATCCATTCAGCACATGGTCATCTTTGACCTGAGACATGAAAAAGGATCTGAAGCTGAAGCCAAATTCCTGGCCGACGGGAAAAGGATTCTTACGCAAATACCTGTAGTTAGAGATTTCAGGGTACTGGATCAGGTGAGCCTTAAAAACGATTACCATTTTGGGTTTTCAATGTTCTTTGCCAACCGCGCCCACTATGAAACATATAACAGCCATCCGGACCATGTGGCTTTTGTCGAGAACCGATGGAAAAAGGAGGTGACCCGCTTTTTGGAGATCGATTTTAAGGCGCACTAAATACTACGCACTACTATGAAGAATCCAAAGATTAGCCTAACTGCTTTGCTACTATTTTCACTCTCCTTTTCTCTATCGGCGAAAGAGTATTTCTATAATGTAACCGATTTCGGCGCCAAAGGGGATGGCAAAACCAACAATACCAAAGCAATCAATGCGGCAATTGCAGCTGCTGCAAAAAATGGGGGCGGAACAGTCTGTTTCCCTGCCGGGAATTTTCTATCCTTCACCATTCGGATGAAAAGCAAAATTACCCTCCATCTCGATCAGGGAGCTGTACTGATTGGCGACCAGGAGGTGAACGGCGTGGGATATGACCTGCCGGAGCAAGATGCCTGGTACAAGAAGTTTCAGGATTTTGGCCACAGCTACTGGAAAAACAGCCTGATTTATGGTGACAGCCTGCGGGATATTGCAATTACCGGCAACGGATTGATCTGGGGAAGAGGTTTGTACACGTTCGACAAGCCCAATATCAAAGGCTCCGGGAACAAGGCAATCAGCCTCAAAAATTGCTTCAATGTAACCATCAAAGACATCTCCATTCTTCATGGCGGTCACTTTTGTATCCTTGCAACTGGGGTTGACAATCTGACCATCGACAATGTCCGTGCCGATGCAGATCGGGACGCTTTCGATATCGACTGCTGCAAAAATGTGCGCGTTTCCAACTGCAACATCAACTCCCCTACCGACGACGGACTATGCCTTAAATCCTCATTTGGTCTAGGTTATGCCAAAGCTACCGAGAATGTCACCATCACCAATTGCCACGTTTATGGTTACGACCATGGCACCCTAATGGACGGCACCTTCAAAACTGATTTTAAAGACGAAGCCCCAAATGCCAACCACAGCATCACAGGTCGTTTGAAAATGGGAACCGAGTCAAACGGGGGATTCAAAAACATCGCCGTTTCCAATTGCGTATTCGAACACTCACGCGGTATTTGCATCGAAACAGCCGACGGTGGACTGATTGAGGATGTGGTAATCGACAACATTACCATGAGGGATGTAACCGATACCCCCTTCTTTATCCGGCTGAATGCCCGTATGCGCGGTCCGGAGGGAACATCGGTGGGTGTTTGCAGGCGCATCACCCTAAGCAATATCAACGTTTATGATGTGGGCGGCCGTCCCAAATTCCCCGAAGTGGGCGCCTGCATGGTAATGGGCATTCCCGGACATTACATCGAAGATTTGACCCTAAGCAATATCCGCATCTATTTTCGGGCAGGAGCCTCCAAAGAGGCCATCGAAAAAGAGGTGCCTCAAAATATCGACGTCTATCCCGATCCGTACCGTTGGCACTCTCTGCCTGCATACGGAATGTACTTCAGATATGTGAAAGGGCTCCGGGTAAATGATGTGGTGCTGCGCTACCTGAACCGGGATGAGCGTCCGGCATTCGTCCTGGACGATGTCCATGGCGCAACATTTTACAATGTGGATGCCCAGAAAGGGGAAGGAGCCCCTCAGTTTATCCTGAAAAATGTGACCAACTTCGTTACCCATCAGGTAAATGGAGTTGCAGATACGGCAGTTGATAAGACGGAGAAAAGGGAACTTTAGTTGTCCCCGCCTATGAATCAATGAAGTCCGTAAATGAATAGCAAAAAAGTATTCACGCAAAGTTTGTATTGAAAGAGGCAAAGAGTTCTAATTTAAACTTTGCGCTTCTTTGCGGTTTTTTCTTTGCGAACTTTGCGTGAAATTTTAAGTTGTAGATTGACTATGCTTGCTCAATTTCTATTTTGATCGCATCCGTAACAACCCCAATTTTACCATTGGATATTATTTTGGAATCAATCTTTACGATGGGCAAAACACCTTTGGTGGTGCTTGTGATAAACACCTCATCAGCAGATAGTAAGTTATTAATTTTAAAATCAATTTCCCGTATACAATAGCCATTGAGCCCTATAATCCGTTTTCTGGTGACACCTGCCAGCATTTTAGTTTTGGGCGTATAAACGCAATTGTCTTTTACATAAAAGATATTGCTCCTCGAACATTCGCGGACCCAGTTCCTGTCGGTATACAACACTTCGGCAGCGCCACTTTCAGCAAGCTTTTGGGATAAACTGACAGAGCGGATATAGTTGATCGTTTTGGCCTCCGGAACCTCCCGCTGGTATTTGGCCGTGATCAGGCTTGCGCCGTTTTTCCACGCCTCGGGCCATTTAACTTCAAAAGGTTTGTTGATCAGTATCAACGTGGATTTGTCTGTCGATAAGGTGAAATCATCAATCGACGGACCTCCGGTAAGAATAATTTTTATAGATGAATTCTGGATATCATTTTTTGCTACCAATTGAGCCACAATTTTGGCTAACTCCTCTTTGGTATAGGATAGATTGAGATCCAGCAAATCCGCCGAGTGAATAAACCTGTCCAAATGATCAGACAAGAAGCGGGGAACCCTATCCCTTACCAGGAAGAAATCAAAGACAGCATATCCCCTCTGAATAATCAAATCCGAAACATGAACATAAGATTGGCCAAAAGGAGTATATTCTCCGTTGATAAATGTGAAATTGCTATCCATGGTTAAAAATTTCTGAAATCATACAAATTTAGTAGACTATTCTATTCTCCCCTTGTGTCCTTCGTGCATCCCTTTGAGTCCTTAGTGGTAAAATTTAAACTAACCACGAAGGACCCAAAGTGCGGCACAAAGGAATACACAAAGGTTCAATCCGGGAAATCGACTTTCTGACCGAACCAGGTTCTCTATTATTTTTCCAATACATAGTTGTCCACCACCCAGGCGGCAAAAGGGAAGCTGCAGGTAAATGCAGGAGATACGGCATTCAGCACATGGATGGAATCATGGTCTCCTTCCACCACGAAATCCATGATCAACTCCCTGGTTTGCTTGTTGAGCAGTTGGGCCCTGATGCCCGGTTTCCCCCATTCCGTAAAGCCCTTTACATCGATCTTGTGAACCAGCTCCTGCGCCAGGCCTGCAAAATAGCTCCTTTTGTACTTTTTTATCTCCTCCAAGGCAATACTTCTAAAATTAAATGAGTTTCGCAGGAACAAGGAGGCTTCCCATGAGAGAATACCTGCCATTTCTACCGGACTGAACCGGTCGAATCCATGGTAATTTTCTCGCCAGAAGGCAGGTGTGGATGTCGGTCCGATTTTTACTGTTCCATCGACCGTAACCGTAAAGTGCACCCCCAACCACGGATTTTTCAGGTTTGGAACGGGATAGACGTTGGTCGTAACCGGGATTTCATTCCCATGATATTTCAGATAGATCCCCTTGAACGGAATAATGGTATATTTTTCCGAAAAGCCGAAGTCACCGGCAACTTGATCCGCATACAATCCTGCTGCATTGATGATCTTTGTTGCTGTAAAAATATTGCCGAAAGTGGTTTTGATACGGTTCCCTTCTAGCCTGGATTGATATCCTTCACCGAAAAAAAACTCTATTCCCTTAGCCTTCAGTTCGTTTCTAATTGCATGAGTAACTTCGGAAGGATCTACAGTGGCTGTATTGGGTGAGTACAGGGCATGCTTAAAGGTTTTCACATTGGGGTCAATTTCAAATAACTCCTTTTCGTCAATCAATTTGACCTCAACACCATTCACTTTCCCTCGTTTTTCAAGTTCAAACAGTGCCGGGAGCTCGCTCTCATCTTTTGCCACGACCACTTTTTTGCACTCATTGATCTTTAGGTTGTTGGCATAGCAATATTCCCTTAGCTGCCGGTTTCCGTCCCTGGTGAATTTCGCTTTCAGGGTATCCGCTGAATAATAAAATCCTGCGTGCAATACCCCGCTGTTACGTCCACTTCCATGGAAAGCAACATCGGCCTCTTTCTCCAGTACCGCAATCGCAGAACCGGGGAACCTGCTCCTCAACTCTCTGGCAATGGCTAAACCTACTACACCTCCCCCTACAATCAGATAATCAAAATGCATAAACATAAATTAGTTAGATGAATTTATATTCCTCCAAAAATTGATTTGATGGTCCGGTGAAATTTGTGAATTGACTTTACTGGTGGGGCATACATCAGGATGCACTTTTTGCTCACAACCGGCAAACCAAGCCTGTCGGCTGTTTGTTGCACCTCTTTCGACCAGGCCCCCTGTTGCAACCAGATATTTTTTATTCCAATACTGGCCGCCTCTTCCAGTACCGGAGGAACCTTTGCCGGTGGAATAGAAATCAACAAGGCATTAGCCTTCCCTTCCAAACTTTTCAGGTCTGGATAGCAGGTCATTCCTTCAATTTCTGTGGCATTTGGATGGACCGGATATATCTCATACCCTCTAGAAATCAACTCTTTACCGGCTATGTTTCCGAATTTTTTCCCCGAAGTGGAGAAACCCACCACTGCAATTCTCTTTGAATTGATAAAGCTTTCAATCTGCGGGCTCATAAGATTAGGTTTATTGTTCTATAAGTAATCAAATCTTCATCGCGATGTTTCGCAAACTTTCGAGGGTTCTGAGCGGATTGTATACAATTACGCTGTTGGCCAGCCACGCGGGAATTTCACCGGCCGGATCGGCATGAAACTGATAGACTACTTGAATCGTGTTGGGTGCAATTTCATCCAGTTCCCAGAAACCGGAACCGTTGTATACACGGATAAATCCTTTGTGCTCCTGCTTGTAATTACCCCGGGGTGTCAACTGGATCCTGGCATGCTTACCATTTCCCGATAAAGTAGTGGTTGCCTCATAGATCGCATCCCTATGGGTAACCGGCCACGGAGCTGGAATGGTAATATAATGAATATCATTGTATTTACCCTTCTGTTCCAGAACTTCTGCCCCACTACAATTCGGAAAATTCCTGGGGTAATTTTTTACATCTGTTATTACATCTAAAACCCTGGTCAATGTGGTTCGGCTGATGGTTACGGTGGCTCTGAACTCTTCAAATGGCGAGCCGGCTACATTCCGGGTATATATTTTAACTCCTGACTCCTCTCTCCTTAATTTCCAATCCGTAGTTACACCCGCGTTGATGGTAAGAAGTAAAAAAACGGAAAGCAATGATCTGATGAACAGCATACGATTCAACAATTTTAATTATCCAACAGGAAAAAGTCAAAAAAAATCCTGCGGCTAAACCAAATATATCCTGAAATGACTACAGGCTACAAAATTAATTAACTATTTCAATAGCTTTACTTTCTGATGAATAATTTATCTAAATAATAATTTTTAACTTTAATCCGCCAATTGCAATTGGACGACGCTTTAATAACCATTTAAAACTTGACAGTATGAGAAAATTTCCCTTACTCACAACGGTTTACTGGCAGGATTAATTATCGCCGGATGTTCAAAAAAAGAATCGGTCTCTACTGCTGATGAGCAATTATTGAATCTTAAAAGCGCTTCGATGGTTGGAAAATACATCGTTGTACTAAAAGGAGACGCAAATATTGCCAAATCGGATTACCAGAACCGTCAGGCCAAAGTTCAGGAAAAGGCCGTCGGCTTGCTTAAAAAGTATGAAGTTTCGGGTCAAATTGAAGAGGTTTATCAAACTGCCTTGTAGGGTTTTACTGTAAAAATGGCTCCTGGACAGGCAAAAAAAATGGAATTGGATCCTAATGTGGGATATATTACTCCAGACGAAGTAGTTACTTTGTCACCCATCGAAATAAACGGGAAACCCGGAGGTGGTGGAACTTCACCTGTCCAGACTACTCCTTGGGGCATCACCATGGTAGGAGGTGGGACAACCTACACCGGGTCCAATGTTGCATGGATCATCGATACCGGAGTCGATCTGACGCATCCTGATCTTCATGTAGGTGTAGGCGTGAGTTTCGTCCCAAGAGTAACATCCCCTAACGATGACAACGGACATGGAACCCATGTGGCAGGTACCATCGCAGCCATTAATAATACCATTGGAGTGGTCGGTGTGGCAGCAGGAGCAAACGTTATTCCTGTAAAAGTGCTGGACAGGTCAGGCTCAGGGGCCTATTCAACGATCATCAGCGGTGTTAACTATGTCGCCACCCATGGGAAACCAGGAGATGTTGCTAACATGAGTTTGGGTGGTGGTTTGAATCAGGCTCTCAACGATGCCGTCATCAACGCGTCCAATATGGGAATCCTGTTCTCTCTGGCTGCCGGGAACGAAAGTACCGATGCCAATACAAAGTCACCTGCCAGCGCCAATGGTCCAAATATTTACACCATCTCCGCTATGGATAAAAATAAGGTATGGGCCTACTTTTCAAATTATGGCAATCCTCCGATCGATTATTGTGCTCCAGGTGTTTCCATTTATTCAACCTACAAGGGTGGTGGATATGCAACCCTCTCAGGCACTTCAATGGCGGCGCCGCATGTGGCAGGTTTGCTGTTATTGGGAGCTGTCAGATCAGGAGGTTTTGTTTCCGGTGACCCGGATGGAAAACCAGATGCAATTGCAATTCATTAATAGCTGTTCTCGCTAATAAAATAGGCTGTTCCAATCCGGGGCAGCCTATTTTTTTGGTTGACTGCCCATCTGAAATTTCAGCGTACCACCCTTAACAATGTCCAGGTGAGATATCGTCCTTTTATCATACCTTTTGCCATTCAAATCGACCGACTGCACATATAGGTTTCTATCTGTGAGCCCGACTGCCTCCACAGTAAATGTTTTACCGTTGGCCAAAGAGAGGGCTGCCTTTTTCACCTGCGGAGCGCCCAAAACATATTCGCCTCCACATGGATTGACGGGATAGAACCCCAGATTGGTGAAGATTAACCATGCTGACATTTGTCCGCAGTCGTCGTTTCCGCACAATCCATTGATCTTGTCCTGGTATTTTGTTTGTGTAATCTGACGAACCAATTTCTCCGTTTTCCAGGGTTTACCGGCAAGCGCATAGAGGTACGCTACATGATGACTTGGCTCATTGCCATGCGCATATTGCCCGATCAGTCCGGTAACATCCGCCACAAACCCACTCTGCTCTTTTTTGACAGACATCTCAAACAGCGAATCAAGTTTGCTTGTAAAATAATCAGGTCCACCCATCAATTGCACCAGTCCGGGCACATCGTGTTGAACTTGCCAGGTATATTGCCAGGCATTGCCTTCGGTATAATCCCCCCCAGACGAACTTGCGTGGGAGAGTCCAAAAGAATTAAACGGTGTCCGCCAAATTCCTTTCGAATCCTTACCGCGCATCAGCCTGGTTTGGGGATCGAACAGGTTCCTGTAATATCCGGAACGCCTGGTAAAATACTCAAAATCATCCTGTTTATGCAGTGCTTTGGCGAATTGTGCGGCACAGTAATCATCATAAACCGATTCCAAGGTCCGCGATACCGATTCCTCTTTAACCAGATCAAAAGGATAATACCCGTACTTGTCGTATACATCCCATTTCGAATTCCGATGGTTTTGAGTAAGGGAAGATTTAACAGCCTGATAGGCCAGCCCTGTATCAAATCCCCTGAAACCTTTCAGGTAGGCATCCACAACGACCGGAACAGCATGGTTGGCAATCATGCAATAGTTCTCTTTCCCCCACAAAGCCCAGATAGGCAGAAAACCCTGCTGATCGTACTGATGTAGCATCGAACTGACAAACCCATCCACCATTTCAGGGGTTATTATCGTATACAATGGATGTGCCGCCCTGTAGGTATCCCACAAGGAAAGTGTTGAATAGAATGGTTTTTCACCCACATCCGCGATGTTATTTGGTTGTATAAACAGATGGTACATGGAGGTATAAAAAATATCCTTCTGCTCCCTGGTCCCTTCAACCCGCACCCTGGAAAGGAGTTTGTTCCATTTGGCCAGACCTTCCCGACATACCTTATCGAAAGCCCATTCAGGAATCTCCGAATGAAGGTTTTTCCTGGCGTTTTCAATTCCTGTTGACGAAAGAGCCACTTTGACCAATAACTCTTCGCCTGGTTTCAGGTCGAAATCGAATACCATACGCGGTGCCTTTTCCCTTGCATCCTGTTTGGGTAGCTCCCTCCTGCCGGTTATCGGCCTATTGAATTCTATCACATAATAGTAGGTACGATCGAGCCAAACCGATGTCCGGCTAAATCCCGAAATGACCTTGTCGCTTTCCACAGTAACTTTGGCATCCAAAACGTGTTCACGCAATACCTTGTCATTGAATACCATGCCGCTCTGAAAATCTATCAGTAAGTGGGCCGGTTCAATCCCCTGAAACGTGTACTTGTGTATGGCGGTATGTTCAGCAGCAGACATTTCGGCCTTCACCCCGAAGTCTGTCAGCACGACGGAATAATAGCCCGGACTGGCCAGCTCCTGCCCCTTCTCAAATTTACTGTTGTAGTTCTTGCGCACCGGATTTCCTGTAAAAGGTAACATCAGCAGGTCGCCCAAATCAGGACAACCGGTCCCGTTGAGGCGGTCCTGGGAAAAGCCGTTGATGGTCGAATCGGTCGACTGGTAACCTGAGCAATAGGCCCAACTGCAGTTACCGGTCTCCGGCCCCACCTGAATCAAGCCAAAAGGTACGCAAGCCCCCGGGAAGCAATGGCCAAATTCGGATGCGCCCACAAATGGGTTGACATACTTCGTGTAATCTTCCGGCTGAACCGGTTTGGCCGATGTGAATAAAACAGTCAGCACTCCAGCCAGGAGCCCTGCAAAACATTTCTTGATCATTTTTGTCATTTTGTGAAGGAAATTGATAGCAAAACTATGCTATTTTTCCCATTTTAAGCATAGCGAGGAATACAAAGTCCTATCCTTAGTGTTGTTTATTCCGCCAACTCATATCATTGTCAATTGTCAACTATCCATTGTCAACAGACCACTACCTACTTGATCAGCCGATGATAGAGCGCCATGTAATAAGGCAAGAGGAAAAAGGTCCCCTCCTGTTCCGAGTTTCCTCCCCCGACTTCCTGCGTCAGCAAGGCAAATCCATCCCTGTCCTGCCTGACATGGCCCCGCTCCTCTACCGGAACTGCAAAACCACCGACCCGCCATCCGATGGTCGGATTTTGGCTTGGGGTAGGATCAAAGACCACATCCAGCCTTTTTGTGTTATCCATTTGGTAACCAATCAGATCGAGGGGAATCCGTTGAAGCGTTTCGAGGATGGACGGACCCAGTGTGGGCGTGTTCCTGAAAGCCTCCGCGCGCTGTTTGGCCAGGTCGCCGGCTTCCGGAAAGATCCGGCCGGTTCCGAAAATCCCTTTCTCCACCATTTGTGAAAATTGGTTGGCCAGCGCAGCATAGATCGTATTCCAGAAGGCATTTTGCTGTTTGCTGATGTGCAGCCAGGAGTTTTCGAGCGACATGCGGTACATCATCAAAAGTTCAGGATTCTCCTCGTAATTTATCAATCCATACATGCTCATCAGGCAGAGATTGTTGTCCCATGGCACCACATTTTCGGGCGGGAAAAACTCTTTGCCATGCATGGCATTGATATGGTAGTGGTATTTTTCGCGCAGCATGGCGGCTACCTCTCCATATTTTGGATCTCCTGTGACATGTTTCGCAACATTCAGGAAGGAGAGCATCATCAGGGAGTTAAGCCCGCGCTGTTCCCAGCCCCAAATCGAATTGCAATACTCGGGTGAAAAATTTCCCCACCGCGTGGCCTTGCCATCGTGGTCGCTCAGATAAAAACCATGGCGGATCAAATGGTCGGTAATGGCGGCTACCACCTCGCGAACCGGTTGTCTTTCGGCCTCGGTTTTGGCGACCAGATCGAAATAGATGCCGTAAAAGAAATAATGACCTGCCAACTCATCCGAACTTGTATCGCATTTCCACAGGAATTTACCATCTCTGCTCTTTACAAACCGGGGATTGATATCCTTCCAGAACGGATCGCTCTTCTGAACGGCAAGGTTCATTTTATGGCTGAATTCGGGATTCTTCAAGGGTTCAGGCCAATCGACGGGAACGATTACCCTAGCCGGGAATCCGGGATCATGGGTGATGTCCACCAGCCATTTGCAGGCATTAAAACTACGGACGGACAACATCTTAGCCTCCTGGTCTCCCGTCACGGCAAACCGGAAAGCCTGTGCCGCTCCGTACATCGAGGTGTACATGCCGTCGTTATCTGAAATGCCCGGTGAGAAAGAGCTGGTGTCGCAAGGGACCTTCAAACTGTTGGGAGCTATGAAACCCATTCTTTGATGCCGTGCCTCAGTCATACGTGTAAACCAAGTCGCTTTATGGTCGAGGGTCATCGGACGCGGGGTAATTTTGCCGACTCCTTTGTTGGTCGCGAACCAGGCGGTTCCATCGCTTTGAACCAAAATTGCATGGACATAGTCATCGGGTAACCATCTCAGACTGAACCGGTAAAAAAAATGATCATTTTCGAAACGGATGGCACCCTTCTCTGTACCAAACCAGACGACTCCCCCAGGTCCCGCAGCAGCGCAGGTAAAATGGTTGTACGGCAATCCCTCTTTCCCGGAATATAGTTTCCATTTTACCCCATCGAAGCAACCTACGCCCTGCTCTGCCCCAAACCAGAGCCGGCTTTTTGCATCTACGACCAAGGCCCCTACCTTGTACGGTGCCCATTTGTATTTCTCATTCTGTGGCAGTATCCCCTCCCACTTTTTTGTCGATGGAAGATAAAAATAGAGCCCGTTGTCCGTTCCGGCGACAAAGCCATTGTTGAATGCAACTGATGCAAGAAGGGTACCAACTCCTTCGGGGAGTTTGGGTAATTGGACCGTCGGCTGGCTAACCTTGTATGAAAAGGGTTGCCACATCCCCCCTTCCCATTTGAGTTGAGATGTTCCCAAAATGGCAATGGGAAACTCCTTGTCGAACAGGATCCGGCTCACTTTTTCAGCGGGCATCCCTTGTGCCGGGGTGAAGCGAACGGAAACATCCTGGTTGAAAGGATTTGTCCTAACCGGTTGCCCAAACGAAAGCAACGGGATACATAGCAATAACAAAAACAGTTGTCTCATGATAATAATTGTAGTAGTTAAGATAAAATGGATTTTTCAAAAGTATGAAATACCCATGAGAGAATATTCACACCAACCGAAAATGATTATGTGGGTATTAGCTTCGCTGATCTTCGATT
>JBBIUJ010000006.1:0-31461 GCA_037440345.1 Prolixibacter sp.
AAAAAGATGGCCAGGTAATTGGCGCCGGTCCCTGGATCAAAACGCATTTTGAGGATGCATGTGACATTATCAGAAAATCGGCTATGCCTGGAACGAAGATATACGGATCAATCCATGCGGCTTCAGGAATTGAATTCATACCTCAGGTTAATGTATTCTGTACGAACGCTATACATGAAGATCCTGCTTTGGGGGACAAAGTTCGAGCAGGAGGTAAGGATAAATATTTCTGGCAATATACCGGTGTTGGTGCATCCAGTGAACCGGCCAACATGAGATATTCCTTTGGTTTCTATTTTGGCGCTTACAACTCGCGGGGTTCACTTTTGTGGGCTTACAATTGGGGAGGCCGCTTCAATACTGTCGAGGGATACAACTGGATGATATGTTGGGATACTCCGTTTAGCACCATACCAACCCTTTCTTATGAGGGTCTTAGGGAAGCCTGGGACGACAGACGATACATTGAAACCCTTAAGGTGACTGCCAGGGCAAAAGGGAAAGAGGCCGGGGTGCATTCTTTTTTAGATAAAATCTTTTACGAAGCCATTCATACGAAGACCAAGGATGGAGAAGATACAATAGACAATTTCTGGTCAGCGACAAAGGATCCGAAGAAATTGGACGAATGGCGGTTTTTAATTGCAGATAAAATTATGGAATTGTCCAGGCAGTAATAGACCGAAAGAACGAACACATAAAACACATAGCGATGAAGATGGTTTCTTTGAACAGGACAATATTTTCTACAATCAACAAAACCTCCCGGATTATGATTTTTATCTTTCTGGGCTTCGGTTTCGGGAACAAAGTATCAGGGCAGTCAAAAATAAGGGAAGAAACCAGAACCATCAAGACCTATCCGTTTTCTGATCCCAATCCCCTTCCCACATTGGCGATTAGCCAAAAGGTTTCGCCATTCTACCCGTATTTTGTTTTTGACGGATCAACAGATCAGGGTATCAGTAAGGACTGGAAAGTAATCACATTGGAAAATGAATTTATCAGCGTTACAGTCCTTCCCGAAGTTGGAGGAAAGGTTTGGGGCGCCACAGAAAAATCGACGGGTAAAGAGTTCATCTATCAGAATCATGTTCTCAAATTTCGTTCCATTGGCATCCGTGGACCATGGACAAGTGGAGGCATTGAGCACAATTTTGGACTCGATCTGGGGCATGCACCCTGGACAGCATCGCCAGTTGACTATATGCTGAAAGAAAATCCGGATGGTAGTGTAAGTTGTATTGTGGGGGGACTTGATTTAGCTTCCCGGACCCAGTGGCGGGTCAAAATAAACCTGCCAAAGGACAAAGCCTATTTTGAAACTCAAAGTATGTGGTACAATCCTACCCCAATGCACGATGCCTATTTGTCGTGGGAGAATGCAGGTTTTAAGGCTACTGATGATTTACAGTTCTATTTCCCTGGCAGATACTATATCGGACACGATGGGGCCGTTAGTCCCTGGCCGATTAACAAAGAGGGACGAAATATGTCTGTTTATAGGGAAAACAATTTTGGCACAAGTAAATCATACCATGTTTCAGGTTCTTATACCGACTGGTTTGGAGGATATTGGCACAATGCCGACTTTGGATTCGCCCATTGGGCGCCTTACAGCGATGCGCCCGGTAAAAAAATATGGATATGGTCACTTGCCCGTGACGGGGCTATCTGGGAAAATTTATTGACAGATACTGATGGCCAGTATATAGAAGCACAATCAGGCGTAAAGTTCAATCAGGCAAGTCGTGAAAGCGGTTATAACAGCCCGTTTCGGCAACTCTCAATGAGGCCCCACTATACCGAGACCAAATCCGAATATTGGTTTCCTGCAATAAAAACCAACGGCATGGTCGATGCATCCCCGGCTGGATCACTTAATGTTGTTGCTTCAAAAGATAGCTTGACGATCACTTTCAGTCCGAATACCAACATCAGTGATAGTTTGATCGTAAATCTGGCTGGCGGACGAATCTATAAAGAGTTATTACGTTTAAAGCCGTTGCAGTTTTATCAAAAATCCACTTTATTGGCAGAGGGTGAAAATCAAGACATCCATGTGGTCATAGGAAAAAATCTTTTGTCTTATGCTTCAGATAAGGATGCAAATACAATTGACAGGCCTACCTTATCAGCAAAAAACAGGGAACCCGGCTCTGCAGGACATCTCCTTAGCCTGGCAGAAGATATGAATGCCATGAGGGATTATAGTCAGGCTTTGCAACACTATCTGGCCTCTCTTCAAATTGAACCCTCGCAAAACAAGGCATTATCAAAAGTAGCTGAATTGTATTATCGCAGGGGAGAATATGCTGTAGGACTTACCTATGCCCGCAGGGCGTTGGAAAATGACACCTACGATGCATCCTCTAACTTCATTTACGGAGTCATACAAAAAAGGCTGGGAAATTTGGTCCAGGCGGAAGAGGCATTCAGCATAGCTGCCAGGACAATGGAATACAGGTCAGGCGCTTACTTGCAAATAGCGGGTATTAAACTCCAAAATCAAGATTTCACTGGCGCCATCATGTATGCGAAAAAGGCACTGGATTATAATCGGTTCAATATGCCTGCTTATGAATTTCTGGCGACAAGTTACCGAAAGCTCAAAAATAAGCAGGAAGCTGCCAAAATACTCAATGATCTTTTGGAAATTGATCCTCTGGACCATTATGCCCGTTTTGAACAATTTTTGTTGAATCCCACATCAGAAAATCTTGGAAATTTCAAATCCTATATCCGGAATGAGTTACCACACGAAACCTACCTGGAGCTTGCAATATCCTATGTTAATCAGGGTTTGAGTGATGAGGCTATCCTGGTTTTGGAACAATCACCCTCCTATCCTACTGTTTATTACTGGTTAGCTTATCTGTACAGAAATTCGAATTCCGGGAAAAGCGGTCAATACCTGAAACAGGCTGAAGAGCTATCCCCTTATCTGGTATTCCCCTACAGGCTGGAAACCATTCCCGTACTCACATGGGCAAACAAACAGATATCATCCTGGAAAACAAATTATTATCTCGGACTCATCTACTGGCATATACACCAGACCGAACAAGCAAAAAATTTATTTGGGAAATGCGGGGAGACTCCTGATTATGCTCCTTTTTATATTTCCAGGGCTATTCTTTTTCAGGATGACAAATCAAAAAGGAACGATGTTGAGAATGATTTTAAACTGGCGGTGAGAATAAATCCAAGGGAGTGGCGATCATGGTCTTACCTAAACAAGTTTTACGAGATTTCAGGCGATTTTAGTAAACAACTTGAAATCTCGAAACAGATGTATCCTCTTTTCCCGAATAACCCAGTCGTCGGGATATCCCATGCCAAAGCGCTTTTATCAGCCGGTAATTATCCTGAATGTTTGAAGGTGCTTTCAGGCTTGAATATTCTTCCCCAGGAAGGCGCCCAGGAGGGACATGATATCTATGAAATAGCAAATCTCTCTATAGCCACCGAACTATTGGAAAAGAAAAAATACAAGATGGCGCTAAATTATGTAAACAATTCCAAAAACTGGCCTGAAAGCCTGGGAGCTGGTAAACCATATGAACCAGATGTACGCTTTCAGGATTATATTTCTGCTTTTTGCTACAACATGCTAGGAGACAAACAACTGGCAGAAAATTACTTCAATCATATAATTTACAACTCAGGGAAACATTGGGGAAATCAATCGGATCCTGCTAATATTTGCGTAGGGAATCAGGTATTCAAAGAGCATGACAGACAAAAGGAGGCAGCCCAATTGATGTTGAGTTGGAAGGCTGAACAGGATTCTCTCCGCGACTGGAAAATTGCCCCAGGGTCGTCAGCAGCAAAATCCCAATGGTTACTTGCAAAATACCTTGGCGAAAAAGAAAAAAGTGAAAAGTTGGAAAAAGAAATTGCTTCTATTCCTTCAGAAATCCGGTTTCGTTTATTCTTAAAGACCTTATCAATTATCAATAAGGAAAAAGAAAAGTAGCAAACAAACTTAGGAATAGGGTGGCAATTAAAAGAGTAAGTGGATCAGTGGCAGTTTTGCTATCTCTTCTGGAAGAAGGTATTGATACAATTTTTGGGTATCCGGGAGGAGGGATTATGCCAATCTATGATGCATTGTATGATTTTGACCACCGGCTCACGCATTACCTGACCAGACATGAGCAGGGGGCCATACATGCTGCCGATGGTTATGCCCGGGTCACCGGGAAAGCAGGTGTCTGTTTTGCAACTTCAGGACCGGGGGCAACAAACCTGATTACCGGCTTGGCCAATGCGCAGATGGATTCAATTCCAGTAATTTGTATAACAGGCCAGGTATCATCTCCGATGCTTGGAACCGATGCTTTTCAGGAAGCCGATGTAATTGGCATTACCATGTCTGTGACAAAATGGAACTATCAGGTTACCAAAGCAGAAGAGATAGCTGAAACAATTGCCAAAGCTTTTTATATCGCCAATTCCGGTCGTACGGGTCCTGTTTTAATTGATATTGCCAAGGATGTGCAATTGGCCTTGTTTGATTTCGAATATAGAAAATGTGACAAAATCAGAAGCTACTTACCAGAAATTCCAGTTGATCCGTTTCAGGTTGATTTAGCTGCCATCCTTATTAACATTGCCAGGAAGCCCCTGGTATTGGTCGGCCATGGTGTCATTTTAGCACAAGCCGAAGATGAACTTAAAAAATTTATCGAGAAGACCGGAATTCCAGCCGCATCCACACTCTTAGGCCTTTCAGCACTTCCTTCTGATCATCCACTCAACGTCGGTATGCTTGGGATGCATGGAAACTACGGCCCCAACATCAAAACCAATGAAGCAGATGTAGTGATTGCCATTGGAATGCGTTTCGATGACCGGGTAACCAGTAAAGTTACTTCTTATGCACGTCAGGCCAAAATAATTCATTTGGAGATCGACCCTGCCGAAATAGATAAAATCATTAAAGTAGATGTACCTGTACTGGGAAATGCAAAAGAATCCCTGCATTTACTGATAGATAAAGTCATACCAAATTCACATGACGCATGGGTGCAGGAATTTCACGATAGCTATCAGACTGAGTTTGATCATGTCATATCAAAAGAACTATATCCTTCGCTGCCCGTTTTGACCATGGGCGAAGTCATCCGGCTTGTCTCAGAAGCAACGAATAACGACGCTGTACTCGTAACCGATGTTGGTCAGCAACAGATGATTGCCTCACGGTATTTTAAATTCAGCCAGACCCGAAGCAGTGTGACATCAGGGGGGCTCGGAACCATGGGATTTTCCCTTCCTGCAGCCATCGGGGCCAAAATCGGAATGCCCCATAGGGTGGTATTTGCCGTTGCCGGAGATGGAGGTTTTCAAATGACCATCCAGGAATTGGGTACCATTTCACAGTATAAACTTGATATTAAAATCATAGTACTCAATAACAATTTCCTTGGTATGGTTCGCCAGTGGCAGGAGATGTTCTTCGAGAGGCGTTATTCGTTTACGGAAATGGAAAATCCTGATTTCGTAGCTATCGCCAAAGCTTACGGACTGGCTGCCCAAAAGGTAACTTCACGCAATCATCTGAATGAGGCCATTCAGGAAATGCTTGATCACAAAGGACCTTATGTTCTTGAAGTAATGGTTGGACAGGAAAATAACGTATTCCCGATGGTTCCGGCCGGTGCATCAATCTCAGATATTTTGCTGGAAGTAAGCAAATAATAAAGCATCTAAAATGTCACGCAAAGTGCGCAAGGGAAGATGCAAAGAACGCAAACTACATAAACAAAACATGTTAATCTGCGTTCTTTCCCTTTGATAATCATTCTTTGCCTACTTCGCGTGACATAAATTACCATCCAAACACTACCATCACTTTAAAGAATCTTTATGGTATAATTGAATGAGGTCGGCGCTGCATATACCCTAAACTGTTCGAGTGGTTTTGGACCACACCCACCGGTACCGGCGCCAAGGGTTTTATGGCTGATGCACAATACAGTGGAACTGCTTTGTGGAAGGTCGATCTTGTATTCGGGCTTTTCCAATTCTTCATCAGTATATGGCAGGGCTGTAATCTGCATGAATTCTTTGTCTGAATTGACTCGGATGCCCGCTCCGTTTTTCTGAAATATTTTTACCCAACGTACATCTTCGTGGTTTCCACAATCCATTGGTTTTTCATAAGGGGTGAGTTGCTGAAGGACAGAACTATGGTAAAGTCCAATGTCAAATCCTCTTTTCCGGTCACTGTAATTCTCCATCGGGCCTCTTCCAAAATAAGTTACCTGGTCCAATTGCTTGTTCAGCTTGATCCTGACGCCCATTCGTCCAACTACCAAAGTGGGATTATTCGAGTTCACCTGGTTGGCAGCGACAATTTCACCGTTCCCCATGATGGTGTAAACAACATCATGGCTGACTTCGAAATTATTCTTGCCATTCCCCTTTAGCTTGACAGATATCTGGATGCTACCAGGATTAACCTGTTTGGTATTCGTTTCAGCGACACTCCATTTCAGCTCTTTTAATCCGTTTTTGACCCAATCGGCATTGGCCCATAAATCATCATTTTTATGGGGCGCACGCCACAAATGCAAACGTGGTCCGCCTTCGCCGGTTAAGAGCTCCTGATTACCCTTCCTGATACTGGTAAACATCGCGGAAATTTTGTCGAAAACAACTGAAAAACCGTCACCCTTTACAGTGACCCGATTTTCATTTTGATCGAAATTTACTGCTGCATAGTGAGTTGCCGGAATGGTGCTTTCGTTGACAACTGGTACTTTATATTGTTCAGATGCAACCTCAAAACCTCTCTTTGCCCAAAGTTGGTCTCTTTTCTGCGTAAATGAAATACGAACAAAATATTCGGCGCCAGGTTTGGAACTGGAAATACGACTGGGAATGGTTACACTCTTTTCGGCACCAGGGGCAATCTCCGGAAGGTCAATTGATCCCGAAGAAATGACCTTTTCATTTTCCGAAAGGGTCCATGAAGCTGAAAAATCATTCAAATTGATAAATTGAAACCGGTTTTTTATTTTGACCACCCCTTTTTCGGCATTTTCAACTGAGATACCGATCCATTGGTAGGCCTTCTTCATCTCAGGGTAGTGAGGTTTGGGAGAGCGGTCAGAAAATACGGTTCCTTTATGAATAAAGTAATGGTCATTGGGAAATTCTCCAAAACCACCGCCATAGGCCAGGATAGGATGTTTTGGATCTCTTCTGTTCCATAGTCCCTGATCCTGGAATTCCCAGACTGCGCCTCCCAACAGGCTCGGATATTTATTGAAAAGGTCATTGTATTCGCCTATTCCCCCCATCGAGTTAAACATGGCATGGGCATATTCGCAGAGATAAAAGGGTTTGGTAAAGGATGTGTCAGTGGCTATCTTTTCGACCTCGATAGAGTTTGTGTACATTCTGGAATCCATATCGGCGGGATTATCTTTTTTTATACCAAACCGCTGATAATGGACAAAGCGAGTCGGATCAATCTTCTTGACCGTCTCTTCGGCTGCAACAAAATTTGAACCTATTCCACCGCATTCATTCCCAAGCGACCAAATAATCACTGAGGGATGGTTTTTAAAGTTTTCAACATTGGCCACATTCCGGTCAATGATTGCGGCCTTCATCAAGGGTTCATTGTCAAAGCGCGTATCATAGCCATGAGATTCAACATTGGCTTCGGCGACCAGCCAGATTCCCCATTCATCACACAACTCATACCAGCGGGGATCATCCGAATAGTGACAGGTCCTTACATGATTGCAGTTTCCCTGTTTGATCACTTCGAGGTCACGAATCATTTGTGCCTCGGTTATTGCATGACCAACCTCAGGCCAATGTTCGTGACGGTTAACCCCTTTCAACTTGATGGGGGTTCCGTTAACCATAAAAATTCGTCCTTTAATCTCTATTTCCCGGAAACCTGTCCTGGAAGACAATAGTTCAGTTTGTTTACTTCCATCGTTCAGGCTTAGGACTGTCGTGTAAAGTTTTGGCGTTTCGGCTGTCCATTTTAAAGGATTGCTTACAGGAAACTTCATGGTAATCGTTTTTTCCTCACCAGGGTTTAAGGCAGGAACAACCATTTCAGCGTTGGCCCCCGCAACTTCCTTGTCGCCATCATATAAACGTGCATAAAGCTTCTGTGGTACGCCAATTGACGAGCCATAGTTTTTTATCCTGGCTGTTATTTCTACAGTGGCATCCCGATACTTCGAATCCAGATTGGTTTTAATAAAATAATCACGAACATGGGTTTCAGGGGTACTCCACAGGGTAACATTTCTGAATATACCGCTTAATCTCCACATGTCCTGATCTTCCAGATAGCTTCCCGCGCAAAAGCGGTAAACCTCAACGGCAAGCAAATTTTTGCCAGGCTTTACATACCCGGTGATATCGAATTCCGCAGCATTTCTGCTGTTGACGCTATATCCCACTTTTTCTCCGTTTATCCAGAGAAAAAACCCTGAATCAACTCCATCAAATGTTAAAAACAGACGACGGCCATTCCAAGATTGTGGAACTTCAAACTCCCGCCGATAACTACCTACCGGATTTCTTTCTTCAAAGGCTGTGTAGTTTTTTGGCGGCTCACTCATTACATGCGGAAAATCCATCTGGAAAATATAGCCTATGTTTCGGTAATAAGGGGTTCCATATCCCAATACTTGCCAATTTGATGGAACGGCTATTTCATTCCATTTTGACACATCGTAGGTCGGCTTGTAAAAATCAACAGGACGAAACTCCGGACGACGGACATAATTGAACTTCCATTGGCCATTCAATGTCATACAGTAAGATGAAGCATGCCTGTTTGCCTTGATGGCTTCGGCAAAATTTTTGTAAACCATTAATGTAGCGTGATAAGGCTCCTTATTAATCCCAAGTAGTTCCGGATTCTCAATTTCCGGAGGAATTGGGGCGCCTACGATAGAATCGGTCTTGTTTGCCGCAAGTAGCCCTGCTTCAAAGGCCGGGCTACCATCTACACGGAGAGAGTACAATATGACAATAATGAGGAAAATTAACTTTTGCATATTCAAAATAATAATCTGTGTTTATAATCGGGAAAGGCAATAAATGATTTTGCCCATTCGCCTTAATCGACTTTTTATTTATAATCCAGCCATGCTGTTGCCTGGCAATCCTTATTGCTGACAAACCGTATCCACCTTGATTGGAAACCATCCGGAAACCTTAATTTGAAAATTTGTCCCGGTTCTACGGTTATCTCTTTGTACCTCATCCACGGACCATGACCAATCGGTTCTACTTCAACAGTAAAATTTACCGTACTCTTTGAATTATGAGAGAGTGTTAGAGTTCTTTCGCCATAAAACCCAATCAGATAGGGATCAGATTTTTCGCCTGCCACTACCAGTGTGTTTTTCCAGGGTCCCCCCTCACCTACCGGTTTGCCCATTTCCCAAAGATCATCAAATGCCCCGGCCCAAACTGAAGCCTTTCCGTCACTGGAAGTTACTATATGGTTGTTACCTTTCGATGCTTTTGGATCAATTCCTGTCATGATCAGCATTCCCCGATAGGAGGCATAATCGAATATGCGGAAATTATGCGATGCAATGGGACGAATTTTGGCAAAACCATCTGCATTTTCTGCCGGTAATTCATAGAAAGTGCCTGCACAATCCAGCAAATCCCGCTCGGTCGAAACCTCACGGCAAATACGCAAAACGCCCTTGTCGGTTAATCCGTTGAACCTTGAATCGCCTTTTGGCAATCGCCAGCGACGCCCCAAATCATCGACAATCAGTACAGACGCTTCATCAATGGTCACCACCTGCTTCGGAATTGCCATTTTTTCCCGAATATGCTGAGCTGTTTCTGCATCCTCTTTCTTTACCAGGTTCATTTGCTGATCAAGTTCATAATAACCACTTTCCGAAAATCCGGTATCTGAAACTTCTCCGGCCAAAACTCCCAGCTTACGCCTGTCACCATCCAATCCCCAAAGCAATCCTCCCTGGCTAATGGCGCTGCCCACTTTGGCCAAACCTTCAAATTTCGGACCGGGCGTCACAGCGCGCAAATCCTTTTGGGTATAGGAGAAGTGGACAGTTGCTTTGGATGGCTGCTCCGCCCTGACCCTGATCCACTCTCCCTTTTCAGAGAAGATCACATTTTCTGCTTCACCTGCTTTAACCACTACTTTTCTCAGGATTTTCCAGCTATTGTTTCCTTTCTCATCTACCTCAAATGCAAACGAAACAGATTCTTTACCTTCATTTTTTATCCAGGCTGAACGGTAATTCCATCCGGCAAAAAGAAAAGGTTCAGAAACTTCACCAGCCTTAATATCTTCAGAAATCCAGACAGCGCCTTCCGCGGTATTTGGCCCCAACTCATCCGGCTTTTTAAGTGATGTAAACCATAAGTTAGAATTTGACTGACCCGGGCCGTATATGTCGCCTTTAACCTTTCGTTTGTTTAGAAACTCTGATTTCGCGGCATCGTCACAGCCAAAAACGAGTTGGTTGTTCCATCTTGCAAAATCACCGATTACTTTCAGATAGGCAGTTCCGGGTCTGATACCGGATGAGTTTGTTGAGCTAAAAGTCGCGGGGAAATGCCAAAACATCCCGTGCATGGTCATCAGGTAATCCGGCTTTTGAGCGGTTCCAATGTCCCGGATCCTGGGCCATTCCGTATTCCACCCATGAGCGCCGTCGTAGCTATGACTTGCCTTAGGTAAACGATAGAAGCTCCATTTTCCATGATCGCGAACCCCAATGAGCAGGGATTTGTAATCCCATCCATTTGTCCAGATAGGATCTGTTTCAGGATTTTTGTTGCCATAGATACCACCAGGGCCGGTAACTTCGGTAAACTGGTTCCTACGGATGACTTTCCACTCTTTTCCGTCCCACTCTGCCAGGGCTCCGGAAACGATGTCGAAATGGGTAATTGCCTCCTTGGAGGGTTCGCCATTGTTGGAATATACCAATACCCCCTGTCCTGAATAAACCCCTTTGCCATGTGCTCCCGGAATTATTCGTCCTTGCTGATTGATATCAATATCGCTCTTTTTCTGCCTTATTACATTAATATCCTCGTATAGCATAGTTGACTTAAGTGTCTTCACATCTATTTCATAAAAACCCTCTTCCATGGTAGCCATGTATATTTTTTCGGAGGGATTGGTCAGGTGCCGTGCGGCTCCGGTGTATCGCCCGGGCGCCTCCTGCCATGGAATGACCCTTACGTTGCGATCTCCGTCAATGGCGTATGGCCCAATAAACAACTGGTTACTTTCTCTGTGTATCAACCTGTCGGCGGGTGTTCCTCCAATACTTTCTTTACGCGTAATCTGTTGCAAATCAGAGGTTATTTCATACAGCTTATCAGACGAACCAAATGGCAGATGTGGCCCATAGGTTATTACCCATAACCTGCCTGCCCATGGAACAATAGCCCCGGTACCGCATTCGCCTTCGTTGTTATAATAGGCAAGGTTTGGATAGATACCACTGAAATTCAATTTATTGTTCGTACCGTTCTGCGCAAGACAATTTGAAAAGGCAAGGGTTACTCCTAAAATAATCAGAGATGGAATTTTCATTTGTTTATATTCTTTTAATGGACAGAAAGCGCAAATGATATCACATGCGCTTTCTGTAGTTTACTAGTTGTAAATAACTTGAACTAAACTTTACAATCCGGATTAATATCCTGGATTCTGGGTTAAATTCTTGTTAACTGTGAGTTCTGTTGTTGGCAATGGCCACAAATACTGCCTGCTTTTATCAAAAGTTTTTGGCGTTAACAGTTTGACGAGTCCTGCACTGTACCATGCCGAGAAGTCAGGTAAATCCTGATTATCAAATGTTGGGACCCCCGGGAAAAACCAAAGTCCGGGGGCAATGATCTTTTTCCGTAGGTCAGAAGGATCCAACATACCGTAAGATGATTTGTTTAGGACAATTTCAGCAATCCGCCAACGAATAATATCCATGTAACGCAGGTTCTCAGCTGCAAACTCCATGCGCCTTTCCAGACGAAGTGTTCTCCGAAGGGCCGACTGATCTGTAGTTGTGATAGCCGGATAGGATGAGGTTGCCGATTTATCAACGCCGTAAGCCCTTGCACGTACCATGTTCATTGCATCCAGGACCGATTGATCAATTGAGTTCAATTCAATCTTTGCTTCGGCGTAAATCAGCAGCACATCTGCATATCGGATGATGATATTATCAGGATCAATTTTGAGGGTCTTCCAGGTATCATCTACGCCCTTTTTAAATGTTAAGCCGGTATAGGAAGCATATTGCGAATTTGAACGGCAATCATTGTTGGTTACCAACTTACCCGTGTTCACATTCAAACATTTCAGACTATCGGGATGAGGTTGAAGGACAAATCCCAGATGGGTTGTTCCAAATTCTACAATCGTTTTAGCGCAACGGGGATCCCTGTTCCTGAAAGGAAATTTGGGATCATACAACGGCGACTTGTCAATGGTCAATCCATCTTTGCAAAGGAATGAACAGAAAAGGTCCCAACTGGGGTTTTGATTTCCAAACCCACCTGCATTTCTGGTTAATGTTTGCTGTATGTAATAAGAGGGGAAAAATGCAAGCAATGAAACTGATCGTGGCAATAAGAAAACTGACTCCGACGCGTTTTTTGTGGATGGGAGAAAATAGCTGCCAAAATCGGGATATAACTTATAAACTCCCAGGTCCATACAAGCTTTGGCAGCGCTGCTTGCAGTCGCAAAATCACCCATATAAAGTGCAATCCTGGCTTTCATCGCCAACGCTGCACCTTTGCTTACCCGCTGAACAGTGTTCGCAGAATAAGTGGCAGGCAATTTTCCCGCAGCAAAATCAAAATCGTCATAAATACCCTTCAAAACGATGGCCTTGTCTGTTCTTTTAACCATGAACGCTGAATCCAGCGGAAGCACTCTAGTTGTGTAGATCACGTCCCCAAAATGGGTAATCAGATCAGAATACCTGCAAGCCCGAAAAAAATGGGCTTCAGCGGCATATTGATCCATTTTGGTGGCAGAAATTTTGCCGGTAGCACGAGGAAGGCTTGCAAGAATCGTATTTGTCCTTGAAATTGACTTATAAGAGTTTAGCCAAAGATTAGTAATTGTACTAGACTGCCCCGTAATGGTATTTCCAGTTACCTCGCTTTGAAGGGCTCGCTGGATTTGATCGTCTGTATTAAAATCGTCATCCTTGAACCAAAAAATATCACGGTAGCAATCATTTAATGCCATCACTATTTCCGTGTCATTTTCATACCAAGTGGCGCTGGACCCTGAAGATAGCGGATTTAAGTCGAGTTTTGTGCAGGCAGTGACAATAAACAGACTTAAAAATAGATATATGATTATATATTTCATTTGATTAACTTATTAAAATTTAACAGATACGCCAAAAATAAATGTCATGGTAATGGGATAACCCGTTTCAGAAACTTCAGGATCCCATCCTTTTGGATAATGACTAAGGCAAAAAGCATCGGAAACAGTGGAATACAACCTTACACTTTGAAGTTTAATTTTCTGCGTCAGCATGGATGGAATGGTATATCCGAGGGTAACATTCTTTAGTCTGAAATAGGAACCATCGAACATCCAAAAATCAGACATCATATAGTTATTGGCGCCTGCGGCATTTTCACTTAATCTTGGATATACGGCGGCCAAATTTTGTTCAGCTGTATTGTTGTTACTCCAATATTTTCCCTCCAATATTGTTGGGACAGCGGTCCAGGCAACATACAGTGGCCGTGCCATCGTTGGAAATATCCTGGCATTTTGTTTACCAACTCCCTGGAATACCAAACCAAAATCAAAATTTTTATAGTCCAGTTGAATATTTCCGCCGTACATGTATCTGGGCATTGATCCACCAAGTCGAATGCGGTCGTATTGAGCTGAAATCATACCATCAGGAACGCCGTTCGGACCACTAATATCCTGGTATTTGATATCCCCTGGTTTTGAGTTTGCATAGAGCTTTGGTGAAGTTGCCACATCGGCTGCATCCTGAAATAATCCCAAAGATTTGAAACCATACCATTCATTAAACTCACTTCCCTTAATCCTAATCTGATCTCCTATAAATTCCGTACCGCCAAGGTCACCCATTTTGGATTTGAAATCTGAAAGGTTGACCGATACCGAATAACCAACATCTCCAATCTTATCGCTCCAGGAAGCATCGAAGTCCCAACCTTTGGTATTCATTATACCGGTATTTTGGTTTGGATTATCAAACCCCAATGACGGTGGTATTTGTAAGGCCAATAGCATATCCTTGGTAGTCTTCAAATAATAGTCACCGGAAAGCCTTAGTCTGTTGTTTAATACGTTTAAGTCCAAGCCCACATCCGATGTCTCTGTTTTTTCCCAGGAAATATTGGGAATTGCATATTGATACTGGGCGGCAGTTGTGGCAGCAACAGCATTAATTCCCTGATAGAGAGGTGTACTGCCAAAACTTATTGCTGCCTGATAAGGATAATTGCCAATTCTTTCGTTACCCAATGCACCCCATGACGCCCTCAATTTTAAATAGGATATCTCGGAAATACCTTTCATAAAATTTTCGTTCGAAATAACCCAACCTGTCGAAATCGATGGAAATGTACCCCAGCGATATTTTGGATCAAATCTGGAGGAACCATCCTTTCTTACATTGACCTGTATATAATACTTGTTGTCAAAATTATACATGGCGCGGCCGAAGAAGGAACGGTAAGCATATTCCCATGCCGAACCATTGTTGCCCCTTAATGTAAGCGGGCCGGCATCGAGGTATGGAAAGTTGGTTAATTCATATGCATCGCGGGAAGCCCCTAAGTTTTCAGCAGTCTGGTAGCCATTTTCATATCCCGCCATCAAATTGATGTTGTTCTTTTTTATGCTCTTTGTATAGTTCCCAATGAATTGAGTAGTAAGGACATAGCCATCACTCCTTGTCTCACTTAAGGATGTCGACGTATAACCTCCGATGAAGCCGACAAAATTGTTGGGGTCGTTGTAATTGGTGTATGGGATCGCCTTGGTAAATACTTTCTGTTTGTCGAAGTTGAATGTTGGCGAAAAGATGGCGGAAAGTTTAAGACCTTCCAGCGGTTTAAAATCGAGCGATATTTTTCCTGATATTTGGTTCATCCAGCCCTGGTTCAATCCTCCAAATTCCAGTTGCCCATACCTATTGTCACCAGCTTTACCTGAGGCAACCAGGCCGTTGGTCCACATTGCGGCATATATTGGGGCTGGTTTCTGAGTATTTAAATTGGGATCGATGGTAGGGGCGGTCGCCTCCATACGTCTCAAACTTAAGTCGATGGTGGCCGATACATATTTATTGATGGTTACGTCATTGTTAATCCGTGCGGTAATGCGTTTGTAGTTCCTTAAATCATAAAGCCCGCCTACATCATTCAGTGTAAATGATGCATTCGTTTGAAGGTTTTTTGTTCCTGAAGTAAAGGTCAGTGAATGGGTTTGCCGAATTGCGCTCTTCTTGAACAACAATGAGTTCCAATCCGTATCCGGATATAAATCAGGGTTCGAAGCGTGGTTTGCCGGATAGTTGGCAATATAATCCTGCGCGAATACCGGAAATTGGGTGCCAACATTGTTATTGTCATTCCATTTCTGCTCATTGGCATATTGCATATATTGAACCGCACCGGTATAGGTAGGCATTTGTGTGGGCTTTTCGATCCCGTATTCGTAACTGTAGTTGATATTTGAGGTACCTGACTTGCCTCTTTTTGTGGTGATAAGGATTACCCCGGCTGCAGCCCTGGATCCGTAGATGGAAGCTGCGGCTGCATCTTTTAAGACAGACATTGACTCAACGTCCTTGGCATTCACATCATCCATGCTTCCTACCGGGATACCATCCACGATGATCAGCGGATCATTGATTCCAATGGTAGTTATACCCCTGATGCGAATGGATGCTCCCGACCCCGGAGCGCTATTGGTTCTGGTTACCATTACCCCGGAAGTAGCTCCCTGCAACGCGGAGGACAATTGTGTTGTTTCACGGTTGGCTATTGTTGCCCCTTTTACCGAAGAAATTGCGCCTGTCATATCCACTTTTTTAACCGTACCATATCCAATGGCCACGACCTCCTGAAGGCCTATTGACTCCTCTTCAAGCACAACTTTGACGACTGACTTTCCGGTTATCGTGACCTCCTGGGACTTCATTCCGACAAATGAGATGACTACTGTCTTTGCATCTGAAGGCAGAATCAAAGAGAAATTACCATCATTGTCGGTGGTTACGCCGGTTGTGGTGCCTTGAACCACAACGGACGCCCCCGGAATTGGCAATCCTGACTGATCTGTAACTTTGCCCGAAATCTTTTTTTGCTGTCCCTGTTCGGATCCCTGATTACTGTTATCGGTAGTTAAAATGATCTGGCGATCTTTGATAACATAAGTTACATTGGTCTTTTCGAAAATTTCTGAAAGGATTTTGCTGATACTTTCGTTGTTAGCATCAACATTTACCTGACGTTCAACATCTAGAAGTTTCTGATTAAACAGAAAGAAAAATTCACTTTCATCTTCGATCTTATTTAAAACATCGATTACTTTGGCACCCTGCATTTTTAAGGTGAGACGGGTTTGCTGCGAGTAAGTACCTGTTGCATAGACTTGTGCAATAAGAAGTACTAAGATAAATACACTTAAACGCATAATTCTCCAGAATTTTAGGAGTACAGGATTAGTTACGATACTCCTGGTTCGTTTTTTTTGCATACATTTGAATCATTAAGTGGTTGAACAAAATTTGGCGTGATACTACTTGACATGACAGGAAGGTGGTTCGAACACTTTCCTGTTTCATTTCATTCTATTTAAATTGATTGATCTTTGATTCGTTGATCCGCAGAACAATCTTCCTTTTCAGATATATTCCTTCCTTATCCTTTGTCCTCCTTTCTTCGCTGTAAGTAATTGGTGAAGTGATTGATATCATTTTTAGCACCTCATCAAGAGGTTCGTCGATAAAAGTCGCATGAAAAGTATAACTGTCGAGGATGCGGTCATCGACCACCACATCAGCGTTGTACCATCTGCTTAACCTGCGGGCAACTTGTTGCATATTTTCATTTCTGAAAACCAGTTTGCCCTCTTTCCATGTGGTATATTGCGAGGCAACAACTTCCTTTTTGGAAAACGTAAGTTTATCCGTATTCAATGTCAATTGTTCATTGGGCAGAAGATTGGCAAGCTGTTCTCCACTTTTGGAAGAGACATTAACTTTCCCTGTCTGCAGTACGATCTCTTCGGTCTCTTCTTCCTTGTTGGCAAGTACATTAAATGTCGTACCCAAAACTTTTATATCCAGATTTCTGGTATTCACATGAAAAGGGAGCTGCTCATTGTGAACCACATCAAAAAACGCCTCCCCCGAGAGTTCGACCCGTCGATCAAGTTTAAACTGAGGGGCGTATTTCAATCGTGAACCGCTGTTTAAGAAACCTGTTGATCCGTCAGGGAGCACGAATTTTGTACGTACTCCAAGCGGGCATTGGATTTCAGCATAAGAAACGATATCATTCGGCTTTGTTCCCCCGGATTTCAGATAGAGAAAAGCCAAAAAAGAGAACAGAAGCGGAATTATCAGGATTGCTGCTATCTTTTGAAAGGTTTGAAGCCAAGGCTTACTCCCAGACTGAACATGTTCCTTCAGTCGGATGCGTTTGTGAACCTGATCCAGCAACGGTTTAAAATCCTTATCCGGAATGGGCCCTGTTTCAAATTGCGATTTCCAGTGGCTGTACAGGATTTCCTCAGCATCACAATTAGCAGGATCGGCTAAAAAATCCGAAAGCTCAATTTGTTCTTTCAGACTTATATTGCCATCAAAATATTTTTGAATCAAATGCGTAAAATACATTTTCATTTTCAGTGATTGCACATTTCTTTTCAGAGGGTAGACATCCCCTGGAGAGCGTAAGCTACGAACCTTATATCCGATTCGTCCTATTATCTCACGGGTGTTTTGCCGTTTTTTTTAATAAATAAACAAAACGGCAAATAGCATCATGCCAAGATTTTGCTTGTTTAATCGGGATCGAATAAATTTAAGGGCTTCAGACACCTGATTATCAACGGTTCCTGGAGATATTTCCAACTCAGCTGCAACCTCCTTCGAACTTTTTCCTTCCAACTTGCTTTTTATAAAGATTTCGCGTCGACGAGGCGGCATTTGTTCGACCATTAAGTTTATTTGTTGCATAACTGACTCATAATCATCATCATAAACACCAATGTCATATGTGATCTCAGGATCCTTTTGGAGGCTCTCAAGGTAACGAAGCGAAACGGCTTTCTTGTTGAAATGTTTACGGATCAGATTTAACGCAATGGTAAAAAGGTAGGACTTGAAAGAAAACTCAAATTTCAGCGATTGACGGTGTTCCCAAACTTGCACAAAAACTTCCTGAACAAGTTCTTCGGCATTACTCTCATTTTTGAAATACTTGAAGGCAAAACCAAATAATTTCGGACCGTAAATCTCAAAAAGTGTATCAAAAGCAACGACATTCCCCTTTTGAACCAACTGGACTAAACCATGATCGTCAAGTTTTTCCGCCATTTGATAAGTCAATATCATAAGTACAAGGGGTAAATGTATTAAAATCTCGCTGTATTTTCCAGCTCCCAAATGATAAAAACACCCGCTAATCCTTCAACATTTCAGAAAATTTAACAACAGCGTTTCCCAATAACCGTTTCATCTATCCGTCAGACAACATCTTATATATCGTTTTTGCGCTCCTTTTTCGCCTTTTCAATGATTGAATGAAGGGCAACGGGTGCACCCCCTTGCCTTATACTCGCATCAGCCGCTTCCATAAATGCAAGAATACCAAGTGTTTCCTGAGCTTCTACCGGTGCTACGCCTGTCTTGAAGAATTCAATAATTCGTTCCAACAAAGGATTATATCCCTTAAACTCCCCGAGTATCTCGTCTCCTTTCTCACCAAATACGATACCTCCGAAATTTCCTTTTCCCGATCTTGATCCCCTGTAAACACCAATGCGTCCATCGGCCCAGGTCCCAACAACAATGTCTGTGTCGGTTGTGCCAATTCTGACGACACTTTCGCAAGTTCCACCCATTACGGCAAACAATGCCTCAATGCCATGAATCCCATACCAAAAAAGGTCCGGATGCGTTTTCTCAATTTTTGCCGGACCATAGGTATCGGCCCCCAGTACCTTTCCAATTTTTCCTTTTGCAATTTCCTGTGCACCAACAATATATCTCAGGGAGGAGGAAGAAAAGACTGGGGTATTGTATTTCTGAGCGACATCAAAAATGCTCATTGCATCTGAAAGTGATGCTGCCATTGGTTTGTCAATGAACATTCGTTTGCCTGCTTTGATCACCGGCAAAGCCAATTCCAGATGCTTACGTCCATCAACCGATTCCAGGAGTACAACATCAACCTTTTTTAGTAACTCTTCAACTGAGCCAACGATCTCGACACCTTCCTGCCTGACCTGCTCCGTAAAACCCGCTATTCTGTCGATGCTTAATGGGATATCCTTGCTCCCCGCTGTAGGGAAAGCAGCTACCACTTTATAACCTGCAAATTCTGTTCCGGCATTGGGATCGTTGAGCGCTTTGGTAAATGCAACACAGTGGGAAGTGTCCAAACCTATAATTCCAACCCTTGTGCCACCTGCCAAATTGCTTTGCCCAAATGTTGCAGCTGAATTTCCTGCAACGGCCAATCCTGTGCTGACAATTGCCGATGTGCCGATAAATCTTCTGCGACTAAGATTACTTTTCATATTTGTCTAAGTTTATTAAATGGATTTATTTAATGCGGATATTTTTGAGGCTGAATACTTCCTGTTGCAACGGTCAGGGCATTCATTGCAAGCGACTCCAATTCGTCTTCACCGGGGTAAACGTATACTTTTGCAAGGAATTCGACCTTTGATACAATGTATTGGATCAGATATTGATTGTGTGCCAATCCACCCGTGAGCAGGATGGCATCAATGTTGCCGTTCAAAACGACAGCCATTTCGCCGATAACTTTTGAGACCTGATACCCCAGGGCATCCTGAATGCTAATGGCATTTTTGTCTCCCCGACAGGCCCGCTGTTCCACTTCCAACGCATCGTTTGTTCCAAGATAAGCCATGTAACCACCCTCCCCAATGATCATTCGGAGTATTTCCTCTTTCCGGTATTTGTTGCTGAAACATGATTCTACGACCTGTCCCAGGGACAACGTCCCGCTGCGTTCAGGACTAAACGGACCTTCACCGTCGAGTGCATTGTTCACATCAATGACCCTTCCTTTTTTATGCGCCCCAATTGATATTCCTCCGCCAAGATGCGCAACGATCAGGTTGAGCTTTTCGTAGGCAATGCCAATTTTCTCACCATGTCTGCGCGCTGTTGCTTTTTGATTTAGTGCATGAAATACAGATCTGCGTTCAAAATCAGGATGACCGGAGAACCTGGCAATCTCTTCCAACTCGTCAGTTACCACCGGATCCGCGATGAATGCGTGCGAACCTGGAATTTGAAGTGAAAAATAGTTGGCCATTAGTGGCCCAAGATTGCTGGCATGCTGACCGCAGATACCGGCTTGCAAATGCTCCAGCATCCTGTCGTTGATCTGATAAACCCCCGATTTTAATGGGTAAGTAAATCCACCCCTGCCAATAACGTATTTCACATTACTGATGTCAACCCCCTCTTCAATCAGTGAATCAATGATCATCTGTTTCCTGAAATCGAACTGATCCATAACAGAGGAAAAACAGGACAACTCATCCTTTGAATGGCTGATTGTCTTTTTCAATTGGCATTTGTTTCCGGAATAAACGGCAAATTTGGTCGTTGTGGAACCCGGATTGATTGCCAGAATTTGAATATCGTTCATTAATTTGATTTTAAACCTTCAATTGGAACGTTATGAATCCTGGAATAATCCATCATCACGACCATTAATTGTTTTTGCCAGTTCCCTATCGCCATCCTTTCGAAAGGAGCGAACATATATTCCAGTCCCAACCTGCGATCTGCAAAATGATCTTTCAAATCGTCCAAAACATAGATGAATTTTCTTCCATTGACCGTCCCACATTTTTCAAACCGGCTCTTTTCCCAAACTTTTTTGAGCTCCTTGCCTACTTCCTCTCCCTCTTTCCGGATATCTCCGGCCAAATTATAGGCCTGTACCATTTGTTCCATTGCCTGAGCATCATCTTTTGACATACTTGAAGCTTTGATCAAGCTTTTCTCGATGTTCTCCCAACTCAGTAATGTATGAATGGCATATTTTTCAAGATAGGCAATTGAAAGTAATACCTCCAGGTTATATTGATTGCGGCTAATCCTTGAAAGGTTCCTCATCAAAAGGCTGATGAGCCTGTCGTTATCTCGTGTAAGGTGATGGGCCCTGGCTATCTTCTCAGCATATTTATTGTTAAAAAGTGGCTCCGAATCCATTCGCGGGGTTGGCAAGACTGCCAGTGTCTGATCATAACGGGCAGTATTAATTCCCTTGCCTTTCCAATCCCCGTAGCCGGGAGCCCTTTCCTTTGATATCACCCTATCCCACAAATCTTCATAGAAACGGGCGCCATCTTCAAGCAAACGATAGACCTCCACCATATCCGGAGAGTCGTATCCATAAAAAGCATCCATGAAATCTGCTGTACTTTGTTCGAGATTGGCCTTTCCCACTGCCCATGCATATTGAGTGCCTGTAGCCCAGCCCAGCCAAAACAATTCGTCGTGCAACCCCGAATCATCCCAGGCCGCCGTGAATGAGCCAATCAGATTGGCACCCTTTTTAAGTGCATTGGCACCAGAGACGGATGCGCCATAAAGGTTTCCCTTAATTTCAGAATCGCGGTAACGGGTAGGGAAATAATTGGGGAAAAGATATTCCTCCCCCTGGACGGAATTGTAGATCAATTGCTTTATCCCTGCACGGTTTAATTCAGGAATCCAGTCCTCTTTCACGACACCATCAATCAGATTTTGAGGTAGTTTGTGAATATCTTCGGGCAACAACGGGTATTCCACCCACGATATCATCCTGCGGCCATGTTCCGACATCCATCTGTTCATCCTTGTGACGTAATCTACCCAAGCCTGACTTCGGTTTTTCTCGTTGTATTCTCTGGAACATTTATCGCAAAGTCCGGCGAAATAGACCTCATCGGTAGAGACGAGAAAATAATCCACGCCGGGTGTTGCATCAATCATATCCTGGTACATATCAAGGATGAGCCGAATGGCCTCCTCATCACACATGCATATCTGATAATTGTTGTTGTCGGCTTTCAGATGGGCAAATTCCTTATGTTTCAAAACATAGGCCAAATGCGCAGGCGCCTGTACGTCAGGCACCAATTGGATAAAACGTTCGCCGGCATATCTTGTTAACTCCCGCATTTCTGCTTTTGTGTATGCCCCGGGTGCGCCAATGACCGGATGACTTGGATACTCATATTTATCTTCTATCTCAAAAGCCACCGCATTTACTTTGAAATAGGCTGCCCAGTCCAATTGGCGTTTCAGGGTCTCCATCCTGTTTTGGTGATGTTTGGTATCCCAATGGATGAAACGCAAAGGCAGATTAGGCCAGTCTGTTATGGTCCCCTCTGGCAATGAAAAGCCCAGGATCCCTTCAGGCCGCAATAGCTGCAAAAAGCTTTGAACCCCATAAAACAGCCCAGCGGCTGCATTGGCAGTGATTTTAACCTCTTTGGGAAAAATTTCAATTCGATAGGCCTGTGTTGCAGCATCAGGCAACAAATCTTTGTTAACGCTGTTGGGCATTATTTCAAGGACAATCCTGCTTTCACCCTTCGCTGTAAATTTTATCCCATGAAGTTCTTCTGCCCCTGCTTTTAGCCCCCTCACGGCCATATTGTTAAAATCCAATGTGGTAGCAATTGTCCAGCTCTTTTCGAAAATAATTTTTTTGCCGGTGATCTCAATCTTCTGAGGTGCAGGTATCAGGCAATAGCCCATCCCCCTGAGATCATTTACAAACCCAAAACTGAATGAGGTTGCATGTACCAGTAAAACCAACAAAGTGATTTTTTTAGCCAGAAATAGAAACAGTCTCATATCCATCAATTTATAAAAGAGAATTCGTATAAGAAAAGCAGGGCTTAAGTACAATCTACCTTCCATGATTGTCATTATTTACGCAAAAAGACCCTTCTCGCGTTTTTCGAATAAATCTTATCGACAACGGCTTTCGGAAGGTGTAGGCCTTTATATTCTGCGTTGAAACTTTCATTGGTCATTAACCGGTCAGTATTAAAATAGACCCAATCCTTCATCCAAAGTTCGTGGGCTTTTCGTCTCTCTTCCTCCATATTTTGCGCCTTATCAACGATGATATCGCTCCCGTACAAAATGCGGTCCTGGTATTTAATCACAAAGTCATATACTTTCCCGTAATCCTCCATTGACTGATACTGAAGGTAGCTGATCCGCTCTGCCAGATCTACACACATCAGTGGAAATTGATCGAGTGTTTTTGCCAATTCATCAACACTCCATTCCTGACTTGCAAGATGAGCTCCGACAAATACCAGGTTCGGATGCTTTTTCAACATGCTGTCCCTTCTTTCAAGTTGCAATTCATAGGTTGGTTTCTGCGGTTGCAAAAACATGTGGAATTCAGGGTTCTTACTGAAATAATTGAAATCGCCCGAAATCATCATTTGGTCAAGCGGCAACCAACAACTTCTGGGTTCGCCAATGTGACCTGTCACCGGAATATGATGTTTTTCCAGGAAAGAGAATATGGGTTCAAAAATTTCATCGTCCACAAAAATATCTTTCCCATCCCCGGTTTTTTCAGCCATCCCGATATTTTTCCATACCTTCACTCCTACCGCGCCTTTGCCAAACGAATCCTGTAAATAATTCATTACCGATTCAGTCCATTCCGGTTGTTCAAAACCGTTCACCCGGAAGGTTGTCAAGTAGTAATGCCTGTCAGGATATTTTTCGCGAAGCTTTACTGAATACTCCTGCTGCAACTCGATCGGATCATTTGGGAACCCGTCTACATTGATACTTATGAAGATAAAGTTATCGGCTTCCGCCTGCTCAAGAAGCGTATGTTCAAATGTATTAATATGGATATGAACATCAATTTTCTCGACCTTGTCAAAATCATCGATGGAATAATAGGCCGTTTCACTTTGCTTATAAAAGGCATTCATTTCAATTCTATCTTGCAGTTTTCCGGGCCTTTGGACCATTACAGTTTCATCTCCCATCCTTTTTCATAACTCCTCGACCAATATTTCAAAGCTTCTTTGTCATTCAGTATATGGCCTGTCCTGGGATCAATTTCAAGGGAATGGCCAACCCGTTGGGCAATATTTCCAAGCTGGACTAGCAGTGTGCTCTTGTTCCCGGAATCAATTCCTGAATTTAACCTGCCGCTTCCATCCCGTATCCCTTCAAAAAAATTCTGAATATGAATAAAATCAAGGTTTTCAGAAGGATTAACAAGGTTTGTCGCATTCATCTTCTGGGTTGCTTTTACTTCCCTGACTACCGAACCGTTAAGGTCAAAGATGGTATAGTTGTTACCACCCGGGAATAACATGCTTCCCTTTTCGCCATAAAAGATTACTCCGACAGCGCATCCTTCAATCGGTTTCCCATTGCAACTCCTGCCTTCCCAGTTGATGGTGACACCCTCTTTAAAATCGAGATTAATAACCTGTGTATCCGGAGTTTCCCAGTCATCCGTGTATCTGTATCTTCCTCCATTTGAACTCACTTTGACCGGATATTCCACGCCCAGGCCCCACCTTAAAAGATCAATCATGTGGGTACCGTTGTTCAAAGCCTCTCCTGTTCCCCAATGCCAATTCCAATGCCAGTTGTAGTGTACAAGATTGTCCTTGTATGCTTTTCGGGGTGCAGGTCCCTGCCAAAGATCCCAGTCAAGCCATTCGGGTACAGCAATTTCCTTCCCAATCCCTATTGGTCCCCTGTTATTGGTGTACCATCCCCTTCCAAAATATACGCGGCCGATTATCCCGTCGTGTATCTCTTGGATACCTTGTTTTACATTGGGAAAGGAGCGTCTTTGATTGCCCAGTTGAACGGCTTTGTTATATTTCGATGCAGCCTTTACGAGGATTTCACCTTCGTTGGGATTGTGACAGCTTGGTTTCTCCAGATAAACGTGTTTGCCAGCCTGCAACGCGATAAGGGCGGCCGGTGCATGCCAATGGTCCGGAGCAGCAATGACCATCGCATCGATATTTTTATCCTGGAGCGATTTGCGAAAGTCCCGAAAACCTATAGGTCTCTCCTGCTGATATTTCATCACCTCTTTTGTGCAGTTTTCAATTGCCCTTTTATCGACGTCACAAATATGCGCAACCTCACAGTTCTTCTGTTGCGCAAAACTGGTAGACAAAGCTTGTCCACGGGAGTTTACCCCCATCATTGATACCCTGATCCTTTCATTGGAACCAACAATATTTCCGTAGCTTTTGGCGCTGAATGGGGGTAGGATTCCACCAACAGAAACAGCCACCGCTGTTGCTGTTGAGTTTTTTATAAATACTCTTCTTGATGTTGGTTCCATGGCAATAAAATTTAGTTGTTTAATTAATTTCTATGTTTCGGTGATCTTGCCATCCGCTATAGAATCACCGTCATTCAAATCCAATCTCCATCATTATATCCACAGTTTACTGGTTTCTCATATGGAGAATTTGAAAAAATGCAGGAGTATTTACAAAATACTTCGTAATACTTCCTATTATATTTCATTTCATTTCATTTCAATTGCAAAGGAAAGTATTATATTTCAAAACACCTAAAGAAGAATACAAAAATATTTTATCTGTTTTTCTACGGATGAAACATGTTGGTTCTGTGACATTACCTTGCGTTTATTCTATACTCTTTGCAAATTATTATTATCTTTGAGCAAATTATTGAACATGAGTAAAGAAAGTTCTACTCCCGAAAGAAGGGACTATATCTTGCAGGAATTAACGAAAAACGGAACCATCAGGGTTAAAGATATTAGCAAACTTTTCAACGTATCCGAAGTTACGATCCGAAAAGATCTGGAACTTCTGGAGATGAAGAATCTTCTGCTTCGGGTGAGAAGTGGCGCCATAAGACTGAACCATAATTACATAGGAGAAGATTTTTCCATCAAGGAAAAGCAACAGAAAAACTACAAGGAAAAGCAGTTGATCGGAAAAGCGGCTGCATCCCTGATCAATGAGAATGACACAATTATTTTTGACTCAGGAACTACCACTTTGGAGGTAGCTAAAAATCTTAGTAAGTTTCAAAACCTTTCGATAATAACCAGCGCCCTGAACATTGCAATTGTTTTAAATGAGTACAAAAGATTTCCTGTAATCATCCCAGGAGGATATCTAAGGGAGAAATCGATGTCGCTTGTTGGTCCGTTTGCCGAAGAATTCCTAAAAAAATTCTACTGTGATAAACTCTTTCTGGGCATTGACAGCTTCAGTTTGGAAAGGGGTATCTCTACTCCAAATATGGAAGAAGCCAGCATGAACCAGACGATGATCTCTATATCAAAAGAGGTAATTGCTGTTTTTGACTCAAGTAAATTCGACAAACTTAGTTTTGCCACAATTGCACCTGTAACCAAAATTAATACAGTTGTAACAGACTCAGGCATCAACCCCAACATAAAGATGGAATTGGACAGAATGGGAATTAAAGTGATCATAGCATAACCAGACCTACATTAGGCATCAGCTTTGATGCAATCATTTGCCAACACGGATACGCTCTGCAAATTGTGCCGGACAGGATAACCTGTAGTTTCGTTGTTATTTAACCTTGAAATAACTGAAGTCGGTATATAACTGGAAACAGATTAATCAAACTGCCTCAAAAGTGAATCAATAGAAGGTTTCAGGTTTTCATTCTCCTCAGAATAATAGTTAATTGTATAACAGAATATTTTGTGTTTTGAAATTATTTTCATTTCTTTACAATCGAAATATTATGAAATATATTTGAAGGTTTACGAAATATCAAAGAATATAAAAACAAATATATTTATGTAATATGAATACCTACGGTTTAGATCGCTTATCATGGCTTGCACCGATGTAATTTCACTGACTCAAAAACTGATAGGATACAATACCGTCAATCCGCCCGGAAATGAAAAGGCAATTGCTGGTTTTGTAGGCAAATTACTCTCTCAAAATGGGTTTCATGTTGAATATCCACTGTTTGCGGAAAACAGGCTGCATCTTGTTGCGGAACGGGGTCTGTCGGGAAAAGCACAGCCAATCGTGCTTTCTGGTCACTTTGATACGGTGCCCGTTGCGAAACACGATTGGGAATCGGACCCATTTAATGGCACCATCATCGACAATAAAATATTCGGACGGGGATCCAGCGATATGAAAGGAGGACTGGCTGCCATGATCTGTGCGGCCGTAGGTTCTTTCAAAGAAGGAACTCCCAAGGGTGGCATCCGGATTATTTTCACTGCCGGAGAAGAACTAGGATGCCAGGGAGTCGTTCAATTGGCTGAAAAGTACAAGAAATTTGGTAGTGCAAGGGCAATTATCGTTGGTGAACCCACGGCAAATGTTCCTGCAATTGGACATAAAGGAGCCATTTACATGACTGCCTCTACTACCGGAATAACGGCACACTCCTCCATGCCAGATCTGGGGATAAATGCAATATATATAGCAGCAAGGGCTATCTCCAAAATCGAAAAATTCGAGTTCGGAGTTGAAATGGATCCATTGTTCGGATTTCCAACGATCAATGTCGGTCGGATGAGTGGTGGAATGAACCTCAATTCTGTTCCCGACCAGGCTGAATTTACGATCGATGTGCGCACAACAAATTCGACTGTCCATTCTGAAATCATTCAAAGATTGAAAGACGACTTGGGCGATGAGGTGAATATTACTGTTCTTGTCGACCAGAACCCAGTTTTTACGAATGAGGATGAGCCGTTTGTGCGGATGGTGTATGACACTAGCAAAGTGGACCCAATAAATGCTGACCAGGCCAAAGTATTGCCATATTTAACCGATGGATCTGTCTTGCAGCGCGTTTACCATGGTGTACCTACGGTAATTCTTGGCCCCGGACAACCTGAAATGGCGCACAAAACCAATGAATTCTGCTTTATAAAGAACATCGAAACAGCAGTAAATATTTATAGAAATATAATCCTAAACAGGAAGAATTAATCATGAGAGAAACAATAGGGAAAATAGAAGATGTCGCTCATTTGGAAGAGCTTATTTCAAGGCCGGAGGTTGAAACGGTTCAAATGTTTCGGGAGCTTGATGGGGATATCATTTTTCTAGGAATTGCAGGTAAAATCGGTCCCTCTTTGGCTCGCATGGCCAAGAGGGCTTGTGAGGCTGCAGGTTGCAATAAGCGAGTCATAGGGGTTTCACGCTTCCGCACCGATGATGAAATTAAACAGATTGAACGCTATGGTATTGAAGTAATTCGCGGAGACCTGCTTGACAAAGATTTTATCAATAGTTTACCAAAAGTCAAGAATGTATTTTTTTTGGCCGGAATGAAATTTGGCTCTGAAGAAAACCTCTCCTTAACCTGGGCCATTAATACCTATCTGCCTGCATTGGTTGCTGAACATTTCAAAGACTCAAGGATTGTTGCATATTCTACGGGCTGTGTTTACCCATTGGTTCAGGTCACTTCCGGTGGCTCGAAGGAAACAGATCGGCCTATGCCATCCGGAGAATATGCCCAATCTTGTCTCGGAAGGGAAAGGATGTTTGAATACGGCAGTTTCAAAAATAATACTCCTGTAGCCTTGATCCGTTTGAACTACTCGGTCGAGCCCAGGTACGGAGTGCTGGTCGATATTGCCATGAAAGTTAAAAACAGAGAGGATATTGATTTGTCAATGGGATATTTCAATGTAATCTGGCAGGGAGATGCAAATGATGTAGTACTTCGCGCACTTGGAAAATGTGGGAGCCCGGCAAAAATTTTCAATATTACTGGTCCCGAGATACTGTCTGTTCGTGATGTAGCAGAGGAATTTGGACAATTATTTGGGATTCAACCAAAATTGGTAAACAATGAAGCTGATACGGCGCTTCTGAGCAATTCTGAACTCGCTTTCCAGATTTTCGGTAAGCCCGGGATCCCGGCTAAACAGCTAATAAAATGGGTTGCGGACTGGATTCATGATGGGAAAGCCCTTTTGGGAAAACCGACGCATTTTGAAGTCAGGAATGGTAAATACTAATCAAATATACAATTATGAAGTCTGATATAACTTCGGAAGCATACTTATCACCATTACACAAAGGATTGGTTATCCCTGCATTACCTTTGGCTCTGGACAGGAACCGCAAGCTGGATGAGCGTCGTCAGCGTGCGCTGATGAGATATTATCTGGATGCAGGCAGTGGTGGAATAGCAGTTGCAGTGCACACTACCCAATTTGCAATCCGGTTACCTAAGATTGATTTGTTCCGGCCAATTTTGGAAATTGCCAGGGAGGAGTTTGACCGCTTTTACACCAAAACCGGAAAGCCGGTCATCAGGATTGCCGGTGTCATTGGGAAAACAGAACAAGCGGTAAATGAGGCACAATTGGCATTATCAAATGGTTTTCATGCTGCTTTGTTAAGCCTGGCAGCTTTTCAGGATGTTCCCAACCATCATATTATTAACCATTGCCGGGCTGTCGCAAATATTATTCCGGTAATTGGCTTCTATCTGCAACCTGCTGTTGGCGGACGAATACTGGATACAAATTTTTGGCGGGAATTTGCTAAAATCGAAAATGTCATTGCCATTAAGATAGCTCCATTCAACCGATACCAAACACTCGATGTTGTCAGGGGAGTTGTCGAATCCGGAAGGGCCGGCGAGATAGCCTTGTATACCGGCAACGATGACAATATTGTGGTTGATCTGCTCACCGAGTATCAAATTCGTTGTGGATCAACCTTATATTCAAAACGTATTGTTGGAGGGCTATTGGGACATTGGGCAGTATGGAACAGATCTGCTGTTAAGCTACTTGAAAAAATACAGTGCGGAGATTTGGACCATGATGTGAAACAAGCATTGATACTGGGTAACAAGATTACAGATTCAAATGCGGCTTTCTTTGATGCATCCAATAATTTTGCAGGCTGTATCACCGGACTGCATGAAGTACTCCGACGCCAGGGGTTGTTGGAGGGATTGTGGACCCTGGATGAAAATGAAGTATTGTCACCCGGCCAAAGGGAGAAAATAGACAAAGTTTATAAAGCATATCCCGAATTAAATGACGATGCATTTGTGGCGGAAAATAGGGATAAATGGCTTTCATAATTGCAAACAAGGATACATACTCTAATAGATAAAGTGATGATTACACCCTCAGGCCTTCTATTCAAACGAAAGTTTCAAATAGTTCTATTTACCGCCTTTCTGGCTGTAAGCACAGCATACTCACAGAAAAAAATCTACATCTTCACAGACCTTGAAGGAGTAAGCGGGGTCTATAAGTTTGCCCAGACCAGGGAAAAAGATTCGCCGCTGAACAGGAAAGCATGTGAGTATTTCATGGATGATCTCTCTGCAGTCATTCGTGGATTACATGATGGAGGGGCGACAGAAATTCTGGTGGTGGACGGTCATGGAAACCAATGCATTATCCCTGAGATGATGATTCCTGGAGCAAAATATCTGACAGGTACACCCAGACTAAAAGTACTTTGGGGATTGGACGAAACATTTGCCGGATTGGTTCAGTTTGGGGCCCATGCAATGATGGGGACACCGGATGGCGTTCTTAACCATACGCAATCATCAAAAACCGAAAACCGATATTGGTACAATGGGACCGAATCAGGAGAACTTGCCCAATGTGCAGCTATTGCCGGGAAATTCGGGGTTCCGACTATTCTGGTAACCGGGGATATAGCCACTTGCAGGGAAGCACGTCAATTTCTGGGCGACCATTGCATAACGGTAGAGGTAAAAGAGGGTATCTCTCAGGAAGCAGCGATTCTCTATCCATTTGAAGAAACTCGCAAAGCGCTTTACGAGGGGGCAAAAAAGGCGATGAAGGCATTGCCCGATTGCAAACCTTTCCATCTGCAGATGCCAATCAAGGGAAAGTTACAGTATCTCGATCTTAAATCTGATTCATCAGGGCATAAAATGATTACCAAAGAGGTGATTTTCAATGATGTGGAAAATATTACAAAATTTTAAATCCAAAAGATTGAAACCCGCTTGATCAGTTGATTATAATGGGCATTGTGCATCATATCTGAAAAACAAATGGAAATCGAAAAAACAGAGGCTGTACCGGGTAAAAGTTCGCGTAGTTCGCAAACCTATATTCTGGCAACAGCGTTTATGACCCTTTTTTCCCTGGTAGGTATTGCCTATTACGGTC
>JBBIUJ010000007.1:0-31455 GCA_037440345.1 Prolixibacter sp.
CGGCCTTGATGGAAAACGGTTATTTCCAACTGGCCCAACTGGCTTCGAAAAAAATGCAATGGGTCGAGGCGCTCGATCTTATCAATCGCGCGATGATCCGAAATTGGCACAACCACAAGTCGCGCCATCTTAAAATTGCAGCACTGCGCAAACTTGGAAGATTTGAAGAAGCTGAGAACCTGATCATTGAATCCTTGAAACTTGATCCATTCAATTTTGGCGTTCTATTTGAAAAACATCTTTTCCACCCTGACAGCGTCGCAGACCTGTCAGGTTTAACTTCCCCTTTGCAAAACAACATCCACAATTACATCGAATTTGCCCTGGATCTTGCCGCCGCCGGACTGTTTGATGAGGCCATCTATCTGATATCAATCGGGATTGAACGACAAAATGGGCAGTCCGTCTTTCCAATGGCCTATTATTACAAAGCCTGGTTCGAAGAGCAGCTTGGAGATACTGAGAGGTCATCTGCAACGCTGCAAAACGCTTCATTGGCAAACCCCGATTACTGTTTCCCCAATCAACCAGAGGCTGTTATCGTACTGGAATGGGCGAAAAAACAGAACCCTAAAGATGCAAAAGCCCCTTACTACCTCGGAAATTTCTGGTATAACGTCAGGCAGTACCCTGAAGCCCTGGAAAACTGGGAACATTCCGCCATGCTGGATGACAGTTACCCAACTGTACACCGAAACCTGGCATTGGCCTATTTCAACAAGCTGGCCAATCCGGGGAAAGCCGTCGCCGAGCTCGAAAAGGCTTTTGCGCTCGATCCTTCAGACGCCCGCATCCTGATGGAGCTTGATCAATTGTACAAACGGTTAAATTTCCCTCCATCAAAAAGATTGGAAAACCTTTCAAAACACCCCGATCTGGTTGATTTTAGGGATGATCTTTATCTGGAGCAGATAACCCTTTACAACCAGTTGGGAAACCATGAAAATGCATTCAAAATGATTATGTCCCGCCAATTTCACCCATGGGAAGGAGGGGAGGGAAAGGTCACATCACAATATGTTTATTGCCTGACAGAAATGGCCAAAAAGGCAATTTCGGAAAAGCAGTTTGAACGAGCCGCAGAGCTGTTAACAAATGCCCTTCAATATCCGAATAATCTCGGTGAAGGAAAATTGTACGGAGCTCAGGAGAATGCCGTTTTTTATTGGCTGGGTTGTACCTATCACGCACAAGGAAATTCAGCCAAATCAATCGAATGTTGGCAGATTGCCTCTACTGGGATATCAGAACCGGTGCCGGCCATATTCTACAACGACCAGCAACCGGATACGATCTTTTACCAAGGGTTGGCGCTACTGGCCCTGAAGAGAAAAAGTGAGGCACGGCAAAGGTTCGAAATGCTCATCCAATTTGGTGAATCTCATATGGATGACGTGTTCAAATTGGACTTTTTTGCCGTTTCGATGCCGGATTTGCAGATTTGGAACGACGATCTGACAAAGCGAAACAGGCAAAACTGCACCCATCTTATTGCGTTAGGAAAGCAGGGTAAAGACTACCTCGATCATGAAACAAGTCTGCCGGGATTATCCTGATTTACCTCCCTCCGGGCGGACAGTTTTCGAGCAGGAATTTTTTACAGGTCGTTGCCAGATGCTGAGAGGTACCTTCGCCTTCAAAAATGCCATGTGACCGCATCGGGTAGGCCATCATCTGGAAAGGCTTGTTGTAACGGATTAACTCGTTAAAAAGCTTTTCTGCGTTGGCGTAATGGACATTGTCGTCCCCGGTTCCATGGATATACAGAAGATTTCCTTTCAGCCCTTTGGCGTAGGTGTATGGCGATCCGGCGATAAAGTCTTCCCTGGTTTCGGCTGGAATTCCCATGTACCGTTCCTGGTAAGCATTGTCGTAAGCCAGTTGGTTGGCAACAGCTGCAACCGCAATACCGGTTTTAAAGATTTCGGGGTACTGGAACATCAGATTAAGTGTCGAAGAACCTCCGCCACTCCATCCGTGAACTGCCACACGGCTTGTGTCACAAAAACTCCATTTAAGCACCTCTTTGGCGCCCATGGCCATATCGCGGATATTCAAACGGCCAATTTTACGATAAATGGATTTTCTCCATTCCCTCCCTCTTGGAGCCATACTTCCACGACAATCAACCGAAACATAAAGATAGCCCATGTCGGCAATGTTCCCGCCAAACTGTCCTGACCGGCCGAGTCTGGAGTTGTCAAAAACGGTACAGCCCCAAGGTTCGCCATACACATAAAAGAAGACAGGATATTTTTTGGCAGGGTCAAAATCCCTGGGCTTGGCAATCCATCCATCCAATGTGATCCCATCCACGGTTGTGACTTTAAAGAAAGATATCTGCTTACCCATGGGATCCTCTTTTAGATTGTTGACGATACTTTTGGAAACGTCAACGGGAGTATGGTCGGGCACCGTCACCCACTCAGATGCCGGCATAAAGAGATGGCTCGAAAAACTATGACGGCTCCATTTGCCATTTGGGGAGAACATATAGTCGTTCGTACCGGTAAAATTGGCTGGTGTGAGCCGTTTGGGAGCCTCAGATCCATCCATTTTCGCGGCAAAAAGGTATCGCTGCGTTGCATTTTCCGGAGTTGCAGCAAAGTAGATCATTTGGTTTTTTTCATCAATCAGGTAGATTTTAATCACATCAAATTCCCCTTTCGTGATGAGCGACTCTTTCCCGTCCATACCAATGCGGTAAAGATGACGCCAACCATCCTTTTCACTCGCCCACACGAAGGCTTTACCACCTTCAATCCAGTTCCAGCCCGCACCATTGTTCGAATTCCACGTTGCCTCCAAATCTACCCAAGCCAGATCGGTATCCCCCCACAACAGCTTGCTGGTTCCATTTGCGGTATTTGTCAGCCAGATTTTCGAGTTATTTTGCTTTCGGTTTAACTGTTGAATGATCAACTCATTCTGGGAGGACCACTCCATCTTGACAAGGAAATTTTGACGGGGATCGCCTTCAATATTCATCCATTTGGTTTTGGCAGTGGCAATATCGACAACGCCAATTTTAGCGGGGGATGGGTCTTCACCTGCTTTGGGATATTCGACCGGAACCGTGTACGGGTAAATCGAATCGGTTGTATTTAGCATCAAATAATTGCGGACTTTCGAGGCATCGATGTTCCAGAATGCAAGTCGGGTACCATCTTCGCTCCATCTGAAGCCATCCGTCGAAAATAACTCTTCTGCATACACCCAATCGAAAGTCCCATTGATACTCCGATCCTTCGCATCGAAAGTGAGTTGCTTAATTTTTCCCGAATTCACATCCTCAACATACAGGTTGTAAACCACTTTTTGGTTCGATTTGTCCTGGTATGCATAGGCCACCTTTTTTCCGTCGGAAGAAAATTTGGGGTACATGAGCGCCTCCGGGTTAAGGCTTTTCCCCAACTGTTTCATTTCCTTATTGTCCGGATTGTAGATCCATACCTCTCCGGTTGTTTTATGGTACTGCGTTTTGGTATTGATCTTTAACAATACCTGTTTCAAATCTTTGGAAAATGTAAAGGAGGATATATCTCGATGATGGCTTGATTCCTGAGGAACGAGTTTTTCCAGATCATAAATCAGGGTTTTGGTCATGGAGGGTAACTCTGTTTTGAAGATTGAAAACTTCTCCAGGGTCATGTAACTGTTGCCATCAGGCATCCAGTTAACACCACCCATTCCAAAAGGCTGGGAATAAACAATTTGCAGAAACGAAACAAAAAAGATGAGCAACAGGATTTTTTTCATTGAATCATAGATTATAGTTGGTAGATTTTTGACACTCCCGGTAGGAATTGGTTTAAATCTATGGTTTTGCCCGGAGATACTGAACCGGCCAATCGATCGAATCGCCCAATTCGGCTGCTGCTTTCAAGGGAAAGTAAGGTTCCCTGAGGGATTCCCTACCAAAGAGTATCAAGTCTGCAGAACCCTCTTCCAGAATAGCTTCTGCCTGCGCTGGTGTTGTAATGAGCCCAACGGCACTCGTGAGTATGGATGCCTCCCTCCTGATCTTGCCTGCAAACTCGACCTGAAAACCCGGGCCAACCGGAACTTTCGCCTCCGGAACCAATCCACTTGTAGAGCAGTCAATCAAATCCACTCCCTTAGTCTTCAGAATCCTGCATAATGCTACTGATTCTATTGGATTCCATCCGCCATCCACCCAATCGGTGGCAGATATTCTTACAAACAATGGCAGGTTTTCGGGCCATACTTTTCTGACAGTATCAACAACCTCCAGCAACAGCCTGATCCTGTTTTCAAAACTGCCTCCATAACGATCGGTTCGCCTGTTGGAGAGCGGGGAGAGAAACTGGTGCATCAGGTATCCGTGGGCAGCGTGAATTTCAACAACCTGATAACCTGCCTCCAGGGCCCGTAATGCTGCAACCCTGAAATCTTCAACCACCTTTTGAATTCCAACTTCTGTGAGGGCATCAGGAAGGGAATCTTGCGGATAAAATGGAATTCCGGATGGCGCCACCGTTTGCCAGCCTCCATCGGTAGTGCTTAATTGCCGGCCACCTTTCCAGGGCACTGCACACGAGGCTTTTCTTCCCGCATGGGCCAGCTGAATACCCGGCACTGCTCCCTGAGAGGCAATAAATGCGGTGATCTGTTTCAATTTGTCAACATGCCCGGCATGGTATAGTCCCAAGTCCATTGGGGTAATGCGGCCTTCCGGTGAAACCGCTGTTGCCTCCTGAATGATGAGCGAGGCCCCTCCGGTGGCCCGGCTGCCCAAATGGACCAAATGCCAGTCATTGGCAAATCCATCAACAGCGCTGTATTGGCACATTGGAGGAATGGCCATCCTGTTTCTTAATACAATATCTTTTATAGCAAGCGGGGAAAGTAGTTTCGACATAATAAAATAGAAAAATGTTAAAAAAGAAATGACTATTTTAATCGCTAAAATAGTCATTGTTTCAAGAATTAAACTGCCGGCAGATCATTTTCCTCTTGTAACATACATGATTAACTGGGTTGTTTGCGCTGCATTTAATCCGGCCCTGGAAGCCATCATGGGAACGATGGATTTCCAGTTGGCAACAGTTAAATTATCGGGTGAATAGAGTCCATGACATCTTCCGCAATTGTTGATTAAAAGGGTTCTGCCTGCCTGCAAATCAGCAAGGGTAGCATTTGGCGTAACGTCGGTCGCCGTTGGTACATACAAGGAATCTGTGCTTGTATTCAAATTTTTACTACAACTTAACAAAATAACTGTACATAAGGAAACAACCGAAATAGTTTTGATGCTCCTTACTGATAATTTTTTCCAATTCATACTTTGATCCATTTTTACTGGTTAATATTGTAATCATTTCAAAACGTAAATTAAAATCAAAATAATGTGTGAACTGAAATCCTGCCTGTTAAAAAAACATAACAGAACGATTAATTCCAAAAATGCTACGTTAAAAAACCGAACTACGCCATTTACCGAAACTGGTTTACTTTTGATTCAGGTATCAAGCAGTAATTAAAAACTCCTAGAGAGTTTTGTGTTGAGGCTGGTAGTGAGATGATCGGTTGAATATCTTTTCAGTAAGGGAGGGAAGATATTTTCTGAGACGACTCGAACTACCGGCCTTAAATTTTTTATGGATGGGAACTGGAAACGGCTCCCTTTTTTTGTTAATTTCGATTCCTTAACCTTATTACATGAAATGAGCTGGATTGCAAATTCACACTCATGTAAAGATTAATACTGACAAGGTTCCATAATCATTCCAAAACAAATTATTTATGAAAGCAGCTGTCCTGACAGCCTACAACAAAATTGAGTGGCTGGAGGTGGAAAAACCTGCCTGCAAACCGGGAGAGGTTCTAATTGAGGTGATGTACGGTTGTATTTGCGGTAGTGATCAGCACATACACAAAGGGGAATTCCATCCCAGGACCAAAACCCCCATGATCATTGGCCATGAATTTGGCGGATTGGTAGCAGAGGTTGGTGTCGGAGTTGAAGGATGGACAGTGGGGGACAAGGTCGCCCCCGACCCAATCATCTGGTGCGGAAAATGTCCCGCATGTTTAAAAGGTCATTATCCCGCATGCAGTACCTTGAAATTAATTGGCATCGATACCGATGGCGGTTTTGCACAATTTATTTCCCTTCCCGCTTCCATGCTGTACAAGGTTCCATCCAATATCCCTGATGAACATGTGGCTTTGGTAGAGGTGCTCAGCATCGGTTGTCATGCAAAGAACCGCGCCAAGGTAAAAAAAGAGGATGCCGTGGTCATTTGGGGATCAGGGAAAGTTGGGCTTTGCATTTTGCAAGCAGTCAGAACCGTCACCGACAATACTGTATTTATGGTCGATATCTTGGAGCCCCGGTTGTCTATCGGTCCCAAATATTATGAAAATGTCGTTGCAATAGACGCTTCCAAAGAAAATCCGGTGGAACGTATTATGAAGGAAACCGGGGGCAAAGGGGTAGATGTCGCCTTCGAAGCCGTTGGCCATGCGCAAGAAATTGATGGCATCGTTAATCCTGTTCGCGGATGCATTCAAAGCGTTGTTGGCGGAGGAACAGTCTGTGTTCTTGGACTTGGGTCCGAACCTGCGCCCATCCTTTTCAAAGAGCTAATCTGGAAAGAGGCCAGCATTGTCACGTCAAGGGTAAGTCATGGTGAATTTGCAGAAACGATTGAACATCTGAAAAACGGCAGACTTAAACCGGAAGCATTGATTTCCAAGGTGCTCCATGGATCCGAAACCCAGAAAGGATTTGAAATTCTTGACAGGAATCCTGCCGAGAATGTCAAGATATTGCTTGATTTCAGGGCATAAATCATTAACCACTATTCAAATAGCTTCAATAAAAAGCCCAAAAGAGAACCTGAAATCAGATTCTCTTTTGTGGGTTGTACTGGATTCGAACCAGTGACCCCTACCCTGTCAAGGTAATGCTCTAAACCAACTGAGCTAACAACCCTTCAATACTAATTTTCAAAAGAACCAGTGACCCCTACCTTGTCATCCGCCAGCTGGCGGACTAAACCAACTAAGCTAACAACCCTTCATTGAGACGGCAAAAATAGGATTATTTTCTACAATATGAAAAACGTCACTCCGAAAAAGTTGGGCGTTTTCATTTTATACTGCTTTCATTCTATTCGCTAAGGAAAATATACCTGATCACAACCAGTGAAAAAAGTAGGTACATCATCCAATGCACCTGTTTTGCTTTACCTGATGCAACTTTGAGTAGCCTATAAAAGAAGATGCCCCCAGCAATACCGTTGGCAATGCTATAGGTGAAAGGCATGAGAACAAAAGTCATAAAGGCCGGAAATCCTTCTGTGAAATCGTGAAAATCAATATCCAAAACAGAAGATGCCATGAGTACCCCAACAATAATTAATGCCGGCGCAGTAGCCGCATTTGGAATCATTGTTGCCAGTGGGGCTATCAATAGCGCCAGAAGGAACAACAATCCGGTGGTGATGGCGGTCAATCCCGAGCGGCCTCCTTCGCCAATACCTGCGGCACTTTCAACATAGGCCGTCATGGTTGAAGTTCCCATCAGGGCACCAAAAGAGACACCAAAGGCATCTACCAGCATCGCTTTACCGATCTTTGGGGAATTACCATCCTTGTCAATCAAGCCTGCCTTATTTGCAGTTCCAACCAGCGTTCCAAAAGTGTCAAAAAGCTCTACGAAGGTAAAGGTGAAGACAACTGTCCAAATTCCCATGCTTAAGGCTCCCCTGATATCGAGTTCGCCCACAGCAAGATTATGGAAATCAGGAAGTGAGATAAAAGCAAAGTCTTTGGGAATCATGGTTACGCCCATCGGGATTCCGATCAATGTCGAGATAACAATACCGATTAAAAGGGATCCTTTGATCTTTCTAGCCATCAGGATTGCAGTGATTGTCAGACCGATCAGGCATAAAAGCATGGATGGATTGTGAAAATTACCTAGACAAATGTTCCACTCGAAGAATTTCAACGTGGCCATTCCACCCGATTTACCAACTGCTTCGAGGGTAGGAGGAATCAAACTGGTCCCGACAACCATAATCTCTGAAAGTTTCAATCCGATTATGGTAATGAAGAGTCCGATGCCTACCGTGATAGCCCTTTTTAGCGAATTGGGAACGGCAATGACCAATATCTGACGAATCTTGGTAACGGTTAAAATGATAAAGATGATTCCGGAGATAAATACTGCACCCAAAGCAACTCTCCATGGCATACCGACACCTGCCAGGGCCACGGTGGCAAAAAGTGCATTAAGTCCCATTCCCGGGGCCAAAGCAATTGGGAAATTGGCGACAAGACCCATGGCGATGGTTACAAATCCCGCCGATATCGCGGTAGCGAAAAATACCGCATTTTTATCCATCCCTGTTGAGGCAAGGATATTCGGGTTCAGAAAGAGAATATAGGCCATGGTCATGAAGGTTGTTATGCCTGCAATGATCTCGGTCTTTATATTCGTCTTGTTTTCAGTTAATTTGAATAGTTTTTCCAGCATATCAGTAGAATTAAATTAGAAAGTCCATTTTGCCGAGAGCATTGGATTAACCATAAATCCCTTGTGCCCGGAGAAATTGGCGCTAATATCCTCTTCAGTCCCTAAGGAGAGGTGTTCTGTGCAATTGTACCACAACTGAGGTTTTGTCAGAAACACGTATTTCGTCATATCCGAAGTTCCAACAAAATTATCTTCTCTCCAGAAATCAGCGAATCCCGAAAAGGTAACTTTGTTTTTAAGCATCTGGATAGCCCAAACACCGGTAATTTGGAATGATGAACTGTTTTTGTCCTGAATAGTTTTGTACAACGCCTGAAGTGTAAATACTTTTGAGAAATCCTTGGTATTCCAGGTATATTCTCCCCCAAAAAGCCATGCATTGTTGATTTGGTAGGCTCCGTTCAGAGGAGTGGATGTTGTGAACTGCCCAAATCCACCATTGTATTCAACATGCAATGCAAACGGACTTTTCCAAAATTTCAAAGCGCGTGAAATCTCCCAGTAAGCCATACTTACGCCATGGACATTTCCTTCCCCGTAATTCATGTCAATGAAAAAGAAGCTGCTTCCCCATTTGTCGGGTTTGAACATCTCAACGTGGGTCCATGGAAACTTACGGTCTTTGCCAAGATCGTAGTGTAATTGAACATTTTGAGCTTTGATGAAGGAAGCTGACACAAAAATCATTAGGAGCAAAAGAATTTTTTTCATACTAAAATATCATTGTTAAAAAAGCTACGCAAAAGTAAATATTAATTTTCACTTTTGCGTAGCTGTATCGCATTGTGTATGTGCATCTTACAATATCATAATTACTTACTGATGGAATTCGAAGTAAATAATACCGATACCTAAACCGACCCACTCTCTTCAATAGCCCTATTGAAAAAATGGTTGACCGGAAATAATAACCGAAAGACCTGAGCACTCTTTTCAACAAAATTCTCTGCAAGCAACTCTTTCTCAGTTAGGCTCTTTCCAAAACCAAAGGAGCGGTTTCTGATTAAGGATATATGCTCCCAATCTTTAGGGAAGCCTTTGGGGGCTGTTTTTAGCGGATCGAAATAGTGCTGGTTAAAAGTAGATTTAAATAGCTCATTTTCTATTATTTGACGATACTCTTCGGTGTGGTAATAGATTTCTTGTCGGATGGCGGCAAGGTGCTCTGGTAAAGGCATGTAAACTCCCCCGGAGACAAAGTACTCGCCCGGCTGAATGTGCAAATAATAACCGGCAAAACCCGATTTTCTTCCACCTTTGGCAATATAGCTCCCGTAATTCGTTTTGAACGGGCGTTTATCGTTCGAAAAACGAACATCCCTAAAGATTCTGAACATACAATCTTTGGGCTGAAGCAGTGGAACCTCCGCATCAAATTTCCTGATTTCATCAATTAACGATGCAGTAATATCCAGAAAGTCCTTTCGAGTTTTTTCATAGCGGCTCCGGTTTGCATCGAACCATTCCCTTTGATTATTAAGATCAAGATCTTTTAAAAACTGGAGAATATCGTTCATTGGAGTGTTGAATTTAATGATTATCAAAAATAATCAAATCAGGGGCTCAATGTAAGATCTGAAAGCTATTTTTGTATGAATAATTGTGGCAGAATAAGTGATAATGATTAATAAATGAATAAAAGTGTCATCATCGTAGCAGGAGGAAGTGGGTCAAGAATGGGAGGAGATCTTCCAAAACAGTTTCTTTTGCTGGAAAACTATCCTGTTCTAATGTGGTCCATTTTGTGTTTCATTGAATTTGATCCGACTATTTCAGTGGTAGTTGTACTGCCTGAATTGCAAATCAATTATTGGAAAGAGTTGTGCCAAAGATACAATTTCACCCATCCGCATCGGGTAGTTGCCGGTGGTGAAACAAGATTTCAATCTGTCAAAAATGGTTTGGAGACCTTGGGTATAACCGATTTAGTAGCTATCCATGATGGTGTCCGACCTCTGGTGTCACAACTTACCATCTCCAACTGCTTCAATCAGGCCGAAGTATCAGGAGCGGCTATTCCGGTTATTCTTGTAAACGAGACACTTAGAGCCGGCACGATGGACCAATCTCAAACAGTTGACAGAACCAAGTTTTATTCCGTTCAAACCCCCCAGGTTTTCAAGTTTGAAATCCTTAAAACCGCCTATACCCAAACCTGGGAACCGACTTTCACCGATGATGCTTCTGTTGTTGAACGGTCTGGATATCCGATTCGCATGGTATTAGGGAACAGGGATAACATCAAAATTACCCACCCAGAAGATCTGGTCGTAGCCTGTGAATTCCTAAAACAAAAGAAAGGCACCTTTTAATGCCTTTCTTTTATCGGACAAATAGAATCCGATATACTTTGTCCCCGTAAGAATCAATCCAGAATTGTTGTTTAAGCTTTATACAAACCCGGGTAATAAGCTGCAATCAGGTTTAAATGATCAAGCGTGTCGGTTACCCCTCTTGCTAAAATCCTTTGGCTGTAAAATCCGGTTTTGTTTACACTATCAAGCGTGATTGGAAAGCCATTGTACAAAAGATCATTATCCAACAACTTTACACCAAAAAAGAGTCCGTTACATTCATACTGGATGGGTAGCTTTTCTGACAAAACATAGTACTTTTTGCACTTTTTATCCTTGTCAAGCGCTACAATGACAGATAAGCCATTTTTTTCATAGGTAATCTGATATAGATCCAATTCCTTATCCTTAAAAGACATACGGTTATCCAATGCTTCAATTTTATAATCTCCGAATTGAGAATTAGAATGACCCTCAAACAATATCCGATTGGCAAAAGAGGCCAAACCGATTATCAGGATCAATGCTGTGGTTAAAACTATTCTTTTCATGACTAATAAATTTAAAAAAAAATGATTTAAAAAATTCAATTTCCGTTTAACTTGCAAGTCAACTATAAGACGTCTGACATTTTTATTCGTTACAATTCCGAGAGACTCCAATCCATACTATCGGTGCTAAAAGAGATCATTCCAAAAGTAAAAAACGCTCTTTATTAATCATCCTTCAATATTTATTGTATTGATTATGTGCTACTTACTGTTTATTTCTAATTAAATATACACTCTCCCGGCAAGTTTGGACAGGTTACATGGACTTCACTTTTTTAACCTTTTTTTAACTATTTTTTAACTGTCCAGTGGGATGAAATACCGGCGGGTAAACTTTTAACACCGATTGAAAATGATTTTCCACTTGTCAGAGGGCTCTTCCATCCGGCAAAAAAAATTATTACCAGATGGACAATAATTCGCTAAATTTGTTGGCAATAGATTGTATACCTTGAAAAACAATCAATAAATTAATCCTATTACTTGAAAAAAATGAAAAAAGAACAGGAAGAGGGTAGAAGAATTTTTTTAAAGAACCTTGGTCTTCTTACTGGTGCAATGGTTCTACCAACCGGCCAGCTTGCTTTTGGAAAAGCTAAAAAGCAACAGATGAAACTGGGATTTGTAACCTATTTATGGGGAAAAGACTGGGATCAGGATACGCTCATAAAGAATCTTACGGCTTCTAACATCCTTGGAGTGGAACTTCGTGTGGAACATGCACACAAAGTATCTACGGCTTTAACCGCTGAAGAGCGCAAAACTGTCAGGAAAAAATTTAGCGACAGTCCTGTACAGATCGTTGGCATGGGAACAAACCAGCAATATGATTACCCTGAACCAGCCAAATTGAGAGAATCCATCGAACAAACCAAGGCCTTCTTCCAACTCAGCCATGATATTGGTGGCTCTGGAGTAAAGGTCAAACCCAATCAGTTCAGAGCGGGTATCCCGCACGAGAAGACCATTGAACAGATTGGTCTGGCATTGAACGAACTGGCAAAGTTTGGAGCCGACATGGGACAAAAACTTAGGTTGGAGGTACATGGCAACGAAACGCAGGAACTGCCCAACATCAAGGCAATCATGGATGTAGCCAACCATCCGAATGCAACAGTATGCTGGAATTGCAACCCTCAGGATCTTATAGGGAACGGATTGGAAGCCAATTTCAACCTGGTGAAAGACCGCTTTGGGGATATCTGCCATGTCAGGGAACTTGACGACACGACCTATCCTTACCAGGATTTGATGAATCTGTTTATCAAAAACAATTACACGGGCTGGGTTCTTCTGGAGTGCAGGACAGATCCGGCAGACAAGGTCAAAGCGCTGATCAGCCAACGAGAGGTCTTTGAGAAGATGACTGGAAAGAGTTGAGAGATGAGAACTGAGAGATTAGTGCTGAGTGCTCAAAATAGTTAGATATTTATATTATTTCTACCTTTATCAAACATGTAACCTTCTTACAAGTCTAAAATTCAAACGTATGAAAAGTAATTTCTCTCCTGGAAACAACAGTCTTTTACTTGTTGCCGGAATTCTGTGCGCAGTCTATCTGCTTCCATTGACAGGGAAGGCCCAAACCGGTGATGCAGTGGGAAAAACGATGACCTCCCTGATGATCTCCGATGCAAACAATCAACCGAAACAGATTCCTTTCGTTGGTGAAAAGGTATTGTTGCTTCAATATACCGATCCGGATGTGAAAGACATCAACGACAAGCTCTCCGATGCCGTTAAAGCCAGAAAATTTGATGAAAAACTTTACCAGGGAATTGGAATTGCCAACTGCAAGGATACCTGGATTCCCAATGCCGGTATCCGGATGAAAGCCAGACAAAAAGAGAAACAGTATGCCGGTTCGGTCATTCTGCTTGATGAGTCACATATTTTGCCAACTGCTCTGGGACTAGGTGATTGCAACGGGAAAGGGGTACTCCTAATCGTTGGGAAAGACAAAGTCATCAAATACATGAAAATGATTTCTTCCGAAGAAGAGAGCCAAAAAGCGACTGCTGAAGTCCTTGGAATACTTGAAGCAGAGATAAAGAAGTGAAAAACTTAGAGGTTTGGTTCCACTGGATACCCAGGGCACTTTGCTTAATGGTTATCCTGTTTATCAGCATGTTTGCAATTGATTCCTTTGTTCCCGGTTTAACAGTCTGGGAACAGATTAGCGCTTTTCTGATGCACCTGATCCCCTCCTTCATTCTAATTGCTATACTGGCAATAGCATGGAAGTGGGAAAAAATCGGAGGAATCATCTTAATGGTAGTTGGCCTTGGATTTAGTCCTTCTGTCTTTTTATTGAACTACCATCGTACCGGTTCAGTTTGGATGGCCCTTGGAATTGTTGCTTTGATCAATCTTCCTTTTGTAATGGTGGGCGGATTGTTTATCCTGAGCAATTTCATTCGTAAGAAGTCTGAAAAGTCATAAAAAAAGGCCTTCCGGCCTTTTTTTATGACTTCAATTTTTCGAAAAGTCTTCTGAGATTAACCTGACTCCCAATGATAGATTTCACCTGGTCAATGGCTACCCGCTCCTGCTCCATGGAATCGCGGTAGCGGATGGTTACTGTATTGTCGTCCATTGTCTGGTGATCGACTGTCACGCAAAACGGGGTTCCAATGGCGTCCTGGCGCCTGTATCGCTTTCCGATAGAATCCTTCTCATCGTATTGACAATTGAACTCAAACTTAAGCTCGTCAATGATTTCGCGGGCTTTTTCGGGAAGTCCCTCCTTTTTGATCAACGGCATGACACACAGTTTGACCGGTGCCAGCGGCGCCGGAAGCCTAAGCACTACGCGGATATCCTTTTTGCCATCGCTACCTTCAAGCTCCTCTTCGAAATAGGAGGCAGACATGATTTGCAGAAACATCCTGTCGACACCAATTGAGGTTTCCACGACGAATGGAACGTATGATTCATTGAGCTCGGGATCGAAATATTGAATTTTCTTGCCAGAAAATTTCTGGTGCTGAGAGAGGTCAAAATCGGTGCGTGAATGTATCCCCTCCACCTCTTTGAATCCAAATGGGAATTTATACTCGATGTCGACAGCGGCATTGGCATAATGAGCCAGTTTTTCGTGCTCGTGAAAACGATAGTTGGATTCTCCAAATCCCAGGGCTTTGTGCCATTTGATCCGTGTCTCTTTCCACTGCTCAAACCATTTTAGCTCTGTACCGGGGCGTACAAAAAATTGCATCTCCATCTGCTCAAATTCCCTCATCCGGAAAATGAACTGACGGGCCACGATTTCATTGCGGAAGGCTTTGCCTATTTGTGCGATCCCGAAAGGAATCTTCATCCGTCCTGTCTTCTGTACATTCAGATAATTCACAAAGATGCCCTGCGCAGTTTCCGGCCGGAGGTATATTTTCAATGAACTGTCGGCTGTTGAACCCATCTCGGTAGAGAACATAAGGTTGAACTGCCTAACCTCAGTCCAGTTGCGTGTGCCTGAAATCGGACAGACAATTTCGTTGTCTTCAATGATCTGCCTCAACTCGGCAAGGTCAACGTTGTTCAGGGCATTGGCAAACCGGGTATGCAAATCACTCCATTTCTGTTGATTCTCGAGTACCCTGGCATTCGTCCCCCTGAAAACCTTTTCATCGAAGGTGTCGCCAAATCGGCTTCGGGCCTTTTCAATTTCCTTTTCGATTTTGCCTTCAATTTTAGCCAACTCCTCTTCAATCAGCACATCGGCACGATATCTTTTTTTGGAATCCTTGTTGTCGATCAAGGGGTCATTGAAAGCATCCACATGGCCGGACGCCTTCCAAATAGTAGGGTGCATAAAAATGGCGGAGTCAATTCCCACTACATTCTCATTGAGGAGAATCATGGAATCCCACCAATATTTTTTGATGTTGTTTTTCAGTTCAACCCCATTCTGTCCATAATCATAAACGGCTCCTAGTCCATCATAGATTTCACTGGAGGGAAAAATATATCCGTATTCTTTGCTGTGTGCAATCAGCTTTTTAAAAAGATCTTCCTGATTCATATTGGATCGCGTTGTAATATATACTTAACTAATAGTGTGTTTTGGGTAATTAAATCAGCATTAAGGACTATTTTACCTCTTCGAAATCGACATATTCCCCGTCGTTGCGTCTAAATCGTTTATCCTTTTTCTCCGGCCGTTCAACAGATACCTGACCTGGAGAAGAGGTCTCGGGTCTTCTTCTGGCCTCTTCCTGAGCCTTCATATCACGATAAATTTTATCTGCGGCCTTTTCAACTACCTTAGGACCAAAATACCTTAAGAAAAATCTAAATCCGTAGTACACAAGTAGCAAGATAAAGATGGTATCAATCAGGGTCCCAATATTTAAAATAATAAAGAGTGCCATATTTTAATGAAATAACAACAGCGCACAAAAATAGTAAATTTTCAATGAGGTTAGTCATTCAAAAAGGACAGCCGGGAGCAGCCCTGGGTTGCCGTCTCATGTATACTTCCCTTTTCTTTGTTTCCGGATCCTGAAAAATCACGTTGATTCCTAGCCTTAGATTTGAGTTTCGCGCTGTCGTCGGCATTAAGAAGGAAGGGACATTGTCGGCGGCTGTGTAAATCTGAATTGGTCCAATCCTGTAGGCTAATGCAAAACCAAGGTTATCATAGGTCGATTCCATTACTGAATAACTGGCCGACATGGACAAGTTTTTCGAAAAGCGGGCGTTGGCTGAGGCTGTGAACGAAGTATGAAGCATGTTGTTAAACATTCTGACACGTGCCAATGCACCCAGGGTCAAACCTTCTCTTAGTTTGTATTCACCTGCAACATACAATTTTACCGGCAAAAGTGAAGTAAAATTATTGGTGTTCTTATCCAGGGCAAAAGCATCCTGCATGTTGTTATACATGGTAGAAAATAATTTTCTTACATCTTTTGTCGTAGGAGGAGTATTGGTGGGATCATTAAGATCAATTCCGCTGTACAAATAATGACCATTTTCAGTAAAGACATTGATATCTTTGGTCCAGGCAATGAAACCCAGATCTATTAAACTCACCGATAGCTCCAGCTTTTGACTGACTTTATTTGTGAATCCCAGATCGACAGCTAGTCCGGGATTTCCAAAGTTGGCAAAATAACTACCGATGTTGAACCTATCCTGTGTAATCGTTTGATAACCATTGTTGTTTAACACCTGAATATCGACGGGAGCCGAGAACATTGCTTTCCCAGTTGCTCCCATATCGATGTGGTCACCACTGATGGGCATGCCCCCCACTAAATTCAATCCGGAAGTCTTGGCTCCTGCCATCCCAAAAAGCAGCTTGCCGGTTATACCAATACTTATGCTCTTCTTCAACTCCCTGGCATAAGTGAATGAAAACTCTCGATAATGGGCAGCTCCCAAACCAAAATACCCTGAATGATAGGCACTTCCCAGATATTGAGCGTTCCCGTAATACAAAAGCTCTGCCAACCCTTTGGCAAAGAATGGTTCGGCATATTGGCGTTCTGACCACGAGAAAGCATAAAAATTTCCTCTTTTTTTATACCCAAATTCCAAAAGGGTTAATGCGGCCGACTCCATTAAAAAATTGTTTTTCCCAAGTGCGGAGAGGTATTTCTTAAAGTCCCACACCATAGAGTCCGCCATCGCACCGGTTCCGCGGTGGAGTATATCATTATAGCTCCAGTTGTTGGTATTGGCCGAAATATCAATCTTTGCAAACAGGGGCATACTGATGTAGAACCCTTTTTCGATCCCGGGCCGGGCAGGATTAAGATCCTTGGTTTGCGGAACCCCTTTCAAAAAATAGAGTGTATTTGGTTGTGCAAGAACCCCGTTGGCGCCATTCAAAAGCACCAAAAAAACTAAGATGAGCAGATATTTAACCCATCTCATAGCTTGACTTTAAAAAGGTTGACGGGCGCCCTGAATCCTATGTAAAACGTGATGGGTGCATTTTTTAATACATTGGCCAATACACTGCCCTTGTCGGGTTGGTATAGGGTAATAGAAAGATCAATTTGCGTGGCAGCAGTAAGTTTTACAACACCCAGCGAATCCAGTTTAAATTCAAGTGAATCTTTGGAAGCATCCATAACATCTCCCTGAGGATTGAGAATCCCTCCGGCAAGATAATTGCCCTTGTTTCTGGAATTCACCATGGTAGAATCACTGAAATTCGAACCCTTGAATATCAACTTATAACTATATTTCATTGGTGTCTCATTGATGGTTTTAACAATGATCACCATGGAATCAGTGCCTGATGTATTGAATGTCATCCCAAGCAGCGGATATGGAATTTGTCTGAAAACTATTGAATCATTCAGAACGGGCGTACTCCCAAGTTCTTTGATCGTCGCATAATCCTTCACGACATATGTCCCCCTTGTCATCGGCCTGTAGATAACCGGGTTGAGACCCGTTGGATCAACAAATAGGTCTGGATTAAAATCGGCCAAATTACACGAACCAAGTAACAGTCCTATTGAACAAAGCAGACCCAAAATTCGACTATTTCTCATTGTTCACTAACATTTGATAGTTGGACAGAAACCCTTCGGGTGAAGCTACCAACCAATTAACAACATATCCCATATCATTATAAAATCCCACTACAGGTGGAATAAATTTATCCGGCAGAAATTTATCAAAAATTGAACCATCTTTTCTTACCAGGATGCTCTTATTATCTATTTTTGAAACCAATACAATTATTTTCTCCCCTCCAATATTCAACAAAACCGGCGGCTGATCAATATTCGCTTCCACTTCAACAGAAAAAATCTTATTACCTGAAGCATCATACCTGGAAAGCCTTTGCTTGTCGCTATAAAGGAAATCAATCCTCCCGTCTCCCGAAAAATCAACAGGAATAAAATAATGACCTGGTGTGAAGTTTGAGGTGGTGATCTTTTGGGTAGAGCCGTCAAATCCAAGCAGCCAAACCTTACCACGCTCATCGGTTGTTACCATGCGAACCGGCATTCCCTTCGGCTTAAACAATGAAATCTCATTGCGTGAATGAACAAATTCGTCACGCATTTTCACCCGCTCCCTGCCTTGCCTGTCGACAACATAGGTATTGTTTCGGTCAAAGTAGACCAGATAATCTTTTGAACCATCCATGAAATGACGAACCGGCAATTCAACCACTCCCTCCGTTGCTTTCGCCTGCCAGCCGGAAATCATCTTACCTGATTTATCAAAATTGTATACTTTGTGATCGCTGCATGCAACCAAGAACCTGTAATCCCTTTTCCCGTCATAATCAAATGCTGCAATCCCATTGGTTGCGGGCGATCTTAGCCGAATTGGGAATTTCTTCACTTCTGACCCATTTTCATTGATTAGGTGAATGACATTACGTGTATTAAATAGAAACTGTTTGTCTCCACCTTTATTGATCCCGATGGCGTTGATCCCTCCCAAAATCGGACCATCAAGATTTAATTTCCAATGTTCAGCACCATTTCTGTCAATACAAGTCAGGCAATTATCCTGATCCTGAAAAACGATCTCCATACCACTATTTTGTGATAGACCAGAGAAAATTTGACAATTACTCCTCACTTTTGCCGTAAGCGGATACTGCCAAAAAGGAACTGCGATTTGTTTGGCATCCGGATTCACAAAAAGTGAAGCGGTATTGTAAAAGCGCCCATTTTCAGATCCCCATTGCCAAAAGGCATTCTCCATTTTACTTAGACTTTCGTTCGCCTCTTCAATCCTTCTATATGGCAAACTCCTGATTATTGGTTCGAAAAATGGGAATGAATGTCCGGGAAGGGCCCACATGTAAAAGTTTGAAGTTTTTGCCAATCCCGAGCTTAATTTTGAATAGGAAGAATTCCCCTGCAGGAGAAGGCCTCTTTGAAGTAAATTCTGGTACCGCCTAAGCGAACCCGGAGTAAAACCCATCAGAATGTAGCCATCCCCGGCTGTCATCCACTTTGTTTGAACTGAGCCAAAATAAAGTTCACTTGCAAGCTTACCAAAGTAATTAACCGGAACTTTCCAAATATTGCTCTTCCTTGCATCAAGTGATTCAACGTCTTGTGGATTTTGACTTTCGGCAGACCACTTTTTAACGGCAGTTACCAACGGATCACTGATCCCGGATTTTACCTTCAACAGGAAAAACCGGTTGTCATTCCGATCTTCCAGGTTTTGATTGGTGTAAATTACCGCAGCCTCACCCGACCAGTAATCTTTCAAATATTGTGAAATATTGATTTTGAGCTCCTTTGAGACTTCAGAAACAGTTGCATTGTAAGGCTCAAGTTTTTTGTTCTTTCGCAGGTAATCAGTGTAAGCTCCAAGGTAAAGAACAGGATGGGAGAGGTTTTGTGTTATAAAATATGAAGCAGTGGAGGGCATCCACTGAACCAAGGTATTTGTTATCGGCATTTGCCCTTTAAAAACATCGAGATAGCAACTTTGCAGACTGTCCGTGACTGTGAATCCATTCACAAGCAATTGATTCTCCTTTTGGATAACATCAACTTCGGTCCACCTTGCATAATTGGGCTCCAGAATGCCAGTTGCCATTGAATCCAAGTAAAATCCTGACAGATAGGATGGGAAGGTCTTGTGATTGATATAAAGATTGATGTCAATATTTTCAGCCGTGTTTCTATTGATCCGACGGTAGTCGGCATCCTCAAGAATGGAGGGTCGATCCATTTGATCAATAGCCTTATGGATGGAGGAACTATCCGTAGAGGCCATTAAAATACCCTTGTAAAATGTAAACAGGAACCTTCTCTTCTCCTTGTTTGTCCCCCATTCGTATCGCTGAACCAAACTGTTTTGGTAATTTTCTGTAGTTGAAACTATATTCATGTTAAGAAAATAGTTATGTATCATGGAATTGATACTGTTTTTCTCTGCAATGCTTTCAATTTCAATCAGATAAAGTTTCTCTTTTGCTTCGGGGATAAAAAACAACTCTTTGTGAAGGAGAAAATTCCCCTTCACTTTGCTTTGATGGATAAGGGAATCCAAAAAAACAAAATCAGTATAAATTTCATTTACCTCACCGATATCCCGCAATGATTTCCAGCAACTGCTTTTGGCAGCTTTTTCTGCAAACTCACCTAGGTTGCGGATCCTGACAAAGAAAGGGGCTTCTACAGGAACAGCTTTGAGTGGCGATGTACCGAAATATCTTGATTCCTTGGCAAAGAAGTACCACCCGGCAAAAATCCCTGCGATCAGAACAAGCGTGATAAAAAACAACATCCGCTTCCCCATAATTGACAAACTATTCCATCGTAAAAATAATATTTTATGAAGGATATGGCATGTTTACAAAAAATTATAATCGAACCGGAAATTTAACGGCAACTATTGTGATTTTACTTGCGAAGCATCCACAATTTTATATACTTTATCAGAGCGTCTGACCTTTGATGGAACCGAAACCGAACAGTAACACCCTTTTGGCGCTTCATCCACCGGTTTCATTTCAACTCTTACCTCCTCCACGGTGGTTTGCATCACACCACTGCTTGGTCCCGTTATCAGAATTTCATCCCCGGGGTGCAAAGGACCGGTCTCCAGCTTAATCTCACCGACACTGATGTTGGTGAAGTAGTTGGTCACTTTACCAAGATAGACCCTTCTTTTGGTGGCCAATGATCCATAATTTCCGCTCCACTCCCCAAGACGTTGACCCAGGTAATAGCCATCCCAGAAACCTCTGTTAAAAACAGTGGTCAACCGGGTATTCCAATCTGCAATTTTCTCTTCTGTAAAAGTGCCATCCAAATAAGCATTGGCAGCTTCACGGTAGCATTCGACGACGCATTTTACGTAATCGGCGCTCCTGGCGCGTCCTTCAATTTTTAAAACCGTAACGCCGGCATCCAGAATTTTATTAAGAAAATGGATGGTTTTAAGGTCTTTGGGTGACATAATGTATTCATTGTCGACCTCCAATTCCGCTCCCGTCTCTTTGTCTGTTACTGTGTAGGCCCGACGACAGCTTTGCATACAGGATCCACGATTGGCAGAAGAGTTCATTTCATGAAGCGAGAGGTAACACTTGCCTGAGGTGGCCATACACAATGCTCCGTGGACAAACATCTCCAGTCGGATTAGCTCACCCCCCGGACCGCGCAGATTATCCGCTTTGATCTTGTTGGAGATCTCCCATACCCTGCCGATGTTCATTTCACGCGCCAACACCATCACATCTGCAAACTGCGAATAGAATTTAACTGTCTCGTAATTGGTAATGTTCAGTTGCGTAGATATGTGAACTTCCATGCCAATAGCTCTGCAAGTCTGAATGACCGCCAGATCAGAGGCAATTACCGCTGATACCCCAGCCTCTTTGGCTGCATCGATGATCCTTTTCAGTGTCTCAGTCTCTTCATCGAAAACAACAGTATTGACAGTGAGATAAGTTTTTACCCCAGCCTTTCCGGCTCGTTTGGCAATTTCCCTCAAGTCTTCCAGTGTGAAATTATTGGCTGATCTCGCCCTCATGTTAAGATGCTCAACGCCAAAGTAAACAGAACCCGCGCCGGCTTGTATGGCTGCCATCAGGGATTCGTACGAACCAACCGGGGCCATAATTTCTATATTGTTCTTCATGCTTTCTCTTTTATTAGAAGTGAGCTAAAGTGACTAAAGTGAACTAAAGTGACTAGAGTACTTCGCAACCATGAACATATACTCGGAGTCCATAACTTTATTAACTTTAGTTCACTTTAGTCACTTTAGCGCACTTCTTTTGGGATCAAAAGTAAGATTTTATCCGTTGAAGATTTATGACGGCTCTCCGGTTAAAGTTTTCGTATTAACTGTATATTTGAAAAATTCCTTAACGAATGTGAACGAATCATAACTCCCTGTTTTATGAAGCACTTAATATATCCGCTTTTTCTGATGTGCCTGTTGGTCTCGGCAAAGTCGGACAAAAAACTTTACAACGAGAAATACAGGCCGCAATACCATTTTTCGCCAGAAAAAAATTGGCTTTTTGAACCCAGTGGAGTTGCTTTTTACAAAGGCGAGTACCATCTTTTCTACCACAACGTCTCAATTAACAACAAAATATTCAGTGACCAAATCGGTCATTCTGTAAGCAAGGATCTAATCCATTGGCAACATCTGCCATTTGCCTTCTCCCCGGACGAGAAAACGGCAAGTCTTGTTTCTTCTCCTCCCATGTCGGGCAGCGCTGTTGTTGATTCACTGAATGTAAGTGGATTACAAAGCCAAGGTGAGAAACCAATGCTGATCTTTTATTCAGATAGTACGGGAAACCAAAATCTGGCAATAAGTCAGGACAAAGGAATGACCTGGAGTAAATATGCCAAAAACCCGATCATTTCAAATCCTGGAGGGAATGCCCGTGATCCAAAAGTATTTTTCCATGAACCTACCAGAAATTGGATATTGGCATTGTTCCGCAGCAGGGGCGACAATGTCAAAAAAGGAGGCATCTCATTTTACAACTCCTTGGATCTGTTGCATTGGAAATACAGTAGCCATTTGGAAGGGTTCGCTGAGTGTCCTGATATTTTTGAGGTCGCAGTTGAGGGAAGTAGCAGTGAAAAAAAATGGGTCGCACTCAGTGGCGAGGGAGAATATAAAATTGGACAGTTCGATGGGCTCACATTCAAACCAGAGACGAATATTCTAAAACTCGATTATGGAAAGAATTTTTATGCATCAAAAACACTTTCCAACGTTCCCAACGGAAAAGTGATCCAGATTGCATGGATGCGAGGAGGAGAGTTTCCTGACATGGCATTCAATGGACAGATGAGCATCCCCACCGAGTTGACTTTACGATCGACGAAGAAGGGGATTGTCCTATGCAGAAAACCTATAGAGTCGTTGTCCTCCCTCAATGACAAAGAAATTCGAAAAAAGGAGAAGAACTTGATTCCCGGGATAAAAGGTAATCTATTGAGTGGGATGAAGGGGGACGCTTTCAGAATTAATGCCGTCTTCCAGATTAAAAGCTCAGATAGTTTTGGATTTATCGTTCGCAGTGGCAAAACCGGGAACGGCACGGATATTCACTACGACACAGCCAAAAAAATCCTGGATGTGAATGGAATAAAAATGCCCCTCGAACCCATAGATGGAAAAATTGAATTGGAAATTTTGGTCGACAGGTCCTCCATAGAGATATTTGCCAACCATGGAGAATCCGGGATCAGCACCTGTTTCTCCCCAATTCAAGGAGAGGAAGAGATGATATTATATACGCAGGGAGGAGAGCTTTTTGTCGAATCATTGGAGGCTCATACCCTTAAAAGTTGCTGGTCGGTCAAATAAACTATTTAAGTCTATCTTTGTTGCCGTATATGAATTTGAACCCCGGTTCCAATATAAGTTTGGTTTGAATGGCAAAATTGCTTGAAAATATTGATTCCCCGTCTGATCTTAAAAAACTTAGAGAAAAAGATTTGCCTATAGTTTGCGCAGAATTAAGGGATTTGATCATACAGGAATCCTCTTGCAATCCTGGTCACTTTGGGGCCAGCATGGGCGTAGTTGAACTGACAGTCGCTTTGCATTATGTCTACAATACTCCATACGATAAACTAATCTGGGATGTTGGACATCAGGCCTATGGACACAAAATCCTGACCGGTAGAAGAAAACTATTTCATACCAACAGACGATACAAGGGAATCAGTGGATTTCCAAATCTATCCGAGAGCGAATATGATGCGTTTGGGGTTGGCCACTCTTCAACATCAATTTCTGCCGCCCTTGGAATTTCAATTGCCTCGGCGCTAAATGGCGATAAAAACCGAAAAGTGATTGCCGTGATCGGGGATGGTTCGATGACGGGCGGCCTGGCCTTTGAAGGACTAAACAATGCAGGTGGCGTCAATGCCGATCTTCTCGTCGTCCTCAACGACAACAACATGTCGATTGATCCCAACGTGGGGGGAATCAGCAGGTATTTCGTACGGATGCAAACCTCTAAGGCATACAACAACCTTCGCACTGGCGTTTGGCAAGTTCTAAAGCATTTCAGAAGAGTCGGCAGAAAAATGCAATCGCTATTGAGGAGACACCAGCACGCCGTAAAATCGATCGTATTCAACGACAGTAACCTATTTGAAGCATTTGGGTTCCGTTATTTTGGTCCGGTTGATGGTCATGATGTAATCGCTCTCACCAAAATATTTCATGACCTCAAGGATATACCAGGTCCAAAACTATTGCATGTTCTTACAAAAAAAGGGAAAGGATTTACCCCCGCTGAAAATGATGCCACCAAATGGCATGCGCCGGGTAAGTTTGACCGGGTAACCGGGGAAATTTTCAATGAGCCCGATGGTTCTCCAAAGGGAACAAAATATCAGTCTGTATTTGGCCTTACATTGCTGGAACTTGCCAGAATGAACAAAGATATTGTGGGTATTACACCAGCCATGCCTAGCGGTTGTTCGATGAATATTATGATGGAAGAGATGCCGGAAAGGGCATTTGATGTAGGCATAGCAGAGCCTCATGCCGTAACTTTTGCAGCTGGAATGGCTGTTTCCGGCAAGACGCCTTTTGTCAACATTTACTCCTCTTTCATGCAAAGATCGTATGATCAAATCATCCACGATGTGGCGCTTCAAAAACTGAATGTCGTTTTTTGTATGGATCGCGGCGGACTGGTAGGCGCAGACGGAGCGACTCACCATGGCGTTTTTGACATCTCCTTCATGCGGAATATCCCCAACATGACCGTCACTGCACCAATGGACGAACTCGAACTTCGAAACCTGATGTACACGGCTCAACTTCCAAATAAAGGCCCATTCGCAATTCGTTACCCACGGGGGAATGGAGTATGCTGTGATTGGAAAACTGATTTTACCGAAATCAAAATCGGAGAGGGACGCAAAATCTCAGATGGTGATGCAGTTGCGATTCTCTCCATTGGCCATCCGGGAAATTTCGTGGTTGATGCCATTAATATTTTAGCCAACGAAAACATCCATGTTGCCCACTACGACATGCGATTTATTAAGCCAATCGATACCGCAATTCTGGATGAAGTAGCTTTAGGATTTGACCGTATAATCACCATTGAAGATGGTCTGATCAGTGGTGGATTCGGAAGTGCGGTTCTTGAATATTTTGCCTCGGCCGGATTGTCCAAATCGGTAGTCCGGTTAGGTGTACCTGACCGTTTCATTGAACAGGGAACGCAACAGGAGCTTTACCATGAATGCGGTTTTGATACGGAAGGCATCTGCCATGCAGTCAGGAAAATACTAAAGTGAAATTTATTGGTAGCCAATAATTTTCACTTTAGTATTTTCCTGACTGATTCATTTCCGTTTTGTATAATATTTTTATATACCTTTGCCAAGCTTTTTAACAGGGATAATTATGAATTACCTTTCACAATACACCCTTCCATTTTCAGGATTGAGTGAGGGAAAGCATCAGTTTGATTTTACGGTTGATGATCGCTTCTTCGCAGAATTTGAGACTTCGGAAGTTGAGAAAGGTAAGTTGAAGATTGAGGTAGAACTTGAAAAACGCTCTACCTATTTAAGTTTAGCTTTCCTGATTAACGGGGTCGTCGAGTTGGTCTGCGACCGTTGTCTTGAGAGTTTTAATTATCGCATTGAGAGCAATAGAAAACTGTTGGTCAAATTCAGTGAAAAGCAGATTGAAGATGAGGCCGAATTGATTTATCTTCATCCGACTGCCTTCGAGGTTGAGATTGCCCAGTATATCTATGAATTCGTGATTTTAAGTTTGCCCATACGGAGAATTCACCCCGATGGAGAAGATGGAAATAGCTTGTGTGATCCGGTTATGATAAAAAAGCTGGAAGAACTCAGATACCATGGCAATACTTTAGATGAACCGGATGACCCAAGATGGAATGAGTTAAAAAAAATTATTGGTAATTAAGTAAAGTTTATTAAAAATGGCACATCCTAAGCACAAACACTCCAGTACGAGAAGAGATAAGCGCAGGACTCACGACAAAGCCGTACCCGCACAAATTTCGTCCTGCTCCAATTGTGGCGCCGCGGTGAAATATCATACCGTATGCGCTGAATGTGGTTACTACAGGGGTAAATTAGCGATTGAGAAAAGCGCAGTTGTCTAATTGTCTGATTTGAAATAGTATTTCAATTTTGGGCAAAAACGTCTAAAAAATCCCGAAAGGGATTTTTTTGTTGCTGACAATTGCTGAAAACCGGCATGAATTCGTATCTTCATCGGCGCTTTTAACTGAACATTATATAATACCATGTCAAAACCAGTCATTAACGAAGTAAAAGCCCTGAACACCATCGCCCAGGATACCAAAATCAAAGGGAATATCGAATCTGACGGAGACATTCGCATTGATGGCATTTTAGTCGGCGACCTTGATTGCAAAGGGAGGGTAGTTGTTGGTCCGGATTCCAGAATAGATGGGACCATTCGCTGCACTAGCGCTGAAATAATGGGATACGTGAAAGGTGAAATTTCCGTAAAGGATCTACTCTCCCTCAAAGGAACTGCCTCCATTACCGGGAATCTGACCATGGGAAAACTATCCGTTGAACCGGGTGCGCGCTTTGTTGGCCATTGCAAAATGATCAATGAAGAGAAGCAGGTTCCGGAAGCCATTCTGGAAGAGAAGTAGTTTGAAACCATAAACTATGCTTAGTTTTCAACATCTCCTGGAATCGTTCGAAAAAGAATTTCAGATTGAGATTCAAAACATACAAACAACTGCTCCGGTAAATTTGTATGAACCGATCGCCTACTCACTGGAGGTTGGCGGTAAAAGAATCCGACCGGTTTTACTGCTTCATGCCGCTTCACTTTTTACCAACGATCCCGAGCCTTTTTTCCCGGCCGCTGCAGCCATTGAGCTGTTTCACAATTTTACCCTGCTGCACGACGATATCATGGACCATGCAGATATCCGCAGAGGAGTCCCCGCGGTACATGTAAAATATGGCGACAACATTGCGATCCTGAGTGGCGATGCCATGTCCATCATGTCTTTTCGTTTGCTGTCGCGTTGCGATCCAACCAAACTTCACTCCGTCCTTTCCCTCTTTTCAGCCACGGCCATCGAAGTTTGCGAAGGGCAGCAATACGACATGGAATTTGAAGAAAAAGATCAGGTGACGATTGCTGAATACCTGGATATGATAAGGTTAAAAACAGCAGTCCTTATTGCTTGCAGCCTAAAGACAGGGGCTTTGCTGGCGGGAGCTGATGAAGAAAATTGCCGTCTGCTTTACGATTTTGGCATCTTTATTGGCATAGCTTTCCAATTACAGGACGATTGGTTGGATGTTTATGGAGATGAGCGCACTTTTGGGAAAAAGATTGGCGGTGATATATGCGAGAACAAAAAGACCTGCCTTCTGATCAGTGCCATGGAGATGGCAGATGAAAAAAACCGCTCAAGTCTACTTGAATGGACAAGAATGAGCGATTTTGAAGAGAAAGAGAAAATAGAGGCAGTAAGAAAAATCTATAACGAATCGGGCGCTTCAACAGCCACCAAGACCCTGATGAAACATTACCATGACCTGGCTATAGAAAAACTGAACCAACTGACCATCGCGGATTCAGATAAAACCGAGCTCAGAAATTTTGCGTCCCAACTCCTTTCAAGGGTGAAATAATCCAGTGACTATCCCCCCAAAACGTTCTCCATCCGTGTAAGTGCCTCCTCCAATACCTGACGCGGACATGCGAAATTCAATCTGAAAAATCCATCGCCCTCCTTTCCATAGATAGATCCCTTGTTCAGGACAATCTCAGCCTTGTCAATTAACAACCTGTTCATTTCCGCTTCTCCCTGACCATATTCTTTGACATCAATCCAGGCAAGGTATGTCGCTTCGGTAAAAGTCATTTTAATCTTGGGCATCTTATTCTTAAAAAATGCCAGCATGAAATTGCGGTTTGCTTCCAGATACTCATTTTGCTGGTTCACCCAGTCCATTCCAAATTGATAAGCCGCCTGAAGCGCCACGTTCCCAAAGAGATTGCCATTTGACAAATGCAAAGTGTGAAGAAATTGATCGAACCTTTGCCTGATCTTTTTGTCGGGAATAATGACGAAAGAGGTGGAGAGTCCGGCGATGTTGAACGTTTTGCTCGGAGCCATGCACACAATGCAATTGGCAGCGAGTTGCTCTGATATTTTAGGAAGAGGCAGGTGCTTATAACCCGAGAAAATCAGGTCAGAATGAATTTCGTCAGATATAATCAAAATATTGTTTTTTAAACAGATATCTCCTAATATTTGAAGTTCCTCATTCGTCCATACCCTTCCAACCGGATTGTGGGGATTACACAGAATCAGCAGACGGGTTTGCTTGTCAATCTTGCCAATTAGATCCTCAAAGTCGAAAGTATAGGAACCATTTTCTACTTTCAGCGGATTTTCGACCAATATCCTGCCGCAACCTTTCACACAGGTAAAAAATGGTGTGTAAACCGGTGGCTGAATGATCACCTTTTCCCCTACCTCAGTAAAAGCCATGATGATAGATGCAAGCGTCGACACAACTCCCTGAGTCGGAAGTATCATGTCACGTTCAATTTGCCAGTCGTGCCTGTTTTGCTGCCATTTAATGATGGAATTATAGTATCCGTCAGGTCTGAAGGAGTAGGCATATATTTCATGATCAGCCCGATACCGGATGGCAGCCGTAATAAAATCCGGAACCCTGAAATCTCCGTCGGCTACCCATAACGGGATGGCATTGCCATTCCCAAAATGGCTCTGGAGATGATCATATTTCTCGCAATCTGTTCCCTTGCGTGGAATTATTTCATCAAAATCGTATCTTTTCATTTGTAGAAGTGACTAAAGTGAACTAGAGTGACTAAAGTGAACTAAAGTACATAAAGATTTTTTGGACTCGGTGAAAACGTGCAAAACATGCCCCAATTTTAGGCACTTTAGTCACTCTAGTTCACTTTAGTCACTTTGAGTACTTTCAGCCCTGCCTCGTCTGTAAGTTTTAATACGAAATCAAACCGGTCAAGATCCAGACAAAGATCAAAATCTGAGGAGGGAGACCATGTTTGGTTTTTCGGATCCAGCAGGCGAGCCCCGTCCCCATATCGCAGGATCTCCTTCATACCTTCAAAATCAGTGGACTGGTCCAATATTTTAGCCCGGATGTATTCGGCCAGAAAAGTATCTTCCTGGGTTGGCCTCTTCCCTTCGTAGCCCATACATACCAGGCTGACTGTTGAAGGATTCTTACTTTTCAGGTAACGAACAATGGCCCCGGCATTGACGAAACTACCACTCAGAATCTCATCGGCACCTTTGGCATTCATCAATCCTTTGGTACCTGAACTGGTGGTCATGACAATGGTTTTACCACTGAAATCAAGGGCTGCAATATGGGTTGGGGAGTTTCCGAAATCAAATCCTTCTACCTTTTTCTCACCTCTTTCACCCAAAAGTATAGCATCAGGTATTTGCTTTTTCAAAGCCAGTGCATCTTCGACATGTTCAACAGGAATAATTCTTGAAGCTCCGGCAGCCATGAGGTAGCAAGCAGTAGAAAAAGCCCTGAAGACGTCTATAACCACTGTTGTTCCCTTTGCTCTTTTTGCACCTTCCGTTAATTGTAGAATATCAATTTGCATCGTTTCTCTTTATTATTTAACCACTTACCTGGACCGGAATGTTGGTCTTTTTTTCCACCCTTTTACCGATTTCCTCGAGCTTTTTCAACTTGATTCCGATCAAATTTTTGGCGGGAGTATCCCTGGCGACAGAGTAGATCATAACGGATTTAGGTTGAATCTGCTTCAGGAGTAGGATCCAGCTTTCGATTTCCCGTTCCGTGGTGTTATCGAATGGAACACCCTCAAAGGTCCCTTTCAGAAACATCGTTTGAATAATTAGCGCCCCGTCAAATTTTCTAAGGTGATCCGTAAGTCTCTTTAAGTCAAACTTGCCAACCGGCTTATTGAGCAACAAAATCGTCTCCAAAATACCGGAGTCGAGTTTGAGAATGTTGTCGTCAACCTTTTTAAGCGCCTCAACAACTGATGTTTTGTGCAACATCGTGGCGTTTGACAAGACGGCTATCTTCGATTTTGGAGAGAACTCATTCCTCAATTGAATGGCATCATCGATGATGGCAGCAAAATCCGGGTGCATTGTTGGCTCCCCGTTTCCCGCAAAAGTAATTACATCGGGAAGTTGGGATTCAGCCGACATTTCAATTAATCTTTCTTTGAGTAGCAATTGCACATCGGTACGCTTTGGCAAATTCACCTTTTGTTTTTTCCGGTCGGGATTCCAGCCGCACTCACAGTAGATGCAATCGAAAGAGCACAATTTAGTGTCATTGGGAAGCAGGTTGATCCCCAGGGAGATTCCCAGCCTCCTGCTTATCAGGGGTCCGAAAATGGTCTGATCAAAAAGAAAGGTCGCCATGAAGTTGCATCTGATTATTTAAAAACACTTAACATATTTTTTTTACCCTGGTTTCTGAAAATAGTTTTCTTTCGGAGAGATCAACATTGGATAGCAGATTGATCCCCGGCCGTTTACCAATTTCAATGGAGCCTGCCCAATCGCTTATTTCCAGGGCATTGGCCCCATGGATGGTCACCCAGCCCAGAAGTTCATCCAGCGTAATCGAAGGAGAGGCCTGCTGAATAATCTTCATCTCTTCCAGGATCGAAAGCTGGTGATTCGAGGCCAGACTATCTGTTCCAAGACAAACTTGCAATCTGTTTCTTCTGAACAATTCTATATCCGGAAGCTGATTCTGAATATAGAGATTTGAGCCCGGACACAGGACAAACCAGGTGTTTTTCAGCTCACGAACCGTTGCAATATACTCCAGATCGCCCTGGGTTGTAAATAGGTTGTGAACAAGCAACAAATTGTTTTTAGCCGGCAATAATTTCAAGGTACTCCGAAGAGCGCTTTCCCCGGTAGGGTTAAATAGGGAGGAATCAATCCCGAGGTTATCACGAAGATGTACAACCATTTCACCTGATCCTGTTCTGTATAGATCATCCTCTGCCAAACTTTCCTGGCTGTGAAAGGAAAGGGGCAAACCTGACCGTATGGCTTCAGTTGCAACGGCATCGAAAAGCCGGATAGAAACTGAGTATGGGGCATGGG
>JBBIUJ010000008.1:0-30434 GCA_037440345.1 Prolixibacter sp.
GATGGAGATAACCGATTGCTTGGCGCCGGGTACATCGACAAAATAGATTTGAGATTTTTCTGGAGCAGCAGGCATCTTAATTTCGGGCATCTCCACTTTTTTGGATGCCCAATTGCTATTTAAAGAGGCCAGCGCTTTCATGACCCTTGCCTGATCGATATTTCCAACCACCAGCATTTCGGATATTGATGGGGAGATGTATTTACCATAATATTCTTTCAGGTCATCCAGGGTAATAGCAGCTACTGAGCTCTCTGTTCCGGAAGCATCAATTGCAAGTATATTGTCGCCGAAAATCAGTTTGTTCAAAGCCTTGTAAGCCAGAAAATCAGGACTTGCCGAATTTCTTTTGATACCATTGATGATCCTGCTTTTGGCCAACGCAAATTGCTCCTTGTCCCATCTTGGCTCCAATAACATCTCTTCAACCAAGGCAAGTGATTTTTCAAAATTGCGAACAAGCATACCGCCTGAACTGCGGAAACCCATGGAACCCACTTCAATGGTAATGTCCTCATTGGAAGAGCCAACCCTGATAGATGCACCCAAAAGTCCAATGGCATCCTCCAACTCTTCCGGGGTTTTATTTTTGGTTCCTTCATTCATCATGGTAGCTACCAGGTTGGCAACGCCAGCCTTGGCTACATTGTCAAGTTTGTGTCCCCCTGCAATCTTTATGGTATATTGAACCATTGGCAATTCAGTTTGTGAGATTCCCCAAATTTTCAGTCCGTTTGGCAAAGCGGCCGACCATGGTTTTGGAATGGTTACCTCAGGATCTGGTCCCGGAACCGGCTTGATGGAACGGTCAAGTTTAGTTTTTGTCCTGACAATTGCTTCATCGGCAACCGGTACATCCTTCACCTCAGCCGCCTTTGTAACATCTTCCTCTACAACCCCGGCATTGACAGATCCTGTAACAATCAATTTTGCTTCACCTTTTGGAACGAAGCTGGTTTCAACAAAATTTTTGCCTTTGAGGTATTTGTTATAAACCGCCTTAACGTCGGCCATGGTGACAGCCTGAGTATTGGCAAGATCTTTCTTGTAGAATTCAGGATCCCCCGTATAAATATTATATTCTGCCAGCGTAAAAGCCTTGCTTTGAACACTCTCAAATGAGTTGTAGAAACGGGTTTCATCGTTGGCCTTGATCTTGGTAAGGTCCTCTTCTGTGAAACCATCCTTCTCAAACTTTTCAAAACCCTCGAAAATGGCCTTTTCAATGTCGGTCAAATTTCCTCCGGGATTGGCTGTCACTGAAATGGTAAACGATCCTGCAAGCTCCTGGGAACCGTTTCTGGCCATCACCCGCGAGGTCAGTTTTTTGTCTTTCACAAGAATGGTGTACAATGGTGACTTTTTGGTCCCGGCCATCAATTCACCCAAAAAATTAAGGGCGTAAGAATCTTTGGAGTAACGTTCCGCCGTTGGGAATACCATTGTCAGCATGGGTACTTTGGCAAAATTATCTTCTTGATAGAGTTTCATGGTAGCTGGCAATGATACAGGCATAGCCTTGCGTATCACGATTGGTTCGCCCTTTGGAATTTCTCCAAAATATTTTTCTATCATCGCTTTTACCGCTGCCTTGTCAATGTCGCCGGCAACCACCAGTGTAGCGTTGTTCGGGGTATAAAATTTATGGTGAAAAGCCTTTACATCTTCCACTGTCGCATTGGTAAGGTCCTTCATGTCGCCAATTACAGTCCAACTGTAGGGGTGTCCCTTTGGATAAAGGGTCCTTGCCAATATCTCCTGATTGAATCCATACGCTGCATTGTCAACACTCTCCCTTTTTTCGTTCTGAACAACATTTTGCTGGTTAACCAAAGCCGATTTTGTGACCATATTTTCAAGGTAACCCATGCGGTCAGATTCCATCCACAATGCCATCTCGAGCGCATTTTTCGGAACAATTTCGTAATAGTTGGTCCTGTCCTGGTTGGTGCTTCCATTCAGGGTCCCTCCAGCGCCCTGGATATTTTTGAAAAATTGATCCTCGGGTACGTTTTCAGATTTCTGGAACATCATGTGCTCAAAAAGATGGGCAAATCCGGTCTTTCCGGTTGCTTCCCTGCTCGAACCAACATGGAAATAGACAGCGACAGCCGCAATCGGATCAGATTTGTCCACATGCAACACCACCGTCAGCCCATTTTTTAAGGTGTACTTTTCAATAGGAATAGACATTCCTGCATCTTTTGCCTGCAAATTGCCTGCAAATAAAGAAACAACAACCAACAAGCTCAAAACATTTTTTTTCATTCGAAAATAATTTAGTTAAACGGTTAATATTCACAACTTGAATCCTTCATACTGAATTGGTTAGACAACTTTAAATCATTTTGGTTTAGTTAACTGGATTTTTTTTTTACTTTTACCACTTCAAGTCTCCGCTATTAACTACTATATTACTGAACATGAACATTTTAACGCAAACCAGATCGGTTTTTCGTGCACCGCTGCTATTTATTGGGTTCATTTTTTGTTTCATTACCCTGCATGCCCAATCCAGGGATGGTAAATTGTTGCAGGGCGAAAAATGGGAGAAATTCAATCCCTCGGAAAAGAAAGCCGATTTTTATGTTTCCCCTACCGGGAATGACAGTTGGAGCGGCACTCTGCCAGAACCCAACATCCAAAAAACGGACGGACCTTTTGCCTCCATCGAACAGGCACAAAAGGCGGTCAAAACATTGAAATCAAAAGTCTATTTCCCCAAAGACAAACCGATCGAGAAAAGATGGATCGGATCGCCACACCCGCTTGGACGTGGCAAAGACATCCTGGTATTCATCCGCGAAGGGTACTATTATTTGAACCAACCGCTACTATTTGAACCGGAGGATGGAGGCGAACGGGTGGAAACCAATCTTCCTACCGGCGCTTTCGAATACCACAAAGTAAAGGATCATTATGTCACCTATGCGGCTTTCCCGGGAGAGCATCCGGTATTATCCGGTGGCCGTCCGGTTACAGGTTGGAAACTAAAGAAAGGTGTCTGGTCGGCTTCCCTGGATGTCGACTCGGTCAGCATGTTTCTGGTCAATGGCAGTAAGCAAACACTTGCCAGGAGGCCCAACAACGGATATTTTATCCCCTCCGGTGTATCGAAAAAAACGGATGAGCTCAATTTTGGTAACGGAGAACTTGAGCCCTGGAAAGAGCTGACAGGCAACCGGGTGATCATGCTTTTGCGCTGGCATACGGGCATCAACAGCATCAAAAGTATTGACGCCAAACATGGTATTGCAACCCTCGCATCTCCCCAGGAAGGAATTGTGATCGTACCCCCCAGGTATTACGTGGAGAATTTGAAGACCTTGCTGGATACATCGGGCGAGTGGTATTACGACAGGAAGATCAAAGAACTCAGTTTCATCGCACCCAAAGAGTTGGGTGATCCAAACAAGGCATCAACCTCAGTCGCGAAATTAAACCAACTGCTGGTGGTAAAGGGAGAAATGGGACATCCTGTTCGAAACCTGCGGTTTTATGGTCTGACATTCGAAGGTGTTTTATCCGGGAACAGCGCCCTCTCCTTCGAATTTGCCCATGCCTGCGAAGTGGCCGAAAGCCGGGTGAGATCGTGTGCCGGAACCGGAATCTCCGTCAGGGAAGGATGCTACCAAACCAGAATTTTCGATAACCAGATCACTTCCATCGATAACGGGGGTATATATGTAACCGGCTCGATCAAACCCGTATGGCAAAGCGAAGTGGACTACAACAAAGGGGTTGCCTCCAAGGCTGGTGGTGACAGTCCGAAGATCATTCGCGAAACCATGATTTTCAGAAACCGGCTCTCCGATTGCGGGGGCATCAACATATTGGCCAACAATACCCTTTCAACGACCATCTCGCAAAATTACATCACCAAAACCCGGGGTCGATACGGCATCGACGTGGGCGACTGGTCTAACCAGGAGGATGCCCTGGACGGCAATTATACCGTTGAATACAACCATCTGGAAGATGTCCAGCAGGATGCAGACGATTCGGGCGCCATCAAAACCGCCGGAATGGTTTTCAATTCTGTGGTCAGGCGTAATCTGGTGCACAAAGTCCATGCCGGTTTCTTCAACGACAATGTTGGATTTTGGTTCGACAACATGTCGCAGGGATGGCTTACCGAGGAGAACATCTATTACGACCTGGAACAGGGCGAAATGAAATATTGCGCGGCCCAACCCGAAGACAACACCTACCGCAACAACTTTAAAATTGAAGCTCCGGCCAATGCCCCGGAGATGATGATCGATGGGACTCCGGATTTCAGGTACACGGATTTATCCATTGTCCCTGCCGGTCAGACATCAGCCTCCTACCCTGCCGGAAGCGTTATTCAACTATCAGCTTTGGTTGCGAACAGTGGATCCACAGGAATTGCGCCGGTTGTGCTGTATCTGGATGGCAAAATTTATGAGACAAAACTTTTCCCGGTCATCAAAAATAATAGTAGGAAAATCGATTTTCAGCTAAGAATTTATGATGCCGGAGAACATCTGCTTTCAATCGGATCGACGCCGCATCAAAAGATCGAAGTAACAGGTACAAAACCCACTGTCGTTTTTGAGAATTTAAAACTCTCGGCAACCAGGTGCCTGGAAGGTGAACCGGTGAGCCTTCAGGCTACTGCTAAAAACCTCACCTCCGAGATCCAAGAGGCTGAGGTTGTAGTCTTTTTGGACGACAAAAGCTATCTAAAACAGCAATTGAATTTGAAAGCAAATGAATCGGGAATCATACGTTTTGACCTCAAAATCCCGGAAGGCAACCATACAGTAAGAATTGGCAACAGCGCCGTGGAAAAGATCCTGGTACAACCCAAAATTTCGTTGGATCTCTCCAAAATAAAGGTACTGGAATATGGATCACCGCGCTCGAAACCATATGCCATTGAAGCTGATGTTCAGAACAACCGTTTCACGATTGCCGCTTGTGGTTCCGATTTCTACCATGCGGAAGATTCATATGCGGCTGCCTACGTAAAAAACATCAAAGGCGATTTCGTGGCAACGGTAAAGATTTCCAAATTCGGGGATAGAACCCACGAATGGTTCAGAAGCGGTCTTTTTGTGCGCAACGACATGGCCAAAAGTTTTGATGTGACCCCCGGCAGCAAAGGCTCGGTACTGCTTTTCGGAACTCCCGGAAGGGCAGGCATCGAATATGACGAATTTGCCAACGGCTGCATGCACAAAGCCAGCAGTCAGAACCTTCCCGAGCACAGCAAGACGCCCATCTATCTGAAACTGGTTCGTCATGGCAACAGTTTCAGCGGTTACATCAGCTTGGATGGCAGCAACTGGATCATCGAAAAACATTCGACCGACATTCCCGGAATCAACGACTCTGTGGATCTTGGCCTTGCGGCCGGGGGTCCGGATACCAGACAATACAAGGTTGAATTCAGTGATTGGAAAATTGACGTTGCCAAATGAACCGGACAGAAAAAAATAAACGGAGAAGATTACGAATCGTTATTTTTCTTGGCATCATGCTTCCATTGCTGATGATCTCACGGATTGTTTTACATCATCACAAAGAGCATGGTCCGCAAAAAATCGGGTTTCATCAGGCCGTATATGATCAGAAAGGGAAACTGCTGCCCTGGATATCCTGGGAAGAAGCCATGAAAAAGGAGATGGCGTGGTACTACAAAGCCCCATCGGGAAAATCGGGATATCCGGTCTATTTCTATTCAACATTTATTGATTCAGATTACAATCCGTACAAAACCGATATCATTCCATGCACGCAACTTGGAATGGGAATTTTATCTTATCTGAAATACTGGGAATTTACCGGAAAATCAGATCGTCTTCCGCTGAAATATGCCATCAAAATGGGCGAATTCCTGATCCATGAAGCATCTACGCCGAACGTAGGCAAATATCCCGGATTTCCGCGTTCAACAGGGAACCATGAGGATATTCCAATTAAAAAATGCTCGCAGGGGGATGCCAAATATGGTGACCAGGTGATCGAACCTGACAAAGGCGGAATTGCAGGATATGCCTGCCTGAAGCTTTTTGAACAAACAGGAAACATCCTCTGGAAAGAAAAGGCATTGGCGATTGCCACTGTTTTGGCAGAAAATATGCGCAACGGAGATCAATCGAAAGCCCCCTGGCCCTTTCGGGTGGATGCTATCACCGGCAGGTATTGGGGCGAGCGAAACGGGAACATGGTTTATATTCTCCGATTGTGGGATGGATTGATCGGACAGGGATGCACCCAATTGGCCGAACCCCGCGCAAAATTGTGGAACTGGATCAAAAGTGTACTGTTCAAAGCTCCCGAGGATAGGGCCCACTCCCACTGGATCCAGTTTTTTGAAGACATGACAGAAGAGGATAATCGAAACTCCTGGGCTCCGCTCGAAATGGCACGCTACCTGATTGAAAAAAAAGAGGTTCTCGATCCTGAATGGAAAAGCATGGCAGGACAATGCATCGAATTTGCGATGAAATATTTTGCCATCAGGATGCCGGGAGGTGTCACTTTAATGGGGGAACAGGATTCAGACCTTCGCCCCTGGGGAGGCGCCTGTTCCAAACTGGGTGGCGTTGCAGCCCTTTTTTATGCGGCCGGAGGAGGAGATCGCTACCGCGAAATCGCCCTGCGCAATCTAAACTGGGTTACCTATTTCATCGACTCCGATGGCGGACCGGCAGCCATGTGCGACGTGAAAGAGTGGCGCAAAGGATCGTGGCAGGAGGATTGCCATACCGACGTGGTCCACAATTTTATCGATGCGATGAATGCCGTGCCGGAATTTAGAAATAAATAACAAAATCCTTGGAGTATGCCTTTGTGCAAACCTTTGTGCCCTTTGCGGTTAAAAAATTCACCACAAAGGACTCAAGGGATCACACAAATGACTCAAAATCAACAACTAATAATGAAATCCAATTAACATGAGAAAACTACGTTTGCTGACTTTACTATTATTTTTTACCGTTTCTCTTTCTGCCCAGGTCATTGATCTGAGCAAAGCAACAATAATTGCTTCTAAAAACATTCCTTCACCTGTTCGGGAAACGGCCATCAGGGTACTGAAGGAAGAGGTCGCCCAACGAACGTCCATTCAGCTCAAAGAGACTGAAAAGTTCGGGAATCAGCCAGTTCTGGCTTTGGTTTTATCCTCTGAAAAAGAACTGGCAGGAATAACAGTCCCGGTCAACAATTCAGACCTTAAACCGGAAACAAAACCGGAAGGATACCGTTTGGTTCTGGATCAAAGCAATGGTAAAAAGATCTTGTGGCTAATCGCGGCAGATCAAAGGGGAACCATCTTCTCCATCGGTCAATTGCTGAGAACTGCCTGGCTGTCGCGAGGGAAATTTCTCTTTGACAAAAAGAATGAAATTGCTTCCTCACCCAAATATCCCATCCGCGGCCATCAGATAGGTTACCGCAATACGGCCAACTCGTGGGACTCCTGGACCATGGAGCAGTATGAAAAATACCTGCGCGAACTGGCGCTTTTCGGCACCAACAGCATCGAGAACATCCCCTTTCACGATGGCAAAAACAATCCGTTGATGAAATACCCCAGGGATGTGATGAACAACAAAATAGCCGAGATCTGTCACGAATATGGCCTCGACCACTGGGACTGGATCCCTGCCGATGTGGATCTTTCAGACCCTGTCAAGTTTAAGGAGGAGGTTGCCAGACACGAAGAGTATTACAAAAATTGTCCTTACCTGGATGGCGTCTTCTTTCCGGGCGGCGATCCTGGAAGCAACCATCCCAAAGATGTCATGCCCTTCCTGAAAGCGGTTACAGAAAAGTTAAAAAAATACCATCCCAAGGCCACCATGTGGATCTCGCTTCAGGGATTCAGTGATGAGCAGGTCGACTACTTTTACCAATATCTTGATACAAATAATCCCGATTGGCTGACAGGAGTTGTTACAGGCCCAAGCAGTCCGGATCTTGCAGCAACCCGGTTCAGACTTCCGAAGAAATATCTGCATCGTCACTATCCCGACCTGACACACACCGTGCGATGCCAGTATCCAACCCTGAACTGGGACCAGGGATTTGCGCTGACGGAAGGGAGGGAAGTCTGTAATCCGCAACCAGTCTATTATGCCAAAATCCACAACCGCTTTGCCCCTTTTACCGATGGCTTCCTGTCATACTCCGATGGTTGTCACGACGATATAAACAAAGTAACCTGGAGTCAGATGGCATGGGACCCGACAAGACCTGTCCGAGATGTTTTGGTTGAATATGCCCGGTTCTTTTTCGGTTCCGCGGTCGCGGAAGCCGGGGCAGACGGGATCCTGGCGCTTGAGCGTAACTGGGTTGGGCCAACAGAGGAAAATGGCGGGATCGAAGCGACCTATGCTTTTTGGAAAAATTTGGAGGCACAACATCCCGAATTGAGCAAAAATTGGCGCTGGCAATTGCTGGTGATGCGTTCGAACTACGATGTTTTCGTGAAGCGCAGAAAAGCTTACGAGCAAAAATTGGAAAAAGAGGCCAATGAAATACTTTTGAAAGCTCCGGTTTTGGGTTCGGGAAAAGCCATGGAAGCCGCGCTTGAACTGGTTGACAAAGGCGACAAAGAGCCAATTACCAATGATGTAAGAACAAAAATCGTGAACCTTTGCGAAGCGCTCTGGCAATCCATCGGACTGCAAACCAGTGTGAAGAAGTACCAGGCAAGCGGTTCGGAGCGGGGCGCCATTCTGGATTTCATCGATTATCCGCTCAACAACCGCTGGTGGTTGACCGATGAATTCAAAAAGATCGAAAAGATGGCAACCGAAAAGGAGAAACTGGCCCGTCTGGAGGTCATCGCCAAGTGGGAGAATCCCGGACCAGGCAGTTATTATGACAATGTTTCAGATATCTCAAAGAGTAGCCATGTACTAACCGTCTCGGACGATGCAACGGATGTCGCCTGGTGGGAAGGCGGACTAAGCCGCAGAAGGTTGTCGACACAGCTTTTCCAGAACTTTCCGGTCCTGAAATACAACGATCTGGATCCAAACGGCCGCTACCTGATCAGGGTTGCCGGCTACCGCGAAGCCTTGCTAAGGGTAGATGGCGAACGCATCGACCCGACCATCTACAACAAAGGATATGAGGAATTCAAGGAGTTTCCCCTCAATCCCAAATATGTGAGCGACGGTAAAATTGAGGTAACCTTTGACCAGCCCGAAGAGTCCACACTCAACTGGAGGGAGAGATCGAAGGTTACGGATGTATGGCTGATTAAGCTGAACTGATTCAAAAGATAAAAACTACTGGCTCCCGCCAGTAGTTTTTATCTTTTGAATCAGTTCAGTACATGCATCTTCCAGCAAATCAATCACCAGCTCATAATCCTTTGTTCCACCATAATAAGGATCCGGAACGGTGCGGTTCGTGTGATTGGTGCAGAAACTTGTCATTTTTCTGATTTTTGCCTTCGCTTTCGCATCAGGAGCCATCCTGGTAAGGTCGGCAATATTTTGATCATCCATCCCAATAAGGAGATCGAACTCTTCAAAGTCGCACCTGGGTCTGACAGGCCTTGAAATGGAGGTGAGATCGTAACCTCTCCTAAAAGCTACCTTCTTCATTTTTGGATAGGCTCCTTCCCCTTGGTGGTATCCAAGGATTCCGGCAGAATCACAACTGACCAAATTTTGCAAACCATGTTCTACAATCAGGTGGTTAAAAACCCCCTCAGCTGCCGGTGAGCGGCATATATTTCCAAGGCAAACAAACAAAATCTTCATAAGGATTGTTAAAAAAACGGAACAAAGAAAAGAATAAAATTTCTTTTGCATCTCAATTTGTACCTTCACAAAAAAATTACAGATACCATGAGTCTAATCGGAAACGTGATCTGGATCATATTTGGCGGACTGGTTGCATTCCTGGGCTACCTGTGGGGAGGGCTGGTGCTCTGCTGCACCATTGTTGGCATTCCATGGGGTCTGCAAGCCATAAAAATTGGCATTGCCACGCTGGCCCCATTCGGAAAAAGTGTGCGCCCGAACGGCGGTTCCATCCCCGGGCTCTCCTGTTTACTGAACCTGATCTGGCTAATTTTTGCCGGATTTTGGATTGCGATTGCGCATCTGGTATTTGGCGTTTTACTTTGCATTACAATCATTGGAATCCCGTTCGGGATCCAACATTTCAAACTGATGCGATTGAGCCTTGCGCCGTTTGGATATGATTTGATGTGATAAAAGTCAAAGAGCAAGGAAAAATTTTCGTGTCCTTTGTGTGATCCGTTGAGTCCTTCGTGGTAAAAAATAAAAATTTAACCACAAAGGTCCCTAAGGATATCACTAAGGACTCAAAGAATTGATCACAGTAATTGATAACGAAATAGTACAAAGTATAAGATGAATTTAGATATTATCACCATTGGCGACGAAATCCTGATTGGTCAGATCGTTGATACCAATTCGGCCTGGATGGCCCAGAAATTAAACGACGAAGGGATCAATGTACGACAGATCATCAGCATTTCAGACGATCCCGGGCACATCACCGAAACCTTTATCGAATCGGCACGAAAAGTAGATCTCGTGCTGGTTACCGGAGGATTAGGCCCCACCAAAGACGACAAGACAAAGGATACCATTTGCGATTTTTTCGGAACAAAACTTGTAGTAAACGATGCTGTTCTTGAAAATATTGCCGAACTGCTTGGCAAAAGGGGAATATCCCTCAACCGTCTGAACCGCGACCAGGCTCTTGTGCCGGAGGGCAGTCAAGTATTTCAGAATAAGTTAGGAACGGCTCCCGGATTGATGCTCAAAAAAGATGGATGCTCCTTTATTTTCATGCCCGGAGTCCCATATGAGATGAAATACCTGATGGAGTTTGAGGTCCTGCCCTATTTGAGGGACAATTTTCAAACTACCACCATCCTTCATCGAACCGTCCTGACACAAGGCCTGCCGGAATCAATGCTGGCAGAAAAAATCGCCCAATGGGAAGATGCATTGCCAACCTACATCAAACTGGCCTATCTGCCCAGTCCGCAAGGTGTACGGCTGCGCCTGTCGGCCAGAGGGCATGAGCAGCCACTCATGGAATCTGAAGTGGCATCACAGATTATAGGGTTGCGAAAACTGATAGCGCCCAATATTTACGGTTACGATGACGAATCGCCGGCCGAAAGTATCGGAAAAATCCTGATCGAAAAAGGTTGGACGGTCTCAACAGCAGAAAGCTGTACCGGAGGCGCGATTGCCAGACTTTTCACTGAAAACCCGGGCAGTTCGGACTATTTCAAAGGTTCCGTCGTAGCCTATTCAAATGAAGTGAAAATAGATATTTTGGGAGTCGAAGATAAGCTGATCCGGAACCATGGCGCGGTAAGCCAGGAGGTCGTCGAATCAATGGCCATCAATGGATGCAGGGTGATGAAGAGCGATTTTGCCATTGCAACATCAGGGATCGCCGGGCCGGGCGGAGGCACTGAAGAGAAGCCTGTGGGAACCGTTTGGATTGCTGTTGCCTTCAGGGACCAGGTCGTTTCACAACTTTTCCATTTCGGTAACGATCGCGAGCGAAATATCGCCCGAACCAGCCAGAATTCGCTCTTTATGCTCAGAAAATTATTGATCACTTTGTAAATTCACCTTTACTTTGTGAACCTTTGTGCCTTCCTTTGAGACCTTCGTGTTGAAAAAAAATCTAAACACAAAGGTCTCAAAGGGTAACACAAAGGATTCGTAACATATTTTGTTAAATGCTAATTTTAGAAGTTGTTAAATAATAAATCTCATGGCAAAGAAGAAAATATTACTGATATCGGGTGTAGTTTTGGCGACCCTGATTTTGGCCATCGTTTTAATTCCAATCCTCTTCAAAGGCAAAATTGTCGCCAAAGTGAAGGAGATGGCTAACCAGTCGCTGTTGGCCAAACTGGATTTTAAAGATGCCGACGTCTCTCTTTTCAGGAGCTTTCCACAACTGGATGTTCATTTAAATAAGTTGACAATCAATGGAATAAACGAATTCGAAGGCAAGCAACTGATTCAAATAGAGACCCTCTCAACCTCCGTTGCCCTCTCATCTTTGTGGAAAAGCGATGGAATGACTGTCTCTGAAATCGTCCTGACAAATCCCCAATTCAATTTCCTGGTCTCTCCTACCGGAAAAGCCAATTGGGAGATCACCAAACCCTCCACAACTAAGACTTCCACTCAATCAAAATCACCGATGAAAATCGAGCTGACCAAAATTCAGTTAATCAATACATTGCTCACCTACCGGGATGAGCAGGCCAAAATGTCGACCGGTTTTAAAAACGGGAATTTCGAATTATCGGGCTTTTTGAAGGGCAGCGATACCAAATTGAATTTCAAAGGGGAGACCGACAGCATCGCATTTGAATATGGAGGCAAAAAACTGATCAGCGGAATGAAAGTGAACGGTGAAGGAGCACTCCAGGCCAATTTCGATCAGATGAGCTTTCGCTTTCTCGACAACAAATTCAATCTCAATAAGCTCCCGGTACAACTTCAGGGAACCTTTGTGATGGGCGACAAGGAGGATCAGTACGACCTTGCCTTTCAATCAACCGGTGCTACTTTAGACGAACTGATTGGATTCCTGCCGCAAGCACAGCAGATAAAGCTAAAAGCATACGAAAAAGGGGGAAATCTTTCCTTTGGTGGAGTAATAAAAGGCACCTATTCGGATACTACGTTTCCAGCCCTATCGGCTGACCTCAAACTGACCGACGGCAAATTGAAATATCCATCGAAGCCCAATGAGATCAATAAAATCCAAATGGTGGCCAGTCTCAGTAAGCCTCAGGGAATTCTCGATTCAATGAAAATATCCGTCAGTAAAATGGAAGCCCTTGTGGCAGGCCATCCCATCATTGCCAATCTTTCGGTCAAAACGCCGGTTAGCAATCCAAACCTGGCCGGAAACATAGTTGGCGAAATTGATTTTGCAACGCTTCGGCAGACTATTCCCATCGACTCGATGGAAATTGGGGGCATGGCACAAGCAAACATCCATTTCAACGGACCCTACTCCGCCATCGACAAAGGAGATTATGCCAAATTCCAAACCAGTGGGGCGATTACACTGAACGATTTCTTCTACAGGTCGGCTACATTTCCTGAAAGGATTGGAATACAATCCGGAAAATTTGCTTTCGATTCAAAGCAGGTTTCAATTACCTCCATGAAAGGAAAATTTGGTCAAAGTGACTTCACGGTAGATGGTTCTTTTGCCGACTATTGGGCTTATCTGCTGAAAGATGGCACTATTCTGGGCGACATCAGACTAAAATCTGATCTTCTTGATGTAACCCAGCTGATGAATAGCGGTACCCAAAACAAAGACACGACCCACCTCGGCGAACCGTACGTCATCCCCGCCCGGATGGACCTGACCCTTCAGGCCAATGTCGACCGCATGCTCTATAACAAAATGGAGATCAGGGGAACGACCGGAAAGCTGATGGTTAAGGATCAAAAACTTAATCTGGACCAACTCTCCATGAACCTGTTAAAAGGCAGAATGGTTCTGTCGGGTGTTTACGCGGCCCGGGAAAAGAGTCCTGCAGATTTTAACTTCAAAATAGATATAAAAGATTTTGATCTTCCAACTGCCTACCAATCAATGGGCATTGTCAGGCACATTTTGCCCATAGCCGGAAACAGCAAGGGTACTTTCCTGTCGGGATTGTCGCTGACCGGAAAATTGGGAAAAGATTATGCGCCTTACTTTGAGACTCTCAACGGAAATGGTCAAATATCCCTAAAAAACCTGGAGCTGGTTGGCAACAACATGTTTGCCGAGATTGGCAAATACTTCCGCAAAGACCTCTTTACCAATGTGAAGGTCAATGATTTCGCCAGTAACATCGTATTGACCAACGGAGCCTTATCCATTTCACCTTTTACCACCAAGGTGGCCAACCAGGAGGTGACTGTCTCAGGGAGCCAAACGCTGGCGCTGGATTTGAATTACCAGTTCAATTTCAAAGTCAACAAAAATGATCTGGCCGCCGATGTGACCAACCTAATTGGCCTGGTACCCGGAGCAGAAAATATTGACAAATACCCGATCAGAATCAATGTGGTAGGCAATCTCAGGAAACCGGATGTCAAAGTTGATCTATCTGAAGCAAAAGACCTGGTAGCCAAAGAGTTTTCGAAAAAAGCAAAGTCAACACTGCAGGATGCCGTGAAGAAATTTGGGCTGGAGGGGCTGTTTAAATAACTATGCATATTTAAAGTTGGATTTTAAATATCCATAAAAGGGATGCATCCAAATTGGTCGTTATGCATCCCTAAAATCATTCTAAGATTCAACATTTTTATACCCATATTCGAATAACCAATTCATAACAATTCAGTATAACATGTAAATAAAATCCCAAATCATGAAATACAACGAACTAGGCAAAACAGGCGTGCTGGTCTCCGAACTCTGTCTTGGAACCATGACATTCGGCGGCAAAGGCTATTGGCAAGCGATCGGCCAGGTACCCCAGGATGAGGTGAACCAAATCGTCAAAACCGCCATCGACAAGGGCATCAACTTCATCGACACGGCCAATGGCTATTCGGAAGGGTTGTCTGAAACAATGCTTGGAACCTCACTTAAAGCGCTCTCTATTCCCCGGCAGCAGGTATTTGTTGCAACAAAGGTTCGGATACGCATGGGATCCGGCGCCAACCAGGTTGGACTCTCACGCCTGCACATCATGGACTCCGTGAACGACAGCCTGCAAAGGCTCAATCTCACCCATATTGACCTGCTCTATATTCATGGTGTCGACCCGATTACCCCACTCGAAGAGACCATGCGAGGATTGGAAGATGTAGTCCGTTCGGGAAAGGTCCGCTACCTGGGGGTGAGCAACCATCCGGCGTGGATGATGATGAAAGCCAATGGATATGCCGACAAAATGGGCTGGACAAAATTCGTCGCCTCTCAAAATTATTACACCATCGCCAGCCGCGATATCGAACGGGAAATCGTTCCCATGGCCCAAAGCGAGAACATAGGCATCATGCCCTGGAGCCCGCTGGCAGGTGGATTCCTGTCGGGCAAATTTACGCGCAACAACGAAGTGGCAGGCGACAGCCGCAGGGATGCCTTCGACTTTCCTCCCATCAACAAAGCCAAAGCCTACGACCTGATCGATTTGATGGATAATATAGGCAAGAAACACAACGTGACAGTTGCCAATGTGGCATTGAACTGGGTGATCAGGCAGCCCGGAGTGACAAGCACCATTATCGGCGCCAAAAACCTGATTCAACTCAACGACAATATTTCTGCAGTAGAACTTCAATTGACAGCCGAAGAACTTCAACAACTCAACGATGCAAGCGCCCTGGCGCCGGAATATCCGGGCTGGATGGTGACGCGGCAGGCCATGGGTCGCTGGCCGGATTAAAAAAATACGCGCAGTTTCCCCGCAAAATTTTACCTTTGTAATTCATTTTGAATATTACATACTTATTGTGAAAGTTGAATTATGAAGATTGCATTGATAGGATACGGGAAAATGGGAAAAGAGATCGAGCAGATCGCAATCAGTCGCGGACATACAGTTGTTTTGAAAATTGACGTTGATAATCAGACAGATCTGACTGTTTCAAACCTTTCTATGGCCGACGTTGTCATCGAATTTACCACACCTGCAACAGCCGTTTCAAATTACCTGACCTGTTTTGAAGCCGGGGTACCGGTTGTAAGCGGAACCACAGGTTGGCTTGAACAAAGGCCCATGATCGAGAAAGAATGCCTTTCAAACAACGGATGTTTTTTCTATGCATCAAATTTTAGCTTGGGGATGAATCTTTTCTTCGAACTGAACAAGATCCTGGCGCGCATGATGAAGCCATATTCCCAATATGATGTATCAATGACAGAGATCCACCATACCCAGAAACTTGACGCACCCAGCGGAACAGCCATCACCCTGGCTGAAGGGATTATTTCTGAAAACGGATCCAAGAAATCATGGACCATCGAGCCTCCCAAAAACAGTGAGGAGCTTCATATCGAACCGGTTAGAAAGGATCCCTATCCCGGACTTCACACCATAAAATATGATTCGGAGGTAGATTACCTCGAAATTACCCACAATGCTTACAGCAGAAAGGGATTGGCGCTCGGCGCAGTCCTGGCGGCAGAATTTTGCCTGGGGAAAAAAGGAATATTCAGCATGTCTGATTTGTTAAAATTATAACTGAAACCAATATGTTTAAGGACGTCTCTAAAAGCCAATGGATTCAATTTGGCATCTTTGCAGTATTGTACTTGTTGTGGGTTATCTGGCTACAAAATTTTTGGTGGCTCATAGGAATAGGCATCCTGTTCGATATGTACATCACAGGAAAAGTGCACTGGACCTTTTGGAAAAAGAAAAATCCGGTAGGTGGGAAACAGACCAAAGTGGTAGAATGGATCGATGCCATCATCTTTGCCGTCATCGCGGCCACCTTTATCCGGCTCTTTTTCATTGAAGCCTATACCATCCCTACCTCATCCATGGAAAAATCGATGATGGTGGGAGATTATCTCTTTGTCAGCAAAACGGCATATGGCCCCAAATTGCCAAATACCCCGGTTGCATTTCCGTTCGTGCACCATACCATGCCTTTCACTGCGGCTACGCCCTCATTTTCCGAAATTATCCACAACAAATACAAAAGGCTTGCCGGATTTGGAAGGATTAAAAACGACGATGTAGTCGTCTTCAACTTCCCGGAAGGTGATACTGTCGCCACCAACATGCAGGAACGCAGCTATTACGAAATGGTGAGGAGTTACGGCAGGGAGCGCGTAAATACCGACAAGCGATCTTTCGGCGATATCATCTACCGTCCGGTCGACAAGCGGGAAAATTATATCAAGCGTTGCATTGCCATTCCAGGCGACTCGCTCAAAATTCTCAATGGGCAGGTCTATGTAAATGGAAAAGCGCAAAAGGAGATCCCCGGTATGCAGTACAAATACCTCGTGAACATCCAAGGCAATTCACTGAATTCAAACGCTATGGACAAACTTGGCATCACACAGGAAGACATTGAAGGATCCGGTTCCAGGATGGTCATTTCGCTTACTGCTGAACAATACAGAAAAATGGACGGTATGAAATTTATCACCAACAAGGAACGGGTTACCTGGCCCAAAGAGGACAGAGACCCCAATATTTTTCCGAGTGATGATCAATATACCTGGAATCTCGATAACTTCGGACCGCTCTGGATTCCTAAAAAAGGGATTACCGTTCAGCTCACCACCAAGAATTTGCCGCTCTACAAAAGAATCATCAGCGTATATGAGGAGAACAAGCTGAAAGTTGTTAACGGGGAGATTTACATCAACGGCGCTATTGCCAAGGAGTACACCTTCAAAATGGATTACTATTGGATGATGGGCGACAATCGATACAACTCCGCCGATTCAAGGTATTGGGGTTTTGTTCCGGAAGACCACGTGGTCGGAAAAGCCTCCTTTGTCTGGCTTTCGCTCGACAAGAACAAGTCTTTTCTTGCTAAAATCCGCTGGAACCGTTTCTTTATGGGGGTGAAATAATTCCTCCCTTTCTGAATGGAACCTGGCAACAAATGTGTTTTGCTGAGCAGCGCCTATCTGGCCCCCGTTCAATATTTCACAAAATTAATGTCTTACGACGTGGTATGGATTGAGTTGAGTGAACATTTTCTCAAACAATCCTACCGAAATCGTTGCATAATCCTGACAGCCAATGGTCCGCAAAGCCTCTCAATTCCTGTCACGGAAGGTTCCAATTCCAAACGGTTGATTCGCGATGTGGCCATCTCTTACGACCACCCCTGGCAAAAGCTGCATTGGAGGGCCATTGTTTCCGCTTACAACAATGCACCGTTTTTCGAGTTCTATGCCGACAGCTTCTCGAAATTTTACCATGAAAAAAGGTGGCAATTTCTGACCGATTTCAGCAGGGATATTCAGTCAGTTGTTTTGGATGAGCTTAACCTGAAATGCGATATCCGGGCTACCAAAACGTTTTTGCCACCTAGCGGGATACCGGTCGGTACAGATGATTTTCGCTATTCAATCCATCCCAAAACGAACCGGCAAATCGCTGATCATCATTTTGCCCCAATTCCCTACATGCAGGTCTTTCAGGAAAAATTCGGCTTTTCATCCAATTTAAGTATCCTGGATTTGCTTTTCAACGAAGGACCGGTTGCTGCTGATATTCTCAGAAAATCAATTGCGAAATAAAAACGTTTCCGGCTGATTTTTGTGCCCTTCGTGATGCACTTTGTGACCTTTGTGGTAAAGTTTCATTCATTTAAACACAAAGTTCACTAAGGGTAACTCAAAGGATCACAAAGTAAAACAAGGTTTATTCGTTGCTTTGTATAATTCTCCGCATTAACCTCATTTGATGCGAGTAACGATTGGTGTCGATGTTGTAGATGCCGAAATGATCGATGTTGTCTATCCTGACTTTTCCCGATGAGTGGATAATCTTGTTCTTCTCCCAGATGATGCCAACATGGACAATCTTGCCCTCCTCGTTGTCGAAAAATGCCAAATCACCAGGCAGGGCCTCCTCCACGAAAGTGATGTTCTCCCCGATCAATGCCTGTTGACCTGCATCCCTTGGAATCTGCATGCCGATCATCTTGTACAAAATCTGCGACAGCCCGGAACAGTCAACCCCAAATGGGGAACGACCTCCCCACAAGTAAGGGGAGTTAAAATATTTCAGCGCATTTTCGATCAGCACATTTCTGACATTTTTCCTGACCGGCTGAATCCTTTCTCCCTGAATAGAATAGCAGTCCGATCCTATTTTAAAAGTGTTACTGGCCGGCTTGTAGAAAGGGAGGGAACTTCCCGCAACGATCAGAAAATTACCATAACCCAATTCTGGTTGAACAATGTTAAATGGGTTGGTGGTCACAGTAAGTGGCTGCTGACCCAATTGCAGGAATGTTTTTTCAGAAATTTCATTCACCATTTTCTGGTCAATCCACCCTTCATATCCATCAAAGTATAGCCGCACCTTGCACCATTTTTTGTTTTCATCGAGGATGCTATAATGCTCTCCAAAAAGTATTTGGGTACACATTTCACTGGTTTCACTGGGATCGGTGCGAACCGGAACGATGCTTAGGTTAGAGATTCCGTATCTCATTAAAAAATTGCTATTTTTGATTCTTCCCAAAGATAGAAATTTATTGTCTCCCGACTTATTGATTACTCCGGTAAAAGAGATGAATAGTGACAAAAGAAAACGTTTAAGTCTCAAACAGGGGCACAGAATCTATCTGGCCGCACTCTTCTTGGTGACGACCATGGCTCTCTACTTTGCCCTCCCCCAGGAGGCGCGTTTCAGGTACGAATACCAGAAAGGGAGGCCCTGGATGCACGCGACACTTTTTGCCCCTTACAATTTCGCAATTCTAAAATCAGACAGTGAAATCAGCCACGAAAAAGATTCATTACTGAAAGAACAAATACCCTATCTGGTTTTTGCCGATTCGGTTACCAAATTGAAAATGGGTGCACTTTCCAAAGACATTGACCGCATTAAACCTTCCAAAGCAAATGGCTCCCTGCAGCTTACGGCGCTGAAGCTGAAATTGACTGAGATGTATAACCAAATCTATGAGATTGGGATATTGGATCAAAACTTTATCAATAGCTCAAATTCATCCAAAAAAAACAGTCTCAAGATAATAAAGAACAACGTAGGCAAGGAGATCAAAATCACTTCGCTTTTCTCGTTGAAAAGCGCCTACAACGAAATTAAGGTGAGGCTGGACGAATTAAAAAGTGTATATCCGGAATGGAGCGCTTGGCTGGAAAATTTTAAACCCGAAACCTATCTTGTCAGTAACCTGATCCCGGATGCTGAACGCAACCGGCAGATGGAACAAAAGTCGCTCGAAAATCTCTCGACCAACCGAGGTATCGTTCAGGAAGGTGAACGAATAATCTCTCAGGGTGATATCGTATCGTCCCAAACCTTCAACATCCTTGAGTCATTTAGGATCACCTTCGAAAAAAACAGGGGAGAAAATTTTAAATATGTCTTAGTGATTCTGGGTAGGGCACTGCTGGTTGTTATGTTGCTTCTTACGCTCTATCTTTTTTTGCTCAATATCCGGAGAAAACTTATGCGTTCCAAAAGGGACATCTCCTTCATCCTGATCACCCTCACTGCAATGATTGTCTGTTGTTCCATGGTAATCCGGTTTGAAACTTTCGACATCTATGTGGTTCCTTTCACTGCACTGGCGCTCATCATCCGGACCTTTCTGGATACCAGGGTTGCAATTTTCGTCAATTTGATAGCTGCACTCATTGTTGGATTCATGGTCCCCAATGGCTATGAATTTGTTTTACTGCAAATCATTGTCGGAAGCCTTGCTGTTATCAGTCTGAACAAAATGCAGAAACGTGAACAGCTAATATTCACAGCCCTGATCGTATTTATTTCCTACTCTGTTATTTACATTGGTATATCACTGATTCAGGAGGCCAACTTAAGTACCATAGAATGGATAAAAATCAGATGGTTTGCTACAAATGCCACCCTGACATTGATAACCTATTTGCTGATCTACATTCTCGAAAAGTCATTTGGTTTTGTCTCCGATGTTACACTGATCGAACTTACATATACCAATCATAAATTACTCAAAAGACTGGCCATGGATGCCCCCGGAACCATGCACCACTCACTTCAGGTGGCCAATCTTTCCGAAATGGCTATTGCAAAGATCGGAGGCAACTCGTTGCTGGTTAGGGCAGGCTCCTTGTACCATGATATTGGCAAAATATTAAATTCTGGATATTTTATTGAAAATCAAATTATTGGAATAAATCCCCACGACAATCTCACCAGCGCAGAGAGTGCTGCCATTATTATTGACCATGTTGAACGAGGAGTCGAACTCGCCAGAAAGCACAAATTACCAGAACAAATTATCGATTTTATCAAAACGCACCATGGCACCACCAAAACTGGCTATTTCTTTCAAAAATATATCAGCACCAATAGTTTGGATGAGGAAACCGAAAAGACATTTTCGTACAAGGGACCACTGCCAACCACCCGCGAAACGGCTGTGGTGATGCTGGCCGATAGTATCGAAGCTGCTTCCAGAAGTTTGCTTGTCAAAAATTCGGAGAATATTCGCAATTTAGTGGAGAATATTTTCCGTCAGAAGGTTGAATTGGGACAACTGGAATACGCCCCACTTACCTTCAAGGATATCAGGGTTTTAAAAGATTTTTTTCACGAGAAATTGATAAATATTTACCACATCCGGGTTGACTATCCGGAAATAAAAAATTTATAAAATGCAATTCAGAGGTTTTATTTCTATTGTTGTTTTACTCTTTTTCTGCAATTTGACCATCCAGGCGCAAGAGAAAAAGGATACCAGTTATAAATTTACCCTAATCAAAGAGTTGCCGCATACATCGGTCAAAGATCAGTTCCGGACCGGCACGTGCTGGTCATTCGCAAGCACCTCATTCATCGAATCTGAACTGTTACGGATGGGAAAACCTGAAGTTGATCTTTCGGAGATGTTCCTGGTAAACCACTGCTACCGAGATAAGGCCGACCGCTATGTCAGGATGCAGGGGAACACTAACTTTGGCGGTGGCGGATTGCTTCACGACATCCTTTACGTGATGAAAAATTACGGATTGGTTCCTGAATCTAGCTATCCTGGATTAAACTACGGTGAGAAAAAACATGTTCACGGTGAAGTGGATAACCTTTTGAAGAATATGGTTGTCTCCGTGGTTCAAAACAAAAACCGTAAAATTACGCCGGTCTGGTCTTCCGCTTTTCAAAAAAGTGCAGATTCCTATTTTGGCGAAATCCCGGAAGAATTTAAATATGAAAAGAAAAAGTATACGCCTTTGACATTCCTTTCAGATTTTTGTAGCGGAATCAATCCGGATGATTATGTTGAGATTACCTCCTTCACGCATCATCCATTTTACCAACAATTTGTTCTTGAAGTACCTGACAACTGGTTATGGGCTAAGTTGTACAATGTTCAGCTCAACGACTTGCAGCAAATTATTGACTACGCTATCGAAAAGGGCTATACCGTTGCCTGGTCTGCCGATGTAAGCGAGAAGGGATTTTTGACTTCACAAAAAGGCGTTGCCGTCGTACCTGAAGCCAGTAAAGCAGATATGACCGATGCCGAAATTACCAAATGGGAAAAACTTTCTGATGCCGAAAAAGATAAGGAGCTCTATAAGTTAAGCAAACCTGGAAAAGAAAAGGTGATCACACAGGAATTGCGCCAGGCGGCTTTTGATTCCCAGGAAACCACGGACGATCACTCCATGCACATCATCGGCACAGCCAAAGACCAGAATGGCACCATCTACTATAAAGTGAAGAATTCATGGGGTCCATACAACAGCTATGACGGATATTTCTATGCATCAGCCCCTTACATTCAATACAAGACAACGGCGATTATGGTACACAAGGACGCAGTTCCTCTGGAATTAAGAAAAAAACTTGGATTCTGAGATTTTTCAGATAGCACACAAAAAGAGCATATTTTTTAGATAAAAATTTCTTTCTGAGCAAAATAATATCTATTTTTGCAGCCGATTTCCGTACGCAATCTCTGGCAGCAAACAACTGGACACTGTTATATTGCGTTCGTCAAACAAGTAAAAACAATTGCAATGGATTTAATTAAAATTGCTGAAAATGCGTTTTTAGCAGAACAAAAGGAGTTTCCGGCATTTCACCCTGGTGATACTGTTACCGTAAGATATAAAATCGTCGAGGGTAACAAAGAGCGGATTCAGAACTACAAAGGCACTGTAATTCAGATCAAAGGTACCGGAACTACCAAAACCTTTACTGTTCGTAAAATGTCGGGTAACGTAGGCGTAGAGCGTATTTTCCCTATGACTTCGCCATTTATCGATGGTATCGAGGTCAATCGCATGGGTCACGTTCGTCGTGCGCGGTTGTTCTATTTGCGCAGCCTTACCGGTAAAAAAGCCCGTATCAAAGAGAAAAGATTTTAATCAAAATTGGTTGACAAAAAAGGTTCTCAAAAGGAACCTTTTTTTTGCTCCCTGAGGGATCCGGGTATTCCAAAAACCAATTTTTACTAACTTTATGCAAACCATTCAGCTATGACCTTATCTCCCAGGGAAAGACTTTTTTCGACCAGGTGGTTTCTTGATTATGGACTGATTACCATCGGATCATTCATCATGGCAGTCGGTTATGTCTACTTCATTACACCGCATAAAATAGTTCCCGGAGGCGTTTATGGCCTTGGGATCATCGTTCACTACCTGACCAAGGGAATCGCCATTTGGCCTGACGGCTTTCCCATTGGTCTGTTCAACTTACTGGTAAACATTCCACTAACTTACATCGGAATCAAGACATTGGGGCGGCGGTTTGGCGTTAAAACCATTTATGGCTTTGTCTCGTCCTCTATATTTATGGATGGGATTACCATGATGCGGATGGTCGGGGATGCCCCGTTGGTCCAGGATGTACTGCTTTCCTGCATTTTTGGAGGTGTGCTCACCGGTATCGGCCTTGGACTGATATTCAAATCCCGGGCAACATCGGGAGGTAGTGATATTGTGGCTATGATCATCACAAAGTACACACGAATTCCCATTGGCCAGATGTTGATTTGGGTCGATTGCGCCATTGTCGTAGTAGCACTTGCCGCTTTCAAAGATTGGCAGATACCGCTTTACAGCATCCTGGTCATCTACATCACCGGTCGTGCGGTGGATATGATACTCGAAGGGGCCAACTACAACAAGGCACTGATAATCATTTCAGAGGAACATGAGAAAATCCGCGATAAAATTGTCATCGACCTGGAGCGTGGAGGCACCTATCTAAAAGGCATCGGCATGTACACAAATGCCGAGAAGAGCGTGATATTCACGGTAGTAAGCCGCAGGGAGGTGGCCATTCTGGAAGAGCAGATTGCCGCTATTGATCCGCATGCTTTTATCACCATCATGGATGCCAGCGAGATTTTGGGCGAAGGTTTCCGCTCCCTCAAACACAAGGTTGAAGACTGACCCTTCGACTCCGCTCAGGGACCGGTTCTCCGTTTCATCGTTTCCTCGTTTCTCTTCATATTTAAAGAGTTCTTTGCCCTTAGTCTCCCAGTCCCCAATTCTTGCCGTTATTCCCTAACATGGTGTACCATTTCCCATGGGATTTCAAAAGAGACCTCCGTCACACCACTAAAGACGCCATCTTTGTACCAGGGAGATTGCCGGATCATCTTTTTTATTCCATTTTTTTCAATGGTATAGATATTGGTTTGGGGAGTTTTAAGCATCGAAATCAGTTTGGATCGGGAAGGTTCGGGATGACATTCGATCAAACTTGAACCAATCGTTACCCCGCTATCGTCGTATTTCGTAAACACTTTCCTGGATCGGTCATTCATGTAAACAATGATCCCATGAAGGTCACAAATGGTAATTGCAGCCTCATCTTCGTCAAGCCAACTGTCCATGATTTTAACTTATCAGGATTTTTTAGAAAAAGAGCGAATCCAATCAATTTCGAAACGGTGTGGAAGCAAATGTTCATTGACCTCGCCATGAAGTGTTGTGAGCATATGGATGAACAAGGGTTCCTTCACTGAAATGGTACTGCTGTACACCTCTGATCCGTTAATTTTCCAAACCAAATGATCACCAAAAATTTCTAATCTGAAAATGTGGTAATGATCATCATTCAACCCGCCTACATGAACATATTTTGAAGATTTACCACCGTGATGTTCAATGACTCCCATCCCTACACCATTTTTACCGCTCCTGAATAGATCGACCTGCGGAAATGTGGATTCGCCGGTCAGGGTAAAAGCAGAAGTAATGGAGGGATCTTTCTTAAACCTTGCCTTCGCTTCGATCATACCTTCCTTCAGACGAAAGGAGGCAGCGCTGTTAAGAATGGCGGAGGTGTATTCAAATTGCTTTGGAAGAAGCCCTACTGATGGATCCCATACAGTACCCTGGATTTTCTCTTTCTTTGCCCAAACAGAGAGTGTTTTATTGTTCAATTCGATGTTCTTTTCTCCATTAAAACACTGCATTTCATCCTTTTGCGAAAAACTTTTTCCCGAAGTCCGAAAGGCAATCCAGTTTTCCGGTTGCCAATACTTATTGTCCAATTTTTTTTCGGTAAAATTCGCCTCAAAGGAAATTTCCCATTTTTCGAAGAAATCAAGTTCTTTGGCACTTTTAAGCTTCCTGTAATCAGCCATAAACTTGCCTTTATCCATTGCATTGAATGCCAATACATCTTTGTACTGATCACTTTTGAGAAATCTTTTCTTATCCTTTAAATAAGAAATTTTGTCATTGAATTCTTTGGATGACGTCAACACCTTTAACTCATCAAAACGTTTTAAATCTTTGGATTCTATTGTTTTAAGATAAGTGAGATAACTATCAGAACTGCTAAACTTTCTCCAGAAGGTGATGTCGCCGCTTTTGCTGAGCTGATTAAACTCAGTTAAAATAAGGTAATCAGGGGTTTTAACAAATTCTTTCTTTTTAAGCCCGGCTCTCCTGCTCCCGAATTCAACCGATTCGACCTCCTTCTGAAGTTCCATAAATCTTTTAAGGGTATGTCCTGACAAAATATTCTGTAACCTCGACAAACGATCGGAATCCAAGATTTTGTGGTAATTTTTTATGGCATATGAGCCGGCCAGGGTTTTGTACTCCTTAAGAAGTTTGTCTTCATGACTTCCGGTAAATTGCAGAGATTCAATCTCCCTCTTTTTATGTTGGAAATCGGACGATTCAATAAGGTTCTTTAAATCTTCAAATTGCTTTAATTCTGCAGAACGCTCCATTTCATTGAGATCGTCCCGCATTTTAATCAATTTTTCCCATTTCGCGTCGAGTTGATCAGCCGAGGGAAGAAGTCCTAAAGCACATTTCAGTCTAAAAGGGATTGACATGATGTTCGAATTAGTTATTGAACAAATTTAAAATAATCCCCGAAAAAAATGGCTAGTTTTGGCAAAAAGAGTTCAAATGATCTTACTTCCCGAGTCTTTTGATTTGAGAATGAAAACGATTCTAGGTGATGGTTTTCTGAAATTCAACGATTCAATTTCTTCTGCAGTCAACCATTCGATCCGGATCAATACAAAAAAAATAGGAAAAGAATTAAACCTGACTCCCGTTCAGACCTGTTCAACAGGATATTACCTTCCTCAACGTCCAATTTACACCCTCGATCCGCTCTTCCATGCAGGCGCCTATTATGTACAGGAATCAAGTTCGATGTTTCTGGAACAATTTATCCGGCATACGCCAAAAAAGCCCTTGCGTGTTCTTGATTTGTGTGCGGCACCAGGCGGAAAATCAACCCATCTAAGTTCGCTCCTTCCTACAGATTCTCTTCTGGTATGCAACGAGGTGATCCATTCCAGGGCATTGGTACTGTCCGAAAACCTTAAAAAATGGGGCAACCCAAATGTGGTCGTAACCTGCAATGATCCCAGGGATTTTTCCCGTCTCCCTGGTTTTTTTGACATCATTGTCGTCGATGCGCCCTGCTCGGGAGAGGGTTTGTTTCGACGCGATCCCTCCGCCATCGATGAGTGGTCGGAATCCAATGCCTCGATATGTGCCCAGCGGCAGAAAAGGATTCTGGCCGACGTTTGGCCTGCCCTTGCTGAAGATGGGATGTTGGTTTATAGTACCTGTACCTATAATCCGGCCGAAAATGAGGAGAACATCTCATGGCTTACCGAATTTGCTGAAGTCGAAGGTATTGAACTGACCATTCCAGAAGAATGGGGAATCGTAACGACTGAAGCGAGCAATATCCCTTGTTACCGCTTCTATCCGCACATGGTACCCGGAGAAGGCTATTTTACTGCGGCCGTTCAAAAAAAAGGGAGGCTCGACGGAGAGAAGCGCAGCAAAGAGAAATCCGCATTACCGCTTGCCTCCAAAGCAGAACAATCAGTTTTGAGTGATTTGCTTCAACAACTTCCGCTTTCGTTGATCAAATTTGAGGAGAACTTTCTGGCCTTTCCAACCAATCAGCTTCAATCATTGGATCAGGTCAAAGCCGCGCTCCGTATCGTTCATGCCGGAGTTAAAATCGGAGAGATAAAACAGACCAGCCTTATACCCGCGCACGATCTCGCTGTGTCGACAATCATCAACACGTCGCACTTCCCTTCGCTGGAGGTTTCGCTTGAACAGTCGATCAGTTTTTTGAGAAGGGACGATTTCCGGCTTGCATTCCAGGAACAGGGATGGAACCTGATCACCTACCGGCGCCATCCGATCGGGTGGGCCAAAAACATCGGAAGCCGTTTCAACAACGGTTATCCCAAAGAGTGGCGCATTCGGATGTCAACTACCGAATTTACCGGCGAAAGGTTGGTTGAGGAAGCTAAAAAATTTCCACTGAACGAGTTATGAGTTATGAGATATGAGATATGAGATATGAGTTAGACGCTATTATTGTTATCTGCCGATAAAAAGAGACTGTTTAAAATTTGTTTTTTCGTCCCTATGGTCAATGTCAGTAAGTTATGAAAAAATTATGCGACCCTCAACAGTCTATTTCAGAATTAATCACAATGATAAGACTCTGAAAGGTAATTACTTCATCATTGTTCGTCAGATTTTCAATCTGTCGTAATGTTGTAAAAACGTTCGAATCTAAATACAATTTTATCATTGTGTTTTCTGTCTTTTAGTATTACCCCTATCGGATTGAGGCTATGTGCAGAAGCGGGTTGCGAGCTGCAAAAGTGTCCGCCAGGACAGTTTCGCCAACGTGCGACCCGGATGGTTTTACTCTGATTCCGCTTTTACTTCGTAGCCTCTGTCGCGGCATGGCATTCATTTCAGCACTTCATTTCTTTTAAAGCTTCAATTGTCAACAACATTCCATGCCTGTGTACCATACGGTGGCAATTTGAACAAAGCATTGCTAAGTCCTCAATTTTAGTAGTTGTTTCTTTATTTAGTTCCGAAATAGGGAAGGTGTGATGCGCTTCAATAAAACCTTTTCCGATTTCGCCATATTTATCAAAAAATGAGAAGCCACAGATTTGGCAACTCAGTTTGTTGTCTTCCTTAAAATATAATTCTTTGGCTATTAGTACAAGTTCATGGTTTCTTTCCTTTGATTTGTGAATTATATAAATTTCTTTCCCTTCAGGAAAGGTCAATTCTTCATTTTCTTCAACGAAAGTTAATTCATAATCACTTTCCTGATTTGAAAGCAGTTTCCCAGAGTTTATGGATTCTGATTTTTTATATTTATTGATAATTGTTTCTATTTTATTTTTTCTATCAAGAAATAATTGATTTGGTAATATCGGAATCATCTTTTTTAAATCATTTTTCAATTGTTCAATCTTAACAGAATTGTATAATTTTCTTGAAGTTTGACCATCTCCAACATCTTGTTTTTCGATTATAACTTGAGTCTTAAAGACTTGGCATAGTGCAATACTTCTTAATTTTTTTGTATTATAAGCAAAAGGCCCTAATTCAGGATTCCAAAATGGGAATAATTTTTCTTCATAAAGTTCATTCCATAAATCAAGATTATTTTTTGTGATTGATAGATAGGTCATTTTACCGATAAACGAACTTCTATAATTGAATACTTTATTTTCAGAGAATTTTTGTCCCTCTGTAGATAAACTATATTTTGAAGAGATTTTCTTTTCGTTGCACCATAATACAATGTATTCACCTCTCGTTCTGCCTGTACAAAACATTATCTGTTTTCCTTCAATTAATCCAAAATAATTTGCTCTATCAAGTGCTTCAACTTTTGATATTTCTTCAAACTTTTGTCTGACGATTTTCATGATATTGGATGTTATATTTAATTAAAATGTATGATCTGTGTCGCATTTATGCTTGCCGCTAACTCATAACTTATAACTCATCTCTCATCACTCATATCTCATATCTCTCCTCAGTCCATCCTCCCCTTGTAATCCTCATACCCAAACTCCCTCAGTAGGGTAAATCCGCTCGTCTCATTCCAAATTCCGATCGAAGGATGCGCAACCCCATTGAACATGGTGGTTTTGACGATCGTGTAATGGACCATATCTTCAAACAGAATGGGATCGCCAGGTTTGAGTGGTTCTTCGAACGACCAATATCCCATGTAATCTCCTGCCAGACAAGAATTTCCACCCATTCTGCAGGCAAATTTCCCATCCACGGCTTCCTGGTAAGCCCCCCTGATTTTGGGTTGATAGGGCATCTCCAGGCAATCAGGCATGTGGGCTGTAAAGGAGACATTAAGGATGGCCGTTTTGATCCCTTTGTTCTCTACCACATCCACTACCGAAGCCAGCAAAAATCCTGTCTCCCAGGCAAAAGCGCTGCCCGGCTCAAGAATAACAGATAGGTTTGGCCATCTTGATTTAAACGATTTCAATACGCTGACAAGATGGTTGGTATCGTAGTCATTGCGTGTCATCAGATGGCCACCGCCAAAATTGACCCATTTCAACTGTCCCAGAAATTTCCCAAAATGCAATTCAAAAGCCGCCAGGGTTTTCTCCAAATCGTAGGAAGTCGATTCGCATAGGGTGTGAAAATGAAATCCTTCGACACCTGCCGGAAGTTTGTTGCCAAGCTGATCAGCAGTAATGCCGAGCCTGGCGCCGGGAGCACAGGGGTTGTACAATTCAGTTGCGACCTCGGAAAACTCGGGATTAACCCTTAGACCTATCGTGATTGCTCTTGGATGAGCCTTAACGCGATCAATAAATTGAGCCAACTGGGTCAATGAATTGAAGGTAATGTGGGAAGAACAATCAAGCACTATCTGAAAATCTGAATCGGTAAATGCCGGCGAATAGGTATGCGCCAGGCACTTCATCTCTTCGGATGCCAGTCTTGCCTCGTTTGCCCCGCTGGCAGTTGCACCGGAAATGTACTCCCGAACAATCGGAAAGACCCTCCACAGCGAGAAACCCTTAAAAGCAAGGACAATTTCCACTCCCGCCTCCTGGCTTACACTCCTGATCTTCTCCAGGTTCTTGCGCAACAGGTTTTCTTCAATGACATAACTGGGGTTGGGTATTTTTGAAAAATCGATAGACATGGATGTTTCGAAATGTTAATATTGTTTGATAAGTTATTTGAGCACAATCGCCTTCACAATCACCCTCCCGGCGTGGTCGTTCATGGCACGGATTATGTCGTTTCGCATCATAAACAGTTCGTTGCGCACGATGGAAGAACTGAGGTTAACATACAATATCTCGTTTTTAATGTAAATGGAGGTAGTAGCCCGGGCTATGGGCTTGCCGATGATAAACTCCCAGGAGCTCACGGCATCGACCTCGGCAAGCTTTCTGTCAAACTTCGACTCTTTCAGAAAGCTCTTGATGGCGCTTCCAATTGAA
>JBBIUJ010000009.1:0-29638 GCA_037440345.1 Prolixibacter sp.
ATTTTGGCCGTTAGTTCACTTGCCGACTCGATGGATGAAGCGCTGGCCCTTAGTTACAAGAATACCGACAAGATATTTTTTGACAAGATGTATTACCGTACCGATTTGGGTTTTGATTTAAAATAGACTGAAATGTTTTTGAGGCTATTTAACAACAAAAATGTTTATAGTGCGATACTGATCCCAATTGTAGCCCTACTCTTCTGGATTGAGCCTTTGAGGGTACCCGTTTCGCTTGTCTCCATTCCGGGTGAAGGGATGATGCCATTGTATGCATTTTTTGCCAAATTTTTTACCGGGGCCTCTTTCTTTCCAGTGGTAACGGGATTTGTGCTGATGTTGTTGAATGCACTGATCCTCTCCTTGTTGAGTTATGAATTTCAATTTTTGCAACATAGAACCTTTTTGCCCGGAATTCTCTATGTGAGCATCATCTCTTCCTTTCCTTCGTTGCAAACCTTTCACCCGGTATATCCGGCAGCACTGTTCGTTTTGTTATCGGTCTATTACATATTCTCGACTTATCATCGGAAAAACGAGATATCCTCTACTTTTAATGCCTCCTTTTTGCTCTCAATCGGTGCGCTTTTCTACCTTCCGGTGATTACACTGTTTCCACTCATCCTCATCTCGATTTTTGTCCTGCAAAAAAGCGATAATTGGAGGCTTCTGGTAATTCCACTCATTGGAATCGCCCTGCCATGGCTTTTGCTTTGGGCTTTTCTCTTTGTTTCAGGATCGGATCAGACATTTGTCTCCTCCATCTTATCAGGGATGAAGTCTGTTAACAATCATTTTATTTTCAATTTAGGCTTCCTGATTGTAACGGGTTTTATATTTTTGTTGTCCGCTTTGGGGAGTATTTCTCTGGTTAACTCGGTTAGTATCAGAAAAATGAGTACCAGAAAATATTTTATTATTCTTTACTGGATGTTGGGCCTTAGTATTCCTTCTGCGTTTCTGCTTTCATCAACAGGATTGGGCGTTATCGCCATCTCTACCATTCCGGTCGCTTTTCTGATCTCCTATTTTTTTATGGCAGGAAAGCGCGGTTTTTGGAGGGAATTTCTCTTCTTTCTTTTTATGGCTACCCTGGTTGCCGGACATTTGTTACTCTTCGAGCAACCCTGATTCCTTTTCTGTCAATACCTCCTGATTATCATCCTCAATCAGGTAATCAGGCAGCGATTTTTGGGTTTTGATCCCTAAATCCTTTAATTTTTCAGAAGTACGGACCAGATTTCCTTTACCTGTATGCAACTTGTTCAGGGCATTGGCATAATTGGATTGAGCCGTTTCTATTCCCTTTCCAACCTTCTCCAAATCCTGAATGAAATTGACAAACTTGTCGTACAAAGAAGCTCCCAAAGAGGCGATTTCCAGCGCATTTTTGGTTTGGTTCTCCTGCTTCCAGATGGATGCAATGGTTCGCAGGGAGGCCAAAAGTGTGGATGGGCTCACAATCACTACCTTGTTGTCCCAGGCATAATTGAACAACTCCTGATCTTCCTGAATGGCTATGCTGAAGGAGGATTCGATGGGCAAAAAAAGCAAGACAAAATCAGGACTGTTCAAGTTTTTGGCTGTAGGATAATGTTTGTCTGATAGCATTTTGATGTGCGATCGCAACGACTTGAGGTGATCGGCCAGGTGCTGTATCCTTAGTTCATCGGAGACTTCGTTGACCAGCCTTTCGTAGGCGATGAGCGAGACTTTAGAATCTACGATCAGATGTTTCTTATCGGGAAGGTGAATGATCACATCGGGCCGAATCTGCTTGCCATCACTATTTTCGTCAAAAACCTCCCTTTCGTACTCACGGCCAAGGGTTAAGCCGGACCTTTCAAGCACCCTTTCCAAAACCACTTCACCCCAGTTGCCCTGTTTTTTTACATCGCCTTTGAGGGCATTGGTCAAATTTTGGGCATCGTTGCCGATTTTGGCATTTAGCTCCTGCAGTTTTTTTAGTTCGACCTTCAAATCAGTTTGATCTCTTAAGGATTTCTCGTACGACTCCTCAACCTTTTTCTCGAAAGTCGAAATCTTTTCTTTGAGCGGGGAGAGGATATCACCAATATTCTTCTGGTTCAAAGAGGTAAATTCGGCCGAGTGTTCTTTCAGAATTTTGTGCGCGACATTCTCGAATTCTACCGTTAGGCGTTTCTGAATTTGTTCCAATTCCGCTGCTTTGTCGGTCAGTTGCTTTTTTGCATGGTCCAGTTCCGCCATAGAGGTTGTGAGCAGTCTGATCGACTCCTCATTCTTCTGACGTTCTGTCGCAAGGTCAGTTTTTACCTCTGCAAAATCCCTGGAAAGTGACGATAACTGCTGTTCAGCCAGAGACTTGTCTTTTTCCGCTTCGGCGAGTTTTGCCAGACCCAGTTTCTCTGTTTCATTAAGCATGACCGCATGGGTACTCCTTAAATCGCTCATACGTTTTTGTTGCCAAATAAATATAATTATGCCGCCTGCGATCAAGGCCAGTATCGGATAAATGAATTCCATAGGGTATAATATTTTTGCTGTTCGCGAATAAGTGATATATAACGAGGCCACAAAGGCACCAAGGCACTAAGGTACACTAAGTTTTGCAAAAAAAAGCGCAACCGTTCGAAACGATTGCGCTTTGAAATTGTAACAAAATTTTTCAAGGGAAACGATAGACGATCGAATTGATCACCATTCCGGCCCCAACCGAAGTAAGAATGATATTGTCTCCGGACTCGATAGCATGATCTTCCATCTTGTTTTTCAGAATTAGGTCCAATAGTGTAGGGACTGTTGCTGTGGAAGAGTTTCCGAGAGTTCTTATGGTCATGGGCATCACATCAATGTTGAATTCTTTGATGCCATATAGTTTAAAGACCCTATGCAGGATCGCTTCATCCATTTTTTCATTGGCTTGGTGTATCAGTACTTTACTGATATCGGTAAGGTGAAGTCCGGCTTTGTCGAGACTGTCTTTTACTACTCCCGGAACGGCGTTTAGTGCATAGGCGTAGACCTTGTGACCGGCCATTCTAATATTGATTTCGGTGCCATGGTAATCCGGATTCAGGGAAACGCCCATCTTCAACATGCCCGGATCGATGTCAGATCTGCTGGAATGGGACAAAATACCCACCGGCTTCTCACTTTCAACTGCCTCCACAATTACCGCGCCTGCTCCGTCTGAAAAGATCATACGGTCGCGATCGTAAGGGTCAGAGACGCGGGAGTTAAGGTCGGAACCTACAACCAGTCCGCATTTAAACATGCCGCTTTTGATGTATGCATTTGCAACAATCATTGCGGTAGTCCAGCCAGGGCATCCTGCGACTACATCATGGGTATGAACATTGTAGTTTGTAATGCCAAGGCCCAGTTTAACACGATTGGCAATAGCTGGGCACATATCGGAACGGTAAGTTTCCGGATAAATATCGCCAAAGTTATGTGCAGCGATGATGAATTCCAGCTTTTCGCGGTCAAAGCCGGATGACTTGAGTGCATTTTCTGCCGCAAAGGTGGCTAAATGACTGGTTGCCTGATCCGGTTCGGCATAGCGACGTTCTTCGATATTGGTAATCTCATTGAATTTACGGATAATCTCCGCATTGGGGGTCTCAAATTTTTTACCAGTTGCGGGATCGTAAAATTCTGCATCAAGAAAATAGTCGTTGTGGATGACGGTAGGCGGGATATATGATCCGGTTCCGGTAATAACGGTATAAAGCTCTTTGCTCATAATTAAATTGTTATACGATATTCTTTTAGTTTATTATTCTCAATTGTTTCTATCCTGAATTCGTTTCCGTCGAAAACCCCATAGCTGAATTTTCTGATCCAGTCGCCAAGCACAATTAGCCTGCTGTTGCTTGAGAGTGGCTCATTGATAATCAGATGGCGGTGGCCGAAGACGAAATAATCAAAATGTTCTTTTGCTTCGACACTTTTGGCGAAAAGATATTGTTCTTCCGTCTCAATGTTTTTTAACCCGACTCCTCCATTTTTGTAAGAGAGGCGGCTTTTCTTTGACCAATAATGGGCCATTCTGAAAGATAGATCGGGATGAATCTTTGCAAAGGCCCACTGCGCCAAAGAGTTGTGAAAAAAATTCTTGATCAACTGATAGCCAAAGTCCTTTTTCCCAAGATCATCACCATGCGAAAGAAAGAATTTCTTGCCAAGAAGCTCCATGGTGACACTTCCTCTGTGAACGACCATGCCAACCTCCTCCGTCAGGTAATCAAATGCCCAGATATCATGGTTGCCGGTAAAGAAATGGACGGGTGTACCGCCATCACAAATATCGGCCAAAACCCCCAGGGATCTGACAAAACCTTTGGGAACAGTTTTCTTGTATTCGAACCAAAAATCGAAATAATCTCCCATGAGGAAAATCATGGAAGCCTCTTTTCTGATCGATTGCAGCCAATCGACGAAGAGCAACTCGCGCTCTTTGTTGTTCTTTAGGGCCAGGGCCCCAAGGTGCAGATCAGAGACAAAATAGATTTTTTTTCCGATGACCACAGACAATATTTGCGGCAAAGATAGAAAACTTTGGAAAAGTCCCCTAAAAGAAACTTTGGAAAAGTCCCCAGCCGGATTTTTTTAATTCTTTAATCCTGTGGGGGACTTTTCAATGTTTGTTAAAGAATCTTCGCCAGTACGTTGTTTAGTTCCGGTCCCTTAAGGTTTTTCGCAATGATTTTTCCCTCTTTGTCGAGTAGGTAATTAGCGGGAACACTGTGGATATTATAGTTCATCAGAGCAGAGATACTTCCTTTCATATCGCCCACATTGATCCAGGTTAGCCGGTCTTCTGCTATGGCGGCAGTCCATGCCGCCTTATCGTCATCTATGCTAACCATATAGATTTCGAATCCTTTGCTTTTGTATTTGGCATACAACTCAACCAACACCTGATTCTGGATACGGCAGGTACGGTCTTTGGCCGACCAGAAATGGAGTAGTACGTTTTTCCCGTGCAGCGACCATAAATCCCTTGTAATGCCTGACACATCGGGTAATTTAATGTCGGGGGAGTTAACTGCCGACTGGCTCATCAGGTTGTTCAGCTTGGCATTTTTTTGTTCCTTGATAATGGTCAGAGCGTTGTTGTAGAGCGCTTTCACCTGATCATTTTTGGGGTAAACGGCATATAGTGCCGAAGCTGCAGTTTTCATTGCCTGAAAATCATTGGCTACATAGTTGTTTTCGCTCCACTTCTGATAAAGCGCATAGACACTGGCCATGGAGAACGGATTTCTCTTGACAAAATCATTCAGGTAAATGGTATAATCATTTACCTGTTTGGCGTATTCGCTGTTCCACTTTGTCAGTTCAGAGGTAAAAAGAGCGTCGTTCTGATGTTTCTGGTAGAGTTTCTGCAAGGAATCAGTTTTCGATTTTGCAGCGGCAAACTTTAATGTCAGTTCCCTGACCTTGGATGAGTTATCGGAGCCTTTGACAGTGTAATCGGAGGCGAATAGTTTGTATGATCCTGTGACAGTTACATTTTCGGCAGAATCGAGTAGCAGGGTAGCAAAATTGTTGTCTGAGAGTTTTAACAGAAAATAGGTAGGCTCACTCACTCTCCCTTTGAGCTTAAATTCGCCGGCTTTATCCAGTTTGACTGAATCAACAGTCAGAAGGGAGGTCAAAGTGAGATGGTTTAAGTAGACAGTTTTGCCTGCTCCGCCATCAATTTTCCCTGAGATGGAAAAATTATTTTTTTTGCCGCAAGCCACGGTTAGAAGGACAATCGACAGCAAAACCAGGGTTTTGTTCATTGTAAGTTTATTTATGTAACGTGAATCGGATAGCACAAATTTTCAAGTTTAGCTTCCCGGTAGGAAACCGATGAAGCAACAAAAATAAAAATTAGTAGCCAATAAATGGAGGAAAGGAAATTACAAATTACAAATTACAAATTAAGGGAAGTTAATTTACAGAATACCACCGTTTTATATTCTAGCCTGCATTTGCCGGAAGAACTATATTAGACACATGGCATTTTTGATTATTTTTACATTTTATTTTCCAAGTGCAGATACATTACGGATTAGACAATTTCAAAGCGAAAAAACCTGTGGTAACCATCGGGACTTTCGATGGAGTACATCTTGGACACCGGGAGGTAATTGCTGAGCTCAAGCGGATCGCTCACAATACCGATGGTGAATCTGTCGTATTCACTTTTTTCCCGCATCCGCGGATGGTGGTGACCCCCAACGAAGATACAATCAGGTTGTTAACGACCCAGGAGGAGAAATGTTTGCTTTTGGAGGAGTTGTTGCTGGATCATCTGGTTGTTTACCCTTTTACCAGGGAGTTTGCCGCGCTCTCTTATTCCGAATTCGTCAAAAAGATACTTGTGGATAAAATGCACATCTGCAAATTGGTAACCGGATATGACCACAAATTTGGTCACGACAGGCAGGGTGATTTTCAGGCATTACAAACATTGGGCGATCTGCATGGATTTGAAGTTGAACAGCTTAATCCATTATTGGTCGAGAATGTTGCCGTCAGTTCAACCAAGATCAGGCAGGCACTGGAAAACGGAGATATACAAAAGGTCACTCATTATCTGGGTTACCCCTATTTGCTGAAAGGAAAAGTCGTAGAGGGAAGACGGTTGGGAAGGGAGATTGGTTTTCCTACAGCCAACATCCTTCCTGATGACCAGCATAAGCTGATTCCAACTGATGGGGTTTACGCAGTAATTGTAAATGTCGGTGGGGAGCATTACAAGGGGATGCTCAATGTAGGTACCCGGCCTACTGTGAATACCAATGTGGACCATCGGAGTATCGAGGTTCATATTTTGGATTTCTCGGGGAATATTTACGACAGCGACATTTCGGTCAGTTTTGTTGAAAGGATTAGAAATGAGGTGAAATTTGGGAGCCTGGAGCAATTAAAAGAGCAACTGGTCCTTGATAAAGCCAGAACATTGACTATATTTGCAAACCTAATTTGAATTTATTCTTGTAAAATATCAACCTTTTGTTGGAAAAATCAATAATTATATGAACGATTACAAAGTACATGATATCGCTTTGGCCGCATTCGGCCGCAAGGAGATTGAGATCGCTGAAAAAGAGATGCCCGGATTGATGTCACTTCGTGCCAAATACGGTGTTGAAAAACCGCTGAAAGGGGTTCGTATCATGGGCTCCCTGCACATGACCATCCAGACGGCTGTCTTAATTGAGACACTGGTTAACCTGGGCGCTAAAGTTCGTTGGGCCTCCTGCAATATTTTCTCGACACAGGATCATGCTGCTGCCGCCATTGCTGCTGCCGGGATTCCGGTATTTGCATGGAAAGGGGAGAGCCTCGAAGAGTACTGGTGGTGTACGGAGCGTGCATTGGATTTCGGCAATGGCGTTGGACCTCAGATGATTGTAGATGATGGCGGTGATGCAACCATGATGGTTCATATTGGTCACGCTGCGGAAAAAGATCCTTCAATGTTAGACAAAGAGGTCGAAGGTGCCGATGAAAAGGAGCTATACAAAATTCTCAAAAAAATACTGAAAGATTCGCCCAATCGCTGGAGCAAAGCGATTAAAGAGATCAAAGGCGTTTCGGAAGAGACAACTACCGGTGTCCATCGTTTATACCAGATGCTGGAGCGTGGCGAATTGATGTTTCCAGCTATTAATGTCAATGACTCTGTTACCAAATCTAAATTCGATAACCTCTACGGTTGCCGCGAATCCCTGGCCGATGGTATCAAAAGAGCTACAGATGTGATGATCGCAGGCAAAGTAGTATTGGTTTGCGGATATGGCGATGTGGGCAAAGGCTGTTCTCATTCAATGAGATCCTATGGTGCCCGGGTTATTGTTACAGAGATCGATCCGATCTGTGCGCTGCAGGCAGCCATGGAAGGATTTCAAGTAGCAACCATTGACGATGTTGTAGGCGAGTGCAATATTTTCGTGACAACTACCGGAAACAAGGATGTTATCACGGCCGAACATCTTGCTGCCATGCCAGATCAGGCTATCGTATGCAACATTGGCCATTTTGACAATGAGATTCAGGTTAGCCGACTCGAAAAATGGCCGGGTATTAAAAAAGTCAACATCAAACCACAGGTCGATAAATATGTTTATCCTGACGGACATGCCATCTTCCTGCTTGCTGAAGGCAGGTTGGTGAACCTGGGATGCGCCACCGGCCATCCATCGTTCGTAATGAGCAACTCCTTTACCAACCAGACGCTGGCACAGCTGGATTTGTGGAAAAACAGTTATGAAATTGGGGTTTACCGACTTCCAAAATATTTGGACGAAGAGGTGGCCAGACTACACCTGGCGCAAATCGGCGTAAAGCTTACTACGCTAACAACGGAACAGGCAGAGTATTTGGGAATACCCAAGGAGGGACCGTACAAGGCAGACCACTACAGGTATTAGAAGGATAAAGGATAAAGTAAAAAGGATAAAGCGACATTCGAGCAGAATGGAACTTTGTCTCATTGATTAAAATAAAAAAGACGCTGCAAATAAACATTGCGGCGTCTTTTACTTTATCCTTTTTACTTTATCCTTTTTACTTTATCCTTTATCCTTCTAATTATGTATCCACAACCTGTTGTCGAGCAAGGTTACGGCATACTGTTTCAGGTTGCGGGTAGAGGGGCCTTTGATCGGGTATCCCCCGTTGAAAAGAATGTATTGCGATCCACAGACTTTGCAGGTAGCAATTGAGTTAGTGCTTGAAACAATCCCGATTTGTCCGGGATTTGTCTCCACATAACTTGTCTTAAGGCCCTCATACGGGCAACATGCATCGAACGCAAGATATTGCTGGTCACTGACACAGATGACGATTAATCCGGCGTACCCTTCTGCAGGAAATGTCATGGAATTACCAGAAATCAACAGGTTGTTGTAGTTGACGAGCGAAATATACTTGTCGACTTTCGCGTAAGGTACAAAGTTGTTTTGGTTGTCTGAACAACCAGGGAAGCCAATAATCAACGAAATAAGAAGTGAGAATGAAAGGATTCTGGCACTCATTATCTTTGAGATCTTGTAGTTTTTCATGATGCAACAAAAGTAACAAAAAGGATGATTGGTGTGTTCATCAAAAAGGTCGCACTAAGTTAACATATGCCCGACAGTTAATAATCAAAAATTTTTTACCGGAAGCGATAAAAAAATTGCGGGGGTATTTGTATATTAAAAAAGAATATTTTCTACATTTGTCAGATATATAATTGTGGAAGAGCTCCGAGGTTTGGAGTTCTTCTGTTTTTTTATGTATAATAACAGTAAATAGATCAGAAGGATGACCAGAATTACCTATATCTCCGCAGAAGGGTTGAAGAAGCTGAAAGCAGATCTCGATCGGATGCTTAACGTTGAAAGACCTGCTATTTCCAAATTGATTGGAGAAGCCATTGAAAAGGGCGATATTTCAGAAAATGCGGAGTATGACGCTGCCAAGGATGCTCAAGGCATGCTCGAAGCCAAAATTGCTGTCCTGCAAGATCAAATAGCAAGCGCCAGAATTATTGATCAGTCCAAGATAGAAACTGATGTTGTACAGATCATGAACAAGGTGACCATCAAAAATGTAAAAAACAACGCAGTAATGTCCTATACCATTGTTTCTGATCACGAATCGGATCTGAAATTGGCCAAGATCAGCGTAAGTACTCCCATTGCCAAGGGCCTGCTGGGGAAAAAGGTCGGTGATGTGGTGGATATACAGGTCCCTTCGGGTGTCATTCCATTCGAAATCATCAACATTGAACTTGGGCAATAAAAATTAATCCATGTCCTCCATATTTTCCAAAATAGCAGCAGGCGAGATTCCATCCTATAAAGTTGCGGAAGATGCTAATTATCTGGCATTTCTCGATATTTTTCCTTTGACTAGGGGGCATGTATTGGTTATTCCGAAAAAGGAGGTAGACTATCTTTTTGATTTGGATGCTGAAACATACGGCGGATTGATGAATTTCGCCCGCAAGGTCGCTTTGGGCATTGGGAAGGTAATACCCTGCAAAAGGGTAGGGGTTGCAGTTCTCGGACTGGAAGTTCCCCATGCACATATCCATCTCGTGCCGCTGAACAGTGAGAGGGACATTGATTTCTCCAAACCCAAAAAGCAATTTAGTTCTGAGGAGTTTACTGCTACCGCGAAGTTGATTTCCGAAGCGATATAAATTTTGTGGATTGCGAATCGATCAACACTGGTACGATTAATCTATTACACAGAGTTTCACAGAGACGCACATAGTTCCACGGAGACCCTTTGACTTCGCTCAGGGACCGGTTTCATCTTCCCATTTTCTCCTTTTAGTCCCCCAGTCCCATAGTCCCTTAGTCCTCCAGTCCCTTAGTCTTTCCTTTCATTTCACGCGACCTGGATTCTTCCGCACAAACTCCGTCCAATTTCTGGCTCCCTTTTCGGAAACCGGATTTTTCATCTGGAGGTAGTGACATACAGCAGCAGCCAATCCATCGGTGGCATCCAGGTCTGAAGGCATAATAGTCATGCCGAACATCTGTTTGAGGAAATAGGCAACCTGCTCTTTGGAGGAGGCACCGCTACCCGTGATGGCCTGTTTGATCCTTAGAGGCGCATATTCGAAAATCGGCACTCCCCGATAAAGTGAGGCTGCCATGGCGACACCCTGTGCGCGTCCAAGTTTCAGCATTGACTGAATATTTTTCCCGAAAAAAGGAGCCTCCAAAGCGGTTTCGTCCGGTTTATATTCATCTACGAGGTAAAGTGTGCGGTTAAAAATATGACTGAGTTTTTCATAGTGTCCGGTAAATCCGGAAGTTTTCACGACACCTATGGCAACAATGTTCACTTTGTTGTTATCTATCCGAATAACGCCATACCCCATGATGTTAGTGCCGGGGTCGATTCCCAATATAGTTTTGTTGATGGTCAATTCTTTTTTTGATCAAATATAGCCGAAAATAAATTGGACTTAAACAACGTTTAGTGAATCTGATAGACTAATCTTCATAATTTGACCTGTTCCTGTTTGCCAACCACTGATGAAATTGGCGCTTTGGCTTAGTTTTTAACAAGTTTCGAACAGGTTATCAACAATTGAACGGAATTTTTCATATATTTCGTGCACAAATTTTACGCCAACATTTCAAACTATACGACCAATCAGACTGTACTTCAATCGATTAATTTTTTCATAAGAGCGTTCAAGTTGATAACATTGAAGCGCTTTAAATGTTATAGTAATTGTAAGTAGTTTTTTTTGATATTTTGGGGTAACATTGTGACATAAAATTGTATTAAGTATATTAATGCAGGCCTAGTAAATAATAGCATTAGCGGATTGTTTTTAACTTGCATACAAAATATAAAAGAACAGGCAATATATGGTTGTGATTAAAAAGTTGAAGAGATCAACCCTTGAAATTTTATCTCTGAGTAAGATCTTTGGAGTTGCTATATTGTTTGTTGTGATGGATATAGCTGTTGGGTCGGAATTAATTCGTCCAACAGTTCCTTTGAGTGCAATTGCGGCACCGATTCCCAATTTTAACGATGCATCATGCAGTCCGGGTATTCCAACTGGTGAATATAGCTTTGTCCTTATTAGCAATACTCCCTCAATTCCTGCTCCGGATCCTGCAGTCGTATGTGAGGGAGCCAATGCCTCATTTGCGGTTACCGGTGGTACGACGCACCAATGGGAAGTGAGCATTGATGGTGGTTTGACATGGAGTAACCTAGCAGGACAAACCACTACCTCTTTGACCCTCAATAGTGTCAGCTATTCGATGAATGGTTATGTATACAGATGCCTAATAGATGGAATCCCAAGTTCTACTGCAACCCTGACAGTTAATAGGTTTCCTGCGGGTGCCGGTGCGATTGCAGCCACTACTCCGGTTTGCCAGGGCGATGTCAACAAAACATTTTCTGTTGCCCCGATTGCAAATGCAACCTCTTATACCTGGACCTTTCCTTCAGGGGCAACTGTCGTTTCCGGAACAAATTCAGTATCTGTTAATTTTTCGACTTCTGCAATCAGTGGATCAGTATTTGTAAAAGGTACAAATGGTTGTGGTGACGGGGCTTCGTCAAACACCGCTGTAACGGTTAATCCACTACCAGCAGCTGCAGGAACCATCACTGGAACCGCAACCGTTTGCCAGGGTTCGACAAGTGTTAATTACTCAATTAATGCGATTGCCAATGCTACCGGTTATGTTTGGACAGTCCCATCAGGCGCTACATATACGGCAAGCACTACACCTACACCCAATATTACTGTTAACTATTCCAATACTGCAGTATCAGGCAATGTGGCGGTTTATGGTACAAATAGTTGTGGAAACGGTATCACTTCAACTTTTGCCGTGACTGTCACGCCATTAGTTGCAGCGGCCGGACCAATTTCGGGGACTTCAACGGTTTGCCAGGGTGCAACTGCAATATCCTATTCAGTCTCTGCAATTCCGAATGCAACGACTTATACCTGGGCCTATTCAGGAACAGGAGCAACCATTATTGGAACCTCCAGCGCTGTAACTATCAACTTCTCTCCAACTGCTACTCCCGGTAATCTTACTGTGAGGGGAACAAATGCTTGCGGAAGTGGCGCTGTTTCGGTCAATTTCCCTATCACCATTAACCCCCTTCCCGATGTCTCCAGTGCAATATCAGGTCCGCCTGCTGCCACTGTATGTCAGGGAGCGACCGGTTTGGTCTATTCAGTTCCTGCAATTGCCAGCGCATCCAGCTACGTTTGGACCTATTCAGGTACCGGGGCGACCATTTTAGGGAATACAAACAGTGTAGTAGTCAATTTTTCCCCAACGGCTACATCAGGTAACCTTACCGTATTCGGGAGAAATGCTTGCGGTGATGGTGTTGCATCGCCAAATTTTCCGGTTGTGGTGAATCCGCTTCCCGGTGCTGCGGGTGTTATTTCCGGAACATCAAATCCTTGCCAGGGACTTACAAATGTCCCTTACTCCGTTCCAGGAATTTCAGATGCCACCTCTTATGTCTGGTCCTATTCCGGAACTGGAGCCACTATAATAGGCACTTCCAATAATGTGACCATCGATTTTGCGGCCAATGCGACCAATGGTAACTTGACTGTTCTTGGAAGAAATTCTTGCGGTGACGGGGTTATCTCTGCCAATTATCCGATTACACCAAGTTTGCTTCCGGCGGCCGCAGGCGCCATGTCAGGACTTACCCCGGTATGTCAGGGACAACAGAACGTTGCCTACTCTGTCTCTGCTATTGCCAATGCAACCAGTTATGTTTGGAGTTATACCGGAACTGGCGCTACAATTACGGTCGGTACGCCTGGAAATGTCAGCATAAATTTCTCAAACAATGCTTCTTCCGGTGACCTGGTCGTATATGGAACCAATTCATGTGGAAATGGTGTATCAGCGAGCCATTCGATTGTTGTAAATCCTCTTCCGGTCGCACCAGGCATTATAACAGGTTCATCATCTGTATGTCAGGGTCAGGTTGGGGTGGCATATGCCGTCCCCTCTATTGCAAATGCTTTAACCTATCTTTGGAGCTTCTCGGGTTCAGGGGCGGCAATTTCAGGTACTTCCAGAACTCCAATTATCAATTTCTCCAATACTGCAACATCCGGAAATTTAACTGTCAGGGGAGTAAACGCGTGCGGACAAGGGGTATTATCAGCCAACTTCCCGATCAATGTAATTAGTACTCAAACAGCGCCAACAGTTAACGCCGGGACATCGAATTCTATCTGCGAGGGGACCACTTTTTATACGATCAGTGATGCAACTGCCTTAAACTATTCTACCCTTAGCTGGGTAAGTTCAGGTACTGGTTCGTTTATTAATCCGACAGCCATCAATCCTACTTATTTCCCCAGCGCAGCTGATGTTGCAGCGGGTTCTGTTAATCTAACACTGACCGGTACTGCGATTTCACCATGTACAAGTTCTGTGGTAAGCTCGCAAACGCTTACCATTCAAAGTAAACCTGTTTCGAATGCTGGTCCTGATGCGCAGATTTGCAGGGGCAGTCTGTATACTACCAGTAGCTCCACAGCATCCAATTATTCGACTACCCAATGGAGCACTGCAGGTGACGGAACATTTAATATTCCCGGCAACATTGTCACTGTTTACACCCCTGGTCCCAATGATATTGCCAACGGTGGTGTCGTTCTTACTTTAAGGGCCAACAGTGTTAATCCTCCGTGCAGCGGATTTGTTACAAGCTCTTTTTACCTTCAGATAGTACCATTTGCTACCGCGAATGCCGGATCCAATGCATCCATTTGTGCCAATGGAACTTATACAGTCAGCGGTGCCACTGCTACCAATTACTCCGCTCTAACCTGGACGACTACAGGCACTGGTACCTTTTCTGATATTCATGTTTTATCACCCATTTATACACCTAGTGCAACAGATATAAGTGTAGGAAATGTTACACTTACCCTTACTGCTACACCGAACACTCCTTGCGCTTCACCCGTTTCTGCAACAATGTTACTCACAATTAATCCTACGGCAACGGTGAATGCGGGACCTGATGCTACTGTTTGTCAAGCCGGTACTTTTACAACATCAGGGGCAACATCGAGTCATTCCAGTGCAGTTTTGTGGCGAACCAATGGAACAGGAACCTTCAACAACAGTAGCTTATTGCAGACGGTATACTCACCAAGTGCGGAAGATGTCGTGGCCGGATCTGTTATTTTGACGGTAAGGGCAACAAGCCTTGCCCCCTGCGTCTCAACAGTTGAAGATTTTATGGTTTTGACTATCACTCCGTTGGCTACTGTCAATGCCGGACCGAATGGTTCGACATGCGGGACTACAGACTTTGTGATTACTCAATCAACGCAAACCAATGCCGCGAGTTTAGCCTGGACGACTTCCGGTACGGGTACTTTCTCCAACTCCACCCAGATAAATCCAACTTATACGCCCAGTGCAAATGATGTTTCCATGGGGTCGGTCATCCTTACGCTAACCGGAACCAGCGGGGCGCCCTGTTCATCTACTTCTACAAGCACCATGACACTTACCATAGCAGCTCCTGTTACGGCCAACGCGGGAGTAAATGCATCCTTATGTGAGGGAGGAAGCTACACGCTTCATGGGACTGCTCCAAATGCTGTTTCAGTGAACTGGACCTCCACAGGAACTTCACCTTTGACCAATGCCGGATCCCTGACACCAGTCTTCACACCAAATGCGGCAGAAATACTTGCCGGTTCGGTAACATTTACCCTGCATGCCACAGGTTCGTCTCCCTGTACAAATGCTTCCAGCACGGTCACGCTGACTATTCTGAAGAAACCAGTGGTATATGCAGGTCCGAATGCAAGTGTATGCGCTGGTTCCAGCTATCCAATCACGCTTGCAACTGAACAAAACAGTGCATCCGTATCTTGGTCGACAACAGATGGAACAGGGACATTCTCCAATCCGAATATTCTGCTTCCTGTCTATTTGCCCAGTGCTGCCGATATTGCAGCCGGTCATGTGACACTCAGACTTACTGCTCAACCAGTTGCGCCTTGCAGCGGAGCGGTTTTCAATGATTTTGTACTCACCTTCGTTACCCCCGCGACTGCCAATGCAGGACCAGATGCCAGGATATGTCAGTCTCAAACCACCTACACCATTGGCGGTACCTCCTCCAACAGTTCAAGTGTCAATTGGACTACTTCCGGTACTGGTACTTTCGTAAGTGGTACGACTTTAACCCCTACTTATTCTCCAAGCCTGGCAGATATTGCTGCAGGCAGTGTAACATTGACCCTTCACGCTGCCGGAACAGCTCCTTGTGCTGATGCAACCGATTTTATGGTTCTTTCGTTTGCCCGCACTCCTTCGGTATCCGCCGGTGCAGCCGCAAGTGTATGCGAGGGCTACCCGTTTACTGTCAGCGATGCCACTGCATCAGATTATACATCGTTGTTGTGGACGCACAATGGAACTGGTAGTTTGACAAATCCATCAACCTTAACCCCTACTTATAATCCGGGAACGGGAGAATCGGGACCAGTAACGCTTACATTAACAGCAAATGCAACCGCACCATGTGCCGGTCAGGTCTCTTCTACAAAAATCATTACGATACAAGCGGCCCCAACTGCCTATGCAGGACCAGATGCACAAGTATGTCAGCCAAATACCTATACGATCATTGGTGCTACGGCTACCAATGCAGGAATCCTTAATTGGACTAGTTCGGGAAGCGGAACCTTTACCGGGAATGGCACCCTTACTCCTACTTATCATCCAAGCTCGGCTGACTTTTCTTCCGGTCAGGTAACCCTAACCCTGCAGGTAAACGGGATAAATTCCTGTAGTGCCCCGGTGGCTGACAATATGCTGTTACGGTTGATCTCTACCCCCACAGCTTATGCGGGAATTGATGCAATAATTTGTCAGGGAGGTAGTTATGCAGTTAGCGGTGCGGCAGTAACCAACGCTAGTTCCTTTAGCTGGTCCGCTTCCGGGAGTGGGACGCTCTCTTATCCGACCACTGCTTTGGCTCCGGTTTATACTGCCGGCGCCGGGGAAACGGGCACTGTTACCCTTACCTTAACAGCCAGGCCAAATTCTCCTTGTGCTGCAGATGCTGTAGATCAAATGGTTATCTCAATTCAGTCGCCTCCGACTGCAAATGCAGGTGTGAATGCAACCACGTGTGAGGGAAATACTTTCACGCTCTCAGGAACTGTAACCAACAGTGCCTCTTTTGCCTGGACAACTACGGGTTCGGGAATTTTTACAGGAATCAGTACTACTTCTCCCAGGTATATTCCAAGTGTTGCCGATGCCGTAGCTGGTAGCGTTACCTTTACCTTGACAGCTGTTGCCAACAGCCCGTGTGTTACGAATGTTTCGAATTCCATGACCCTCACGATAGTACCCCGTCCGATTGTCAATGCCGGTAATGATGCAGTTATTTGCGCGGCAAATATTTATGATTTGTCATTGGCTACTACGCTTGCGACGGCCAGCAATACGTCTAGTACCTTGTGGAGCACCTCCGGCGATGGAACCTTTTCAAATACAGGACTGCTTCATCCGACTTACACGCCCGGACCCGGGGATATTTCAAGCGGACAAGTAAGATTGACCCTGACCGGGCAACCAAATTCATCATGCAGTTCGCCAGTAAGTGATTTCATGGTGCTTACCATCAATAATTTACCGACAGCCAATGCAGGGCCACCCACCGTTTCTATTTGTAAAGAGGGTTTGACTCTTTCAGGAGCCAGCGCCACCAACTATGCTTCTGTACTTTGGAGCGGCGGTACCGGTACTTTGACCAATGCCAATACATTGACCCCAACTTATACTCCGAGCAATAGTGAAATTGCTAGCGGTTCGGTTACTTTGACATTAACTGTGACAGGTGCGGCACCCTGCGGAGGAGTGGCAACTGATACAATCATCCTTTTAATTAAACCAGCGGCGCCAACGATCAGCGTTCTTGGAGGTAGTTCGACAACATTTTGCGAAGGAGGAAGTATTACCCTTACAGGAGCCACCTCGGGTTACAATTACTCCTGGACACCTGGAGGAGCAACCACGCAAAATAATATTGTCACTGCTTCCGGTAGCTATCGGTTGTCGATAACTGATCCTGTTACAGGGTGTACCAGCCCTGCTTCCAATACGATTGTTGTAACGGTTAATCCGACTCCTAAGTTGTCAAGTACATTGACTCCTACTGCAATTTGCAGTGGAACAGCTTTTACCTATACACCGGCCAGTTCGACAACTGGTACTACTTTCAGCTGGATCAGACCAGTTGTAACGGGCATTGGTAATGCACAGGCAAGTGGTGGATCAGGTGTTGATCCGAATGAAGTTTTAGTCAATACCTCTACAAGTCCTGTGCTGGTCACATACATTTATACACTATCGGCCAATGGATGCAGCAATACGCAGAATGTCACCGTACTGGTAAATCCATCACCGGTATTAACCAGTAGTTTGGTACCATCGCCGATATGCAGCGGTTCACCCTTCAGTTATACGCCATCCAGCTCTACTCCCGGCACTTCTTTTACCTGGACAAGGGCTTCTGTACCCGGCATCCTTAATCCATTGGCTTCCGGTACCGGTAATCCGAATGAGGTATTGTACAATTCGACTACCTCTCCAATCGCTGTGACGTATCAGTATTATATGTCAATATCCGGTTGTACCAATCCGGTTCCTGCCAATGTGGTTGTTACTGTAAACCCGACGCCATCGTTGACAAGTACTCTTACCCCTGCATCTATATGTAGCAGTTCGTTTTTCTCATATGTGCCTACCAGCAATCCGGCCAGCGCCACTAAGAGCTGGTCCAGAGCAGCTATTGCAGGTATCGCCCAACCAACATCCAACGGAATTGGAAATATTGGCGAATTTTTAACCAATTCAACCGGTTCACCCATCAATGTGACTTATGTTTATACCACAACACTCAATGGGTGCAGCAGCACACAGAATGTTGTAGTAACGGTGAATCCGATGCCGTCTCTCAGTAGTAGTCTATTGATTCCGGCTATTTGCAGTGGTTCTGCTTTAAATTATACTGCAACCAGCCTTACATCCGGCGCTGTATTTAGCTGGACCAGGGCAACCGTTGCAGGTATTAGTGAAATAGGGGTTTCGGGAACAGGGAATATCAGCGAAGTGTTAACAAATACAACGCTTTCGCCTATTCAGGTTACTTATCTTTACACCGTTTCAGCAAACGGATGTTCAAACGCTGTGCCCTATTCGGTTCTTGTGACTGTGCAGCCAGTCCCAGTAACACCCGTGATCACAGTGGCCGGTTCTAACCCGTTCTGTGAAGGCAGCAGTATTACGCTGACTTCTTCATCTGCTAATTCATACGAATGGTCGAACGGAATGACGACTCGTTCAATCAATGTAACAACTACGGGAAGCTATTCTATTGTCGTCGCAGATGTGGCAGGTTGTCAAAGCGCTCCTTCAAATCCTGTTTCTGCATTGGTAAATCCTGCTCCATCCTCACCGGTCAGTGGAGGAAATATTACCCAATGTGTTGAAACCACTCCTCATACGCTTACTGCTACTGCAACTGTTCCTTCCGGAGTAACACTAAGCTGGTGGTCACTTCCTGTCGGAGGAGGAGTAGTTTCTCCAACTCTTAGTAGTGGTGCGGTTGCAAGCCAAACTTTCTACGCGGAGGCAACCAATAATATTTCCGGTTGCAAAAGCCTTGTAAGAACTCCTGTTACCATCAGTGTTGTTCCTCTTCCTGATCCGCCCGTTGCCACAAGTGCAGTGGTTACAGCCTGTGAAACAAGTCCAATTGTACCATTGGTAGCTTCGGCAACTGTTCCGACAGGATCAACGATCAATTGGTATCTTACTGCGGTGGGTGGTGCTCCGGTAGCGAGTCATTCGCTGAATACCATTGGGAGTATAGACTATTATGCAGAGACCGACAACGGGTCCTGTACCAGTTTGACCAGAACAAAAATTACATTAACCATCAACCCCGCTCCTGCAACTCCTGCCAGTTTTGGTTCTGCAACGAAGTGTGCAGAAGCTGTAATTGTACCTCTGAATGCAACCGCTACAGCGCCAGGCTCATCAATAAGTTGGTATACCTCAGCTTCAGGCGGTACGCCAATAGTTGGCGCTCCGACCTTGAACACTATTGGTTCGGTCACCTATTATGCAGAAGCGAAAAATCCGGTTACCCAATGCGTAAGCATATCCCGTTCGGCCCCTGTTGTGTTGACGATCAATGCTACTCCAGATAAACCAGTTACGAATTTGGCCCTTCAGGAGGTCTGTCAAACAAGTGCCTCAACAACACTCACCGCCACTGCATTTGCTTCCGGCGGCGCAACAGTAAACTGGTATTCGTCCTTTACAGGAGGCTCCTTGGTTAGTCCGCCTACTTTATCCGCTCCAGGAGATATTAAATATTATGCAGAAGCTTTACTTGGAACCTGTAAGAGCATCGATCGGACGCAGGTTGAATTAAAGATCAATCCTGCACCATCTACTCCTGTCAGTTTGGGCGACATTACCGATTGTGAACATTCGCCCATTCAAACATTGGTTGCCCGTTCTTCAGATCCAGCTGCCTTATGGTATACGACTGCCACCGGCGGATCTCCGGTTAGCCCGTTCCTGAGCGCTGTTGGAACTGCCACCTATTATGCCGAGTCGATGCTGGGTAGCTGTCCAAGTATCTCCCGGTCGGCAGGAGTTGTGCTAACCATCAAGGCTATTCCTGAACCTCCGGTTAGCGCTGGAGATCAAAGGGCTTGTGAGCAAAATCCGTTGCAAACATTAACTGCCGTGGCTACTCCGCCTCCGGGTTCATCGGTAAAGTGGTACCTTACCCCAACTGGTGGTGTTCCAATTGCTAGTCCGACAATCAATTCGGTTAAGGCCATTACCTATTATGCAGAATCGGACAATGGAAGCTGTAAGAGCCTCACCAGAACCGCGGTCTCACTTCAGATTGATGCCGCCCCGAAACCACCGGTGGCCGGACCAAGCATCACTGAATGTGAACATATTCCGAATATTCAGAGACTTGATGCAACTGCCAGCGTCCCAAGCGGCACCACCATGAATTGGTATTCTATACCAGCTGGAGGCGACCCTGTTACTCCAATGCTTGATCAGGTAGGTACTGCCACTTACTATGCAGAATCTAACAACGGAAGTTGTACCAGTGTGGTCCGTTCTGCACCGGTTGTTCTGACAATTAATCCTACACCGGCCTCTCCGGTTACGATTAACCTAAAAGAGTGCCCAACAAAACCACTCCAGGTGTTAACTGCCACTACAGCGACACCTGCAACAGGTGTGACAATAAGTTGGTACAATTCGCTAACTGGTGGCACGCCGGTAGCATCACCAATACTGAAGGTTGTAGGGACCAAAATCTATTATGCAGAGTCTAGACTCGACAAATGTGTCAATCCGATCAGAACTGGTGACACGTTGATAATCGAAAAAATTGTTCCGGACCCAATCTTAAAGACAAATGGTTTGGACTCAATGGTAACCTGTGAATCTAAACCAATAGTTCCATTATATGCAAAAGATCTGTTTACGTCTGTACCAGGTAAATCAATCATTTGCTTTGACGCGGCTACCGATGGTTTTGAAGTCTCTTCGAAATTGGATATTGTCGGATCAGTTACCCTATACGCGGCAGCAAAGGATACCATTACCGGATGTGTCAGTTTCGGCAGGGTCAAGGTTAAACTGGTCATTAATCCTGCTCCTCCTGCTCCATTGAGTTCTGGTGATATCACAGAGTGTGCGCTGAAACCGGTTCAGACACTTGATGCGAACAAGAGTATTACACCAATCCCCGGAGTTAATTTGGTGTGGTACGATTTGGCCTCCGGAGGTTCTGTTGTTACTCCTACGTTGACTAAATCAATTACGCAAAAGGATACCACTACTACCTATTACGCTGAGTATGTGGATAAATTGACAAAATGCTCCAGCCTTACCAGAACTGCTGTAAAACTTTCACTCATCTCCACCACGGCAAGCGCTTCATCAAATAGTCCTGTGGCCATGGGCGAAACATTGTTGCTTAAAGGTGGTCCCGAAATGCCGGGGAACACCTATCTCTGGAAAGATCCGACTGGATTTATTTTCAATACCATGGATGTGACCATCACTAACGTGACACAATCTGCTGCAGGATGGTACCACCTGTTTGTTACCTCAGTGGGTGGTTGTGTCGCTGTTGATTCGGTAAATGTGATGCTTGATATAGCCCGTGCCGAGGCCCAAACACCTGTTTGCATCGGCTCGACCCTGTACCTTGCCGGATATCCCAACAATATGAAATCATATGCTTGGTCTGGGCCAAACGGATTTAGCTCCACATTGCAGAATCCTTCCATCCCCAAAGTCTCCACGGCTAATGCAGGAACCTATACCCTGATTGTTACCAACTCCAACAATGCGACATCAATGGATACGGTCAGCGTTTCGTTCAAAGCCTTGCCTATCCCAATTGCTGATTATTCAACGGTATGTCCTGCAGGTACCATGCAACTAAAGGCTGGCCCTAACGGGATGACCTCTTACATTTGGTCTGGTCAGAATGGATCTACCTGGCCGCAACAAAATCCGCCTGCAATGGCCTTCCCGAATCCTCCGGAGAAATTCACCCTGACGGTAGTCGACTGGAATGGTTGTGAAGCTTCCAAGACGATTACCCCGGTCCCATTCCAGCCCAGGGCTACTTCGAACAGCCCGATATGTGCAGGTGATACCCTCCGGTTACGTGGTGAGCCGAATGGAATGGCCAGTTACCATTGGAGTGGTCCGAATGGTTTCGTCTCGAACCTGCAAAGTCCTTCCATCAACAATGTCAACAGTGGCAATGCAGCGGGAGACTATACCTTGACCGTGATCGACCTGGCGGGTTGTACTTTCTCTACGAAAGTGGCGGTGACATTTAATCCTGCGGCTCCCGTACCTACCATTTTGCCAAATATTAATCCAATTTGTGCAGGTAGCGTTTTGATACTGAATGGAGGACCTTATGGAATGAGTAAATATGAATGGACCGGGCCTAATGAGTTTACTTCCAATCTTCAAAATCCGCAGATTACCAATATGGATGCGATCAATGCCGGTAAGTATACGCTGAATATAACCAATCCGACCGGCTGTAAAAATTCTGCCAGCATCATCGTTGGCGTCAATTCGGCTACAATGAACGGTACTTATGGACCGTATTGCGTATCAGATTTGCCAGTCACGATCTCTGTCTCACCCTCTGGCGGTACTTTTAGTGGTCCCGGAATGGTGGGGAACACATTTGATCCCAAATTGGCCGGAGTCGGAGTTCATTCCATTCAATACACCTATTCGCTTGGAGGAGGTGCCTGCTCTATCATAAATACCAAGATCATTGAAGTTGTCTCTGTACCTAAGATCGTAACCAATAATCTGGTTCTTCAATCCTGTACCGGTACAACGGCAGATTTGACGGATCCAATTGTCACTGCAGGTTCGACGCCAGGATTAATCTTCTCCTATTTCACCGATTCAAAAGCCACAGTGCCTGTAGCTACGCCAAAATTTGTGGCTGCCGGAACCTATTTTATCAAAGGATCAACACTAAGTGGAAAATGTGCCGATATTCAACCTGTTTTGGTTGGTCAGCCAGATTCATTGCGTGCAAACATTACCGCTTTGTCCGTATTGAATTGCGCCCACGATACTACCGGAAGCCTCACTGTTAATATCACTATGGGAACAGCGCCTTTCAGCTATCGTTGGAGTACTGTTCCGGTTCAGACAACTGCAACAGCAACAAATCTTCGGTCGGGAATATATACTGTAGTGGTGACTGATGCTAAAATGTGCACATCGGCATTTACAGGCGAAATTGTGGAACCAGCCCCTATCAAACTTGGTTTTACCACAAAAGCAATTCAATGTAAGACGGATGCCAACGGCAGCGCAAGAGTTGATACCATCAATGGAAGTACAGATATTAATCTGCTGAATAGCTACAAATATCTGTGGGCAACCAACCCGGTTCAAACAACACGCGAGGCAGTGAGGCTAACCGCCCAATGGCATAAAATATCACTTACAAGCCCAAAAGGATGCGTTCAAAAGGATAGTGTCTTTATTAATGTTCTTGATGTTACACCACCATCTATAGTTTGTCCAAAAGACATTGAATTGACTGTTCCCTATATCAAATCACTGGATGGATCGCCAAATAAATATGTGGTAGATCTCGGGAAAGCTCTTACATCGGATAACTGTACTGTGGATACTGTATGGAATGATGCACCTGCCAAATTCAGGACTGGTTTAACTTATGTTGTCTGGACAGTAAGGGACCAAGTTGGCTTGACGGATACTTGCACCCAGAGAATCTATGTCAAAGAGATTCCAACCATACCGCAATTGATCTCGCCCAATGGCGATGGAGTAAACGACAAATTTGTCATTGACGGGTTAAATAGTCTGGAGTATCGAAACTCTCAAATGTTGATTTTCACAAGATCCGGGCAATTGGTCTTCCAAAGTAACAATTATGAACTGCCCGAAAATGCATGGAATGGACGTTATACAGAGTCCAATTTTGCGAAGAACAGCCTGGTCGCACCAGGAGTTTACTATTACATTCTCAAATTGGGCGGCTCTAGTGGCCAGACCATGAAAGGGTATATCTACGTCTATTATTAATAATATTATCTTGGAAATTAAGAGCAAAATAGTTAACAGTCTGGCCGGGGCGATCCTTGGAATTCTGCTGTTGGGAGTCAGTTCAAGAGTGTATGCGCAGCAGGATCCGGTATTTAATCAGTACATGAACAATTTGCTGACCGTACAACCTGCCTATGCGGGAATGTCGGGATATGTAAACATGACTGCCTTGTCCCGAATTCAATGGGTTGGGTTCGATGGAGCGCCGATTACCAGTACTTTCACAATTCAGGGGCCATTCAAAAAATACAACGTTGGATTAGGCCTTTCGATCATTACTGATCGATTTGGACCAGTCAGGCAAACCGGGGTTTATGGTGACTATTCATTTCGGATCTTGCTCAACAATGATCAGTATGTCTCTTTTGGTATCAAAGGAGGTTTTAACAGGTATGAGGCGCTGTTAACTGATTTAAGTGTACACGATCCGAATGATCCGGTCGTCGCTTTTGATATCAACAAAAAATATATGCCAAATTTTGGTATTGGTTTCATGTGGCATGCCGATAATTTTTTTGTTGGAGCTTCTGTACCAAAGATTTTCAGGAACAAGATTAATTCCAACAGCGGGGAGACTGTGTATCAGGAAGAGATGAATTTCTATGCCATGGGAGGAATTGTATTTGACATTGCAGACAATGTCAAGTTTAAACCAACTGTCTTAGCCAGGTGGAGTCAAAACACCCCTACCGTAGTAGATTTTTCAGCCAATGCGCTTATTTACGACAGAGTATGGATTGGTGCAACCTATCGGCTTCAAAATTCATATGGCCTCCTATTTCAGATATTTGTTAATAGCAGGGTCAAGCTTGGATATGCCTATGATCTCACCTCTTTTCGTCCCTCCCAATACAATGCAGGTACTCATGAATTTATGCTTAGCTATGATTTCCCGGTCAAAAGGAAACGGTTTTGCAGATTCACACCAAGATATTTTTAAAGGCTTTCATGGTGGCGGAAAATCTGTTTTGCAGGAGAATGCATCTATTTATAAACCTCAGACAATCTTCTATATTTCAAACTGAAGAATTTGTTAATTGTGAAAAATAATATGGCACAGTCTGTAAGGGATTTTGATTTGCAAGTATGAAAAAACCGATATCAATAGGACGTATAGCTACGGTCGTAATTTTTTTGTTGGTTTTTACTTACAACTGCAAGAAAAACCAGGAAGGCCAGGTGCCTCTCCTTGTATCATTGGCTATAAAAAATGTATCATCCACTTCTGTTGAGACAGGAGGGAATATCTCCTCAGAAGGTAGTTCCCCAATCATTTCCCGTGGTGTCTGTTGGAGTTTGAAGCAAAATCCTACCATTAAATACAACGACAGTACTACTGTTGATGGGACAGGCACCGGAATTTTTAACAGCACAATCCCAGGATTAAAACCGGGTTCAACTTACTATATCAGGGCATATGCGACAAATGGTGCCGGAACAGGATATGGGAACCAGGTCACAGCCGTGTTATCGTCAACTATTCCTGTCGTTTCTACCATGGCTGTTTCGGCGACAAGTGAAACTGACATTAACTCAGGTGGTGTAGTTTCGAGTGATGGAGGTTCAGCAGTTTACGCGAGGGGAGTTTGCTGGAGTACCTCAAAAAGTCCAACTATTGGTGATTCTTTCACTTCAGATGGATCGGGGGAAGGAAGTTTTTCAAGTGTCGTCTCCAATCTGACTCCGGATGCTGTTTATTACCTTAGGGCTTATGCGAGTAATATGGTTGGTACCGCTTATGGAGCCGAACGTACATTTTCAACAGGAAAGTTACTTGTGAAAGATGTTGAAGGAAATTTTTATCATTTTGCCACCATTGGATCACAAGTCTGGATGACTGAAAATTTGAGAACCACTAGATTTAGAGACAGCACAGCGATTCCATTGGTTGACAACAGTACAACCTGGAGCAACCAGATCAAATCCGGATACTGCTGGTACAACGACGATGCGGATGCAAACAAGAACAGATATGGAGCGTTGTACAATTGGTATGCAGCAAGTTCAGGCAAGTTGTGCCCAACCGGTTGGCATGTGCCTTCAGATGCAGAATGGACAACTTTATCAACCTTCCTTGGCGGCGAGCCGGTTGCAGGTGGAAAATTAAAGGAGCTTGGAGTGATTAACTGGAAGGTCCCAAATGCCCTGGCAACCAATTTGTCTGGTTTCACTGCATTGCCTGGCGGTTATCGTACCAACGCAGGTATTTACAGTAATATTGGGAATTATGGCAACTGGTGGAGCACAACTCCTTCATTAACCAATGTTGCCTATTATCGGTACATGTATTATGGCAATGGTGCCATAACCAAAAGTTTTATTAGCCTCAAATATGGCCTTTCCATCAGGTGCCTTAAAAATTAGAGGGGACAAAATGGATTAAATTTGTTATTTAATTGTATTTTAGTTCGAATATTGTATATAAGTCACCTTTATTTTAAATCTATCTTAAAACAACGATTATGAGAAAGAACTTTATTCTGGTGTTTTTTGCCCTATTGTTTGTCTCTGGCTCTGTTTTCTCGCAAAATGATGCGTCAAAATCAAAACCAAATTTTTGGTTCGGACCCAAAATCGGGTTGGATCTGGCTACCCCAACCATTGACAAAAATTCCATTAAGACCCAATTTGATTCCAATTCACAGTTTGGTATCTTCTTCCAGTTTGGAAGGATATTGTACCTGCAACCCGAATTCTATTATGCAACACACAAGGAGACTTATTCCGTTTCTAGTGCTACCCCTCTTGAGACAAAGGTTAATACCCTGAAGGTGCCGGTAATGGTTGGGTTAAGACTACTTAATCTGGGCATTGTCAGTGCACATGTGATGGCTGGACCTCAAGGTTCTTTTTTTCTTAATGAGTCCAACCCGTTTCCTTCTTTTACCAGGCAGAAAACTAATTTCGATTTGCAATTTGGCGGAGGTGTTGATGTTTTGGGTTTTGTAACACTCGATGTTCGTTATTCGGCGAACCTCAATAACTCGATGGAAACGAATGTTCAGCAATTGAACTGGAAAAATGCCGTCAATGTTACCCTGGGGGTAAAATTCAGATAAACCCTTTAAAACGGAAGCTTTGTCAATTCTACATTGCCTCCCGAGAGGATGATTCCAGTTTTTTGTCCGGTAAATTTCTCTTTGTTCTCCATGATCACTGCCAGCGGAACGGCGCTGGAAGGCTCGATGATGATCTTCATCCTTTCCCATATCATCCGCATGGCTGCAACGATCGACTCTTCGGAGGCAGTAAGGATTTCGTCAACATTCTTCTGCACGATTGAAAAATTCAGCTCTCCGAGGGAGGTCAAAAGTCCGTCTGCAATCGTTTTGGGATTGATTGATGGATGAATGAATCCATCCCTGAAAGATCGAAATGCATCGTCTGCGTTTTTAGGTTCGGCGGCTATAACTTTGCAGGAAGGAAGAATGGCCTTGGTTGAGATGGCGGTACCCGACAAGAGTCCGCCTCCGCCAACTGGGCACATAATAATATCGAGTAGCTTTACCTCCTCCAACAACTCCAGGGCAGCAGTACCCTGACCGCAAATTACCCTGAAATTGTTGTAGGGATGGACAACAGTTAAACCAATCTCATCGGAGAGTCTTTTCAAAGTCTCCTCTCTTGCTTGCAGGGTTGGTTCGCAATAGGTAATGATGCCTCCATAGCCCGCTACCGCGATCTTCTTGACCTCAGGTGCGTTCGATGGCATGACGATATGAGCTTTTATACCCCTGATTTTTGCAGCAAGGGCCAGGGCAGCTGCATGATTCCCTGAGGAGTGTGTTCCTACACCTGAGGTCGCCTCCTCCTCGGTAAGGGAGAAAACCGCGTTTGTTGCTCCCCTAAACTTGAAGGCGCCCACTTTTTGGAAGTTCTCGCATTTGAAGAAGAGTTCGCAGCCCATCAAATCATTGATGCTTTTGCTTGTTAGTACCGGAGTACGGTGGATAAAAGGCTTAATCAGATCATGAGCCGCAAGGATATCAGAAAATGTAGGCAGTTGCATCGCTTGTTAGTTATGAGTTATTGATAGAGCAACCTGTTATTATTTTATACTATCTTTTGGTGCGACGATCTTCGCTTTGTACTCGGCAAAAACCTCTTTCACCCTTTTTTCAACTTCATAAGTGGTGGCGCTGAAAAGAAGATTACTGAACGCATTGAAATAGACCATGAAATTATCGAGTTCATCCCCCTTCAGCCCTGTTAATCTCTCTGCAATCTCTTTGTTGTAAACCAGAGAAAATAGCTGCCATTCCCTTTCTGTCCGGATGGCAGCCAATGTATTGCGTTTCGATTTTTCTTCCTTATTGAAATTGTAATAGAGGAAAGAAGTAGGATGGAAAATGGCGGTTAATACTGTGGGCTTTTTTGCAAATTCAGTCCTAAGTTCGACCGGAATTTTACTCATGTTCTTCGCATGATCGAGCAAACCCGACATATTTACCTTCTGGCTCTGTCCGGTTATTTCAACTCCCTCCAACTGGTACCTGACAGGAGCCATGGTTACAGTGGCATCTTCATGGCCCACTATTTCGCTTACGGGAACCTTTTTTTCGATATATCCGATTGATCTGAAGGTTATGGTATCAGTAGGATCGGCTTGCAAAGTAAATTTGCCCTCTTTGTCTGTCATGGTACCACCTCTGACCCGTTGGTTAATTACATTCACATAAGGGATTACCAATCCGGTCAGGTCATCACGCACCTGGGCTGCAACCTTGACCATATCTTCCGGAAAGTATACCTGCGCGTAACTGCTTACGGAAAGGCCGCAAATCAAAACGGCAAGAGATAACCACTTTTTAAATGTCATATTTCAGAAAGTGCCTAGAGTGAACTAAAGTGACTAAAGTACTTAACTTCTGATCGTGATTTTCCGAATTATAATAAAACAGACTGAAAAAAATGTTAAAAATCCAAAAGACTCCTAATCGGCCTTCCTACCTCCACCGGTCCCTGAGCGAAGTCGAAGGGTCACAATTCCCAATTTCCCAATTTTCAAATTTTTCTTAGCCGCTCCATCGCTTTCAGAACATTTGCCCTTTCAGCGAAAGCAGAGAAGCGGAAATATCCTTCACCGGAAGGTCCGAAGCCCGATCCCGGTGTTCCAACCACATTGGCCTCATTGAGCAAAAGGTCGAAAAACTCCCAGGAGGTAAGTCCGTTTTTGGTCTTGACCCATACATAGGGTGCATTGATTCCTCCGAAGACAGTATAACCCTGCGACTTCAGGCTTTCAATCATGATCCGTGCATTTTCGAGGTAATAATCAATCACCGCTTTTACCTCTTTGGCTCCCTCTTCCGAATAGATGGCTGCCGCCGCTTTTTGGACAGGGTAAGAGACGCCGTTGAATTTTGTAGTATGCCGCCTCATCCACAAGGGTTTTACCTGATGGGACCGGCCGGCCTCATCGT